>CALLLI010000205.1 GCA_938082635.1 uncultured Verrucomicrobiales bacterium
CCGACAATGGGACCAACTCACATTCTTCTCGTCATTCCCTGCTATCAGGAGAGTCGACGTCTGCCTCCGTTTCTCAAAGAGCTTTGCCCGAGTCTCGAGAAATTGCCCTTTCAGGTCTCGATCTTCGTTGCCGACGACGGTTCAGGTCCCGAGGAAGTGGCGAAACTCAAAGCGATTGTGGAGAAAGAGCGGGAGACGTATTCATCGCTGCTCCAGCCTGTTCTGGAGTTGAGCCATGAAGGGAAAGGTGGCACCATTCTTCGGGCGTGGAACGCCGGGCCTTGCTCCACGACCCACTATGCCTTTGCCGATGCCGACGGTGCCGTGTGTCCGGAGGAGATCCATCGCGTGCTCGTAGATTTCATCACAGCACCGAATCTTGATGCCGACGCCTGTGCGTTTGCGATTCGGAAACGCACCTCAACGACCGAGATTAAGCGTGACCTCGCTCGCCGACTCATGGGCCTCGTTTACTATAGGTTGGTGCGCTTTATTCTTGATTCCCAAGTGTATGACCCGGCCTGTGGCTTTAAGATCCTCTCAAAACGCTTCTGGGAGCAATGTGGCCCCCTGTTGATTGAGAAAGAATGGGCCTTGGACATTGAGATCCTTGCTAGGCTGGATTACCACGGCTTTCCTCTGGTGCAGGTTCCGGTGAACTGGGAAGAGAAAGGTGGTAGCAAGATTGGCCGGGCTGATATCTGGCGTACGCTCAAACAGGTCGTCGAGATTAAGCAACGGTCTAATTTCTGGCATGTGCAGGACACATGAGCGCAGACATCATCAAGGTCACGGGCGCGCGCCAGCATAACTTGCAGAACATCTCACTCGAGATCCCTCGCAATCAGCTCGTGGTCATCACAGGAGTGAGTGGCTCCGGAAAGTCCTCGCTGGCCTTTCATACCCTTTATGCGGAGGGTCAGCGGCGCTATGTCGAGAGTCTATCGGCTTATGCTAGGCAGTTTCTGGAAAAGTTAGAAAAGCCTGATGTGGACTTCATTGAAGGGCTTTCTCCAGCCATTGCGATTGAGCAACGGACAGCCTCATCCACGCCGCGGTCTACCATAGCCACCGTGACGGAGATCTATGATTATCTGCGGATTCTCTACGCGGCCTTGGGTCAGCCGCACGATCCTGAAACCGGTGAAGCCATTCATCAGAAATCGGTACAGAGTCTCGTAGAAGAGTTGTTAGAATTGCCGTCTGGAACGCGTCTCATGGTGCTCGGTCCGATTGAGCTTGATGACGTGACGAAGCTTAGTGAGGTGACGAATCGGCTGCGGCGAGAGGGCTTTGTGCGCGTGCGCATTGATGGCGAGATTCATGATCTGGAAGGTGAGTTTACCAAACGAAAGTTTCCTGAGATGCCTGAAACGGTCGAGGCGGTCGTGGATCGCCTTGTCCTCCGTGATGATAGTGCCAGTCGTCTCACGGATTCTATAGAAACAGCGCTGAAATGGAGTCGCCCGCGCATCTCTTTCCTGATTGGGACAGGAGCGGACACTTGGGATTTGCGTGAGGAAACGACTGCCTTTGCGAACCCTGAAACAGGCTTCACCTTGGAGACGCTGACACCACGGCATTTCTCGTTCAATAGTCATCTCGGCGCGTGCGAAACGTGTCAGGGGCTTGGAACCTTGGCGGTGGTGGATCCAGATCTCATCGTGACGAAGCCAGAGAAGGGCGTGCTCGACGGTGCCTTCAAGAATTGGTGGGTGGGCCAGAAGAAAGTCCGGGAGTTGCATGAGAAGCGGATTCAGGGCTTGGCCAAGGCGATGAAGGCGGACTTGATGAAGCCCTTTGAGGATCTTGCAGAGCCTTTTCAGACGGCCTTGCTAGAGGGGTCGAGCGCTTATGAATTTGAAGGGTTGGCTCCGGAGGCTGCTCGTTTGTTAGAGGAGACAGAGAGTCAGCGGATGCGACAGGCGCTGTCTGCGTTCACGAGTGATCAGACTTGTCCAGATTGTCAGGGGCAGCGTTTGATACCTGAGATCCTGGGCGTGACGCTGGCTGATACTGGTGGACGGAAATATAATATTGCAGCGTTTACCCATCTCTCGATTCAAGACGCCCTGGCATGGGTGGAGGTGCTTCAGATCACGGCACAGCAGGCTAAGTTTATCGGTGAAGTGCGTGCCGAGATCACTAAGCGTCTGCATTTCCTAAATCAAGTGGGGCTTGGCTATCTTACATTGGATCGCGAGAGTCGGACTCTGTCAGGAGGCGAGTCTCAACGTATTCGCCTCGCCACGCAGATTGGTGCAGGTCTCACCGGAGTGCTTTATGTGTTGGATGAACCGAGCATTGGGCTTCATCAACGGGATAACGCCCGTTTGTTAGAAACTCTGCAGGAGTTGAAGCGACTAGGAAATAGTGTGATCGTGGTGGAACACGATGAGGAGACGATTGAAGAGGCGGATCACGTCATCGATATCGGGCCTGGCGCCGGGTCGTTAGGCGGGAAGATCATCGCACAAGGGACGGTCGACGAGATCAAGAAGGATGAGAACTCGATCACGGGGAAATTCCTCACTGGGCGCTACAAAATTAAGCTCCCGAAGGAACGGTGTTCGCCTCGTGGTTGGGTGACCGTGTACGGCGGCGCAGAGCACAACTTGAAGGATATGGAAGCCCAGTTTCCCATTGGGTGCCTCACGTGTGTGACAGGTGTGTCTGGTTCCGGGAAGTCGACCTTGGTCGATAAGATTCTGCGACGCGCACTCTTTCGACATTTCTATCACTCGAAGGATAAGCCCGGTAAACATGAGCAATTGTCAGGGCTGGATCAGATCGATAAAGCCATCGTGGTAGACCAAGCGCCCATTGGGCGTAGTCCGAGATCGAATCCGGCAACGTATGTGGGCGCGTTCAATGCTATTCGCGATCTCTTTGCCGGGCTGCCGGCATCGAAGATTCGTGGTTATAGCGCCGGGCGCTTTAGCTTCAATCGCTCAGGTGGGCGGTGCGAGCATTGTCAGGGTGACGGTCTCATTCGCATTGACATGCATTTCCTCAATGACGTCTACGTGACCTGTGAAACTTGCAATGGCAAGCGCTACAATCGCGAGACCCTGGAGGTGACGTTTAAAGGGAAGACGATCGCAGAGGTGCTAGAGTTGTCCGTGTCGCAGGGGACGCGTTTCTTTCGAAACGTGCCTGCGGTGCATGATCGGTTGGAGACGCTGGAGAAAGTGGGCCTGGGCTATGTCAAATTGGGGCAACCAGGAACGAGTCTTTCCGGTGGCGAAGCGCAGCGCGTGAAGCTCGCGGCGGAACTGGCAAAGAAAGCGACGGGGCGGACATTGTATCTGTTAGATGAACCGACGACGGGCCTACACTTCAGCGATGTGGATACCCTCTTGCGCGTTCTCTATTCACTGCGAGACGCTGGCAACACGTTGGTGGTCATTGAGCACAACCTGGACATGATCAAGTGCGCAGATTGGGTGATCGATCTTGGCCCTGAGGGCGGCGAAGGCGGTGGCAGCATCCTCGCGGCGGGACCTCCTGAAGAGATTGTGAAGTGCAAGAATAGCTACACCGGGCGTTACCTGAAACGTGTCCTAGAGCGTTAGTCTCTCAGCTTAAAAGAAGGCGTGCGTGCGGAACTGGCGCTTACTAATTGCCTCCGAGTTGATAGTGAGAAGATGTGCGGTCCGGCAGGTAACCTGGGAGAAAACCCCTTAACTCCCGAGAAATTGGCTTTCTGTCGGACCGCACTGTTCATGAGACTCTGACTCATCACCAGAAAGCATCTTGCGTGCCAACTTCGGAACGTTTGGTGTATTCTGGGTCGTTTGGCGTATCCTTTTAAGGAGTCGCCTCAACTTCGATCCGGTAGAAGAGTCTATTACCATTTGCCTGCTCGATCGTGATTTCGCGTTGGTCCAGATTTTCCACAGGGCCTGTCGAAATATTCTCAGTGGTGGTGGAATCTAACCAGGTGGTGAGGTGATCGGATTCTTGCAAGCGGTAAGTGAGGCCTAAGGCGTTGGTATTCTTGGTGAAGCGGAACGTGGCATGAGTAGCGTCTGACGTGACGAACTCAAGCAGGCCAGATTCTTCGTAGCTTATGGGGTTGAGACCGGTTGCCCATTCTAGGAGCTTGGTAAGCCCATCGCCGTCTGGATCAGCGAGTCGGCCAGCTATGGTTGCGTCAAGGGTGCCGAGATTCGATTGGATCCAGAGGGCGTAGGGATCGGTGACAGAGACAGTCTAGGCACTCCATTGAGCTGCTGTATTCCAGGCATCTCTGGCGGTACCTTCGTCGACCACTTGCAGGCGGTCTCCTCCGCCATCGGCCCTCGGATACCACGTGGCTTCATATCGAAACTCCTGGATAGCAAAGCCGTGCGGTCCGACTTCTAGGCGAAGTGTCTCGCCGTCGTTGCTGAGCTTGCCGGCATATTGGCCGATGACTGGCGTACTTTGCCCATGGAAGGTTTCGTATTGATCACGGTCTTCTGTGAGAATGACGCTTTCTTCTGATGCTAGCGTTCGCTTCGGGAATCGAAAGTCGATGCCTGTGGCGAATCGAACCTTTGAGAGATCGAGTGCCTCGAGGCCGACATTATTGATCTCCACGTACTCATAGGCCGTTCCTTCTGCAGGATCGAAATAGACGCTAACGACTCGCAGTCCGTTCTGAAGTGCGAGGAAATCGGTTAGAGGAACGGCATTGGAACGGCATTGGAACGGCCGATGGTGGGAAGCGTGAACGCCGCCTGACCGATTGCGCCGTCGGGGGTACGGCCTGAAGAAATGTCGGGCTGCTGGCATTGCCAATGCACTTCATCGATCTCCACACCGTTGTCTCCGATAAGACTAAGCCAGCCGTAGTTGCCATCGAGCTTGTGAGCGAAGGCCTTGAACGAGCGTCCTCCGAGAAAGCTGAGTGGTGGAAACACAAGTGCATCTGCCCCGGTCCAAGCGTTGCGTTGGAGTGACACGCCACTGAGCGCTACCGGTGTTATTCCAGGATTGTAAAGTTCGACATGGTCTTCGCGATACAGGGTATCGGTGGTGGTGAGCCATTCGTTGATCCGTAGCTCATTCACATTGCCCAACGTGGCGCTGGCATTGGCGGATGAAGGCGTGGGCGTGTTGAGCGTCCAGTGGTCTAGAGCGTCCCGCCCTATGGCCAGATCGGCGATCTTGCATCCAAACGCGATCTGATCGATGAGCGTGGAGCCATCGGCAGCTAGCAGGCTTACCGTTTCTCCTTCGGAATCCAACTTGAATCCCGTGCGTAGCCCGTCGCCAGCTTCATTTGTGGCGAGGAAGATGAGAAAGCCGCCTGCTGGGATGACCGTGCCGTCTGGAATAGTGTAGGCACCAGGCTTTGTGAGGTTATCGGTTAGGCGAAGACCGGCAAGATCAATGGGGGTGGCTCTGCGATTGGCGAGTTCGATGTAGTCAGTGAGCACACCATCAATCGTCACGGTGTCTGTGGCCGCGAGGATCTCGTTGATGACGAGATCTCCGGTGAGCGTTGTTTCCCAGTGAGATGCTGAGGTTGCCACGGGTGTCTTTAGGGGCACTCCGAGGGCTGTCTCGACTTCAGTCGTGGCGAAGGCGCGGCGCGTGTCCATCCAGGCAATCATGTCATCAAGATCCGATGTTGGGACCCAATCGCCGAGAACTTGCTTCAGCAGATCGTCGAAGGTGGCCTTGGCAAAAGTCGTCTCTAGCAGGTCTCTTAGCGTTTGGTAGTAGCGTGTCTCGACCGTGGGCGCAGCAAAGAGATCAATTAACGGGGTGCTAGTGGCGTCCTCCTCGATCATGTCGAAGAGTGTGAAGCTAGCAGGAGGATGATTACTTCTGTTGATGATAGAATCAAGGTCGTGAGGCAAGAGACGCATTCGAGAATCTGTCACTCCCACATAAGCCGCGTAGTCATCAGAACCGCCTGTGCTCAAATTAGTCTCACTGTTTGCGAGGAGACTCATGATGCCGAACCAGCGTAGCCATTGTTCGAGATCGATGACGGACTCGACCTGGGCTAGGTAATCGGCAGCGCCCACTTGGTTCACAAGCACGTCCATGATTCCATGGAGATCGGAGTAATCTCCATGGAATCGTTCGACCGCTTATCCCACCTCTGAGTTTGATAGTCCAGTCCGTCCCGGTGCCTTAACCGTCCGCCTTTGTAGAGATTTCCGCCACTATCTTCGGGAAAGGCTTCGCTAGGGTAGTTGCCATTCATGACTTGGAGGCGGACCCAATAGCCATAGTTCTCTGGGTTATTCGAATAGACTAACAGATGCGCAACATTTCGACGAATTTGAATCTGCCAAGCTTTGACTAAGGGTAACCCTGCTGCTTGGAAGAGCTTCTGGCCGAGTGTCTGAACATGGCTCTGAAACATGTTGAAATTCATGTCTGTGATACCGTCGAGCGGGTGGTCTCGAGGGAGCTTGAGTCGCATTGGGCGCGGTGTGCGGCTGCGGCTACCCTTTCCGCGGATGCGTGTGCCGCACTGGTAGCGTATCTTTGTTTCCTGACAGTCGTAGGCGATCAGGGTTGTGTTCACCTGGGCGTTGCTATCTTTGTTGAAGCTAGCGTAGTCGGCTTCATCGGGAATCGTCATGAGCAGACGGTAGAAGGGGAGGCTGCTGTCGTGGACTTCATCGTCCACTTGATAGAGCGCGTTGGCGATCTGACCTTGGTCGGTAGCTGCCGGCCAGGTTCTTGTTAGCGTGGTGTCAGTGGCTTCGATGTAGAATTCGATAAGGGTTCCGTCAGCCATGGCAGGCAAAGTGGCGGCATAGGTATTCCCACTGATCAGGGACATGTTAATTGTTTGGAAAGCGATAGTATTTGAGGTGGGCTCGCGATTGCGTAGGTCGACGGAAATGCTCGTGCCGGGAACATCAACGACTCGTGCACTAATGGTGACCGTATCGGAAGATGTGGGTACCGCTGGAGCGTGCTTCACCTTGGTGATAACTGGCGCAAATGCGCTTGTGGTGGTTGAGTTCGTTGAGCCTGGGGTGGGATCTCCTATGCTTGATTCCCCACAGAACGCCTTGGTCCGTGGCGGATGGGAGGCTGGTGTTCGTCAGCTCTAGCGAAGCGCCCGCACCGTCGTGTTCGGCTTGCCAAACCCAACCATCCTCGCCACGCGTGACGTCAGTGTCTGGATCTTTGATTCGCTTGGCCCAGTCACCTTGATCTGCGTGGTTTAGGTCATGCATCGTATCCCCAAAGTTATCGACGAGCGTTAGTCGTTCGCCGCGATTGCTAAGTGAGCCTGTCCAGTTTCCAAGCGCTCCGGTGACGCTGTAGGTGGATTCAAAGACGGTTGTGTCCGCTGCCACTACCAGGTAGCCGCCAGCCGCGAGCGTGACATTTGGGAAGGCGAAGCTCACCCCTCGCGTGAATTCCCATCCAGTGAGATCTACTGAAGTGGCACCAATATTCTTCAGTTCGATGTACTCTTCCGAATCTACCTCTGACGATGGGTGGGACATGAATTCGTGAGTGAGCACGTCTCCGGCAACCGAGGATACTGAAATAAGTGCGACACAAAGTGAGGCTAAGAGGTTTCGGGTGCGTACAGTCACGGAGGGGACGTTCCTCGGAAGTGACAGATCCGCTATACAATGCGTCTAATTGTTCTCAGAAATTCTAATGAGTGTGATTTTTGTATTGTGAATGCAGTTTAATTAGCATTTGGCTTGCTGAGGGTACGCAATCTGAGGAGACTCGCGGCATGTCACGTTTCATCTGGCTGGTCCTTACCGCCTTGCTACTCCATGTGGGGACGTCATGCAGTATCACGGGCATGCCGGCTGAGCCTGGCTTGGCGATCGTCGTTGCGCCAGATGCTCCGAAATGGGAGGTCGATCGAGAAGCCTACGATGTGCTGATGCCGGGCAGCGGATCGATACGGATTTCTCGTTCTGCTCAGCGCCTCACCCTCCTCAATGAACTCGGTCAGCCTGTGCTGGAGACTGATTGTTCAACGGGAAAACCGGGCAAAGAGACGCCCTCGGGCACTTTCCGGGTGGAGGAGAAACTCGAAGACAAGCGATCCAATAAATATGGCAGCTATGTCAGTGTTATTACTGATCAGGTTCTGGCTCCACGCAGTTGGCGCGTTAAGCGGCCGCCAGGAAGCCGTTACGTGGGCACGCCTATGCCGTACTGGCTGCGCCTGACCTGGGCGGGCGTCGGGATTCATATGGGTGACTTTGCGCGTGGAACCCGCACGAGCATGGGTTGTATTCGCGTTCCGTTGGAGGCGCAGCAGCTCTTGTTTGAAAAGGCAGCTGTGGGGATGCGGGTCCAAATCGATTGAGTTTTTGATGGTCTGGATCATGCCTCGCGATCCATTTAAAAAAGTGCTTGGCAAATGGGACCGGCTGCACAACTTTGGCAGCTCCCTTGGCGATAGCATTTCTTGCACAACCTAGGGAAGCGCACCTCAGACTCATTTCATGGCCGTAACAATCAGACTCAGAAGAGAAGGAAACCGTAATCGTCCTTTCTATCGCATCGTCGTGGCAGACAGCCGCGCTCGCCGCGATGGTCGGTTCATCGAAATGATCGGTACTTACGATCCACAGTCGAAAGATGCGGTGAACTACAAGATCGATTTCGCCAAGGCTGATGATTGGATTTCCAAAGGTGCCCAGGCTTCTGACACTGTTCGTAGTTTGATCAAGAAGGCCCGCAAGGCAGGCCCAGTGGTGGAAGAAGAAGCAGTAGCTGCCGACGCTGGTAGCGAAGGCTAAGTCTTTCTAGCGCATCGGACTCATGGATTCGTCGACGGCCCTCCGCGAGTTCTTGGAGTATATTATAGGGCAACTCATCTCGCAGCCTGAAGAAGGCGCGATCGCCCATGAGCTTTCCGAGGATGGCACTCATCACACGTTTCTGGTGACGCTGACGAAAGACGATGTTGGCAAGATCGTTGGTAAGAACGGCCTCACAGTTTCTGCGATCAGAAGTCTCTTGATTGCTGCGGCCGAGCGTGACGGCCAGTCCGTCTCGCTCAAAGTAGTCGGTCCAAACGAGGCTCCGGTGGAGCAAGATGGTACCTAGGTTTCGCTTCGGCGTTCGTAAGTAGATTTTATGACGCTCCTCGTCCTCCAGGCGATTGTAGGACTGGCTTTGCTCTACTTCGGCGCAGAATGGCTGGTCAGTGGCAGTTCTAAACTGGCGCTTAGGCTGGGCATTGCGCCCTTAATCATTGGCCTCACGGTGGTCGCGTTTGGCACGAGCAGCCCCGAACTCTTTGTCTGCCTTGGGGCAAATCTCACTGAGGCTGATCCCATTGTCGGCGGCGGCATGGTCATGGGAACGATCATTGGTTCCAATGTCTTCAACCTGGCACTGATCCTTGCCGTCGGAGCGCTCATTCGGCCGATTCCGGTGTCTCGGCAGATTGTGGTTCGCGAGATGCCGATTCTCCTCGCGGCGACAGCCTTGTTGATCTGGTTCTTGAGAGATCAGCAACTCACTCGGGTTGAGGGCGGGATCTTGTTTGGCGGTTTGATCGCTTTCCTTGTCCTCTCTGCCATTACCTCAATCAAGCAGATGCGGGAGAAGCGAGGGGCCGCGCCAGAGATTCCCGATGACCTCGATCCTGAAGCGGCCAAGGAGATGACGGTGTGGAAGGCTATTGGGTTTATCGTCTTCGGCCTGGTCGGATTGGCTTATGGCTCGGATCTCCTGGTCAATAGCTCCAAAGCCATTGCCGAGGTCTTTCATGTTTCTGCAGCCATCATCAGCTTCACCATCATCGCGTTCGGTTCCAGCGTGCCTGAACTCGCAACGGTGGTGGTCGCCTCGATTCGCAAGGAGGGAGATATTATCACCGGGAACGTCATTGGCTCTAACATTTTTAATACGTTAGCCGTTCTCGGCATAGTGTCTTTGGCCAAGCCAGTCGTCTACAATTCGGCGCAGCTTTCGACAGTGGAACCCTACTACATGGCAGGTCTAACGCTCATCCTCTTTCCGTTTCTTCTTACGCGGAGGACGATTGCGCGATGGGAGGGCTTGGTTCTTCTTTTGGCATGCGCAGGCTTCGGCTATATCCTCTTCCAGAAGGTGCAAACGCAACGAGCGGCGGTACCTTCAGTGGCAGCAGTTGCCGTCCAAGTGGCTTCTTCTTCGAATCCCTAACTCAATACCATGGCATACGATAATAAACGACGCTACATCGTGACGGGTGGAGCTGGCATGATCGGCAGCGCACTCGTTTGGGCACTCAATAACCGAGGAATCGATAACATCCTTATCGTGGATCGATTAGGCGAGGACGAGAAGTGGAAGAATCTCGTTCCCTTGCAGTATGCAGACTACATGGATGCGGACGAGTTTCTTGAAGCAACCAAAGTGAAAGGGGATGCTCTCGGTCAAGTGGGAGCGATCTTTCACATGGGAGCGTGTTCCGCCACAACAGAAACGGACTGCAACTATCTCATGCAGAACAATTTCGCCTACACGCGTGATCTGGCGCAGTGGGCTAGTTCTCGGCGGTACCGCTTTGTTTATGCCTCCTCTGCAGCCACCTATGGTGACGGTGCCGAGGGTATGAGCGATGGAGCGGAAGATCTTTACGCCTATCGCCCCCTGAACATGTATGGCTACTCGAAGCACCTCTTCGATTGCCATGCCGTTCAGAAAGGGATCAGTCGCGGTATCTTGGGCTTGAAGTTCTTCAATGTGTTCGGCCCTAACGAGCAACACAAAGGCGACATGCGCAGTGTGGTGAACAAGGGGTTCCACCAGATCATGGAGACTGGGCGATTGCAGCTGTTTAAGAGTTACCATCCGGACTATCAGCACGGCGGACAGAAGCGTGATTTCCTCTACGTGAAAGACGCTGTGGAAATGGTCCTGCATCTAGCGGAAATGCCACTTGCTGGTGGCCTCTTTAACATCGGCTCTGGGCACGCGTCGACCTGGTTGGAACTCGGGCAAGCCATCTTTGCGGCGCTTGGTCGTCCTAGCCAGATTGACTTTGTCGACATGCCGGATCAACTCCGTGGGAAGTATCAGTACTTCACTCAGGCTGACATGAGCCGTTTCCAAGAGACGAGCTATCCGGAAGCTCTCACGCCGTTACAGGACTCTGTTCGAGACTATGTGCAGAATTATCTCAGGGGGAGCAAGCACCTCGGCGATGAGCCTTGGGAAGATGACGGCGTTGCGGAAGTCTAGGCTCAGTTAGCCCTGGGCCGTGTCTTCAGGATCTCTGCGGGGCGCGCTTTTCTTCTTGCGTACGCGGCCTACCACGAAGCGCGTCTCGATTGGATAGGCTTTCTTCTTCGCTGACTTGGGTCGCGGAGTGTCCTGAGCATTGATCTCAGGAGATGTCGCTGCCGTATTGCCGGTCACTTGATTGAGTAGCCAGCGGATGATCCAGGGGCCCACGCCGATCACGCCGTAGCCGACCATGTACTGGGCGGCGATGGCGTAGCTTGGCCACGGAAAGCCACTCGCTGGAGCGACGGGTTTGATCTCGCCGAAGAGATCCGTGCCGATGGTGCCCGACGTCGGAATCTGGGCTTCAGGTCCCATGATGAGAGACAGTGATAGTCCAATCATCGTGACAAGACAGAACAGGAGGCTCACTGCCATCATGCGTTGGAAATGACGGGGACCAGCATAGTCAGTGTGATTGCGAGCGTGCCATGGGTAGACAAGAACAACGCCGATGTAGACAGCCAAGATGTTAACGAAGATGATGCTAATTTGGCGGAGCCAAGGAAGCATGGGGCCGTGTGCAAGTAGGTGCCAGTATTGGAAAAACGTTAGTGTGACACCAAGGATAAAGAACAGGTAGCCAAGGAAGATTCGGCGAGGATCAATGGCGGCAGGCATAGCTCTAGCGGATACTGAACCCACTGACACCACCGAGGTCGGCTATGTAGTGCTCCTCTTCGCCTCGTATGTTGCCGCCCATTTGGCCTTCCCGAACCGCGACAAGGAAATCTTCCACCTCGTCATCATTGCCCATCACTTGCATTTCAACTCGACCGTCTGGCAGGTTTGTGATCCACCCGCAGACGTCGAACCCCATGGCTTCGCGCTTCGTGGCGTAACGAAAGCCGACGCCTTGCACGCGCCCCTCATAGAAGACTTGTTTGGCTGCCATGTGATTATGAGTTTGTTTGGAAACTCTCAAGGAGAGTCCCATGCGATGGGCGAGCGATCAAGGCCTGTTCTTCTCGAAGCTTGAGCGACTGGCAAGGCTTTCGAGGGCGTCTTTCCATGACTCCTCAGTCGAGCGAATGATGGTCACGGTGTTGCCTTCAGCCAGAATCTTGAGGCCAAGGATGTCTTCGTAAGTGATGCTCTTCGGCTTCTGTTCGGTCGGTATGCTCACCCCGAAGAGTTTCGGAGCCTGAGCTCGCACCAAGTTGAAGAAGCGATCGGCTGCTGCCGCATCTCGCCATGCGGATTTCCACACTAGTTGAGGGGCATCGCTTGACGTCTGATAGAGTAAGACACCGTCTCCTTCCCAACCAGCCGCGATGAGCCCTGCGTCTTCCGGAAGCGAGACCACCTCCAGCAAAGAGCGAATGAGGAGCTCTCCGATCACATTGTCCCAGGCGGGCTCAGAGTTTTGAACATCCCGCTGCGCCCAACGCAGTCGCTGGGGCTCCCAGCGAGGGGTCTCCAGAAATCGATCTGGATGGAGAATGTGCGACGTTGTTGTCGGCATTTGCTGGTAGATCGAATCCAGCGCAACATTCTGTGCGGAAACGGCCTGACAGAAATGCACGCCATCGCGCATCCCTAGAAACTCGATGATTCGGAGCGGTTTCGGCCAGTTGTTAGTCAGCGTGTCCGTGCGTTTCCATGCCTGAGATGCCACGACATCCGTCTTGGTGTATTTTAGCGTCTGCCAAGTGGTGTCTCCTGTGACAAAGGCTTGTTGTGCCAACATGCGATCCAAGTTGACCTCAGTGGGGATGATGGCTTCTCGCCATTGGAAATTTTGGTCTAGCAAGAGTCGCATCAGATGTCGAGTTAACCACTCTCGTGTTTCTGACTTCTTAGTGTCCACGGTCTCGGTATGAAGAAGGGATCCATTCTGAGCATCGTGTAGCACGTCGCTTGAGAGGCTGGAGCGCAATCGATAACGCGCGGTGAGATCCTCATCATGAGGTAGGATTCCTAACAATTGCCAAGTTAGCCCCAAGCGCGCCAAGGTGTCCGAAGGAAACTGGGCGTTGCGTTCAGCCTGCCACGCTTTCTGAATACCTGCAGTACTCGTGGGCACGAAGTCTAACGCTTCGGGAAACGTGAGCTCTCGCGCTTTCGAGATCTGAAACGCTTCGTTTAGGAGCAGGCTCTCCAGTGCTCCTGCGGGCCCGCTTTCGGCCGTCGTCGTCAGCGGCTTCGCTGGGGCTGAAGCTGCCCCGTCGCCGTTCGTTCCGCTATCGCTCACTGGCGGCGCCCCACTCGAGGTATTGGTATCATGCACACCGATTAGCGCTCGTCCGGCTAGAGCCGCGAGTATGATCAAAACTAGTAGCAAGATCCCAGGGCGGCTCATCGTTAATCTTCCTGCCCCATTCTCATTCCGCTGTCAACGCGCTGGGAGTTGTTGGTCCAGATGGTAGGGGGGGGAGTATGGGCTAAAGTGCTCTGCTAAGCCTGCCAGATATACAGACAGACCACTAAACTATGGAAATTCGATTGACACTGTGGCGAGTAGCCTCTTCGATCTGCGTCAGGTATGAAAGTTCTCGTTACCGGTGGAGCCGGTTACATTGGCAGCGTGTCGAGCGCTGAATTGCTGCGCGCCGGACATGAAGTGGTCGTGCTTGATAATCTTTATCAGGGCCATCGAGCGGCGGTGCCGAAGGGGGCTGTCTTCGTCGAAGCCGATCTTGCGAATCGCGCTCAGATCGATGCGATCCTAACGGGGCATAAGCCGGAGGCGATCATGCACTTTGCGGCCTACTCGCTAGTGGGAGAATCGATGGAGAGTCCCTTTAAGTACCTCGGTGAGAATGTGACCAATGCGCTCAATTTGCTCGAGAGCGCGGTCGATCATGGCGTGTTGAAATTCATCCTCTCCTCGACGGCTAATCTCTTCGATGATCCAGAGAAGATGCCAATTGCGGAGACGGAGCGGATCGTGCCCGGCAGCCCGTATGGGGAGTCGAAGGCCATCATTGAGCGCTATTTGTATTGGCTAGAGAAGACGCACAGCCTCAAATATGCGTGTTTGCGCTATTTCAATGCGGCTGGAGCAGCCCCCGAGCGAGGCGAAGATCACGCGCCCGAGTTGCACTTGATTCCGCTCGTGTTGCAGGTGGCGCTAGGGCAGCGAGACAGCATCAAGATGTTTGGCGACGACTACGATACACCAGATGGCACTTGTGTGAGAGACTATATTCATGTCCTTGATCTTGCCCAAGCACACATTCTCGCCTTGGAAGCTTTGGATGGTGGGAGCCAGGTTTACAATCTAGGAAATGGCCAAGGCTACTCCGTGAAGCAGGTCATCGAGACAGCCCGAGAAATCACGGGCCACACGATTCCTGCGGAGGTCACGCCGCGGCGGGGAGGGGATCCGGCAATACTCGTGGCTTCGAGTGGAAAGATTCGCGAAACGTTAGGTTGGAAGCCGCAGTATCTCGAACTTGAAGCCATTGTGAAAACGGCGTGGGAATGGCACCAGACCCATCCTCAGGGTTACAATGATCGCTAAGTTTGACAACCGTCGTCCTCCGTTCACTTTAGGCGCATCCTTAAGGATCAATCAAAGACCATGAAACTCCCAATACTTGCTCGCTTCTTCGTCATCAGCGCCGTCGTGAGTGTCCTCTCTTCAAACGTGAACGCCCAAGACTTGAAAGCCCCAGACGACGTTGCTGCTCCTCCTAAAGATGCTATCAAAGAGGCCTCCGGGCTTGCTTCGAAGGTACTGACCAAAGGCACTGGTAGCGAGAAACCCGGTCCTACTGATAAAGTGAAGGTTCACTACTCCGGTTGGACGTTGGATGGAAAGATGTTCGATAGCTCGGTCGAGCGTGGAACCCCATCGACCTTCGGGTTGAATCAGGTCATCAAAGGCTGGACCGAAGGGCTTCAACTGATGGTGGAAGGCGAGAAGCGTCGTTTCTGGATTCCTGCAGACCTCGCTTATGGCGAGAATCCTGGCGGTGGTCGCCCCGGCGGAATGCTTTGCTTCGACGTCGAGTTTATTGAGAACTTGGCTCCCAAGCCACCAGAAGACGTCGCTGCGGTGCCCGACACGGCTAAGAAGACAGCCTCTGGTTTGGCTTCTAGAGTGCTCAATGAAGGCACCGGAACAACCAAACCGACTGCAACGAACACCGTGACGGTCCATTATTCTGGCTGGACCACGGACGGTAAGCTCTTCGATAGCTCGGTAGAGCGGGGCCAGCCAGCCACCTTCCCATTAGATCGCGTCATCGCTGGTTGGACGGAAGGTGTGCAACTCATGGTGCAAGGTGAGAAGCGTCGCTTCTGGATTCCTGCAGAGCTCGGCTACGGCAAGACGCCACCTCCCGGAGCGCCTGCTGGCATGTTGGTGTTTGATGTCGAGTTGCTGGGCATCCGATAGCGACTTAGCCCCTTGGTTCCTATGGAATTTCACTGTCGTCCATAGGGCCCCCCTATTCTTCTTTCAAAATCTGCTCGATTGGCACTTGCGGGGCCAGTGGGTCTGCCTATACTTGGCCGCTCGCTGGATAGGGGGAAATTAGCTTTCTTCTTGACTACCTTTCTCAAGGAAGCCCTCAACCTGCCAGCGCCACGCACAACCTCTATGTCTACGGAACTACTCGAAGAACTCGTCGAAGCCGGTGTCCACTACGGTCACCAGCGCCGGAAATGGAATCCTAAGATGAAGCCATTTCTGCTCGAGCAGAAGAACAGCATCTATATCATCAATCTCTTTGAGACGGTGAAGCAGCTCGATGTGGCTGCCTCCTATCTGGCAGAGCTTGCTGCAAATGGTAAGCGCATCCTCTTCGTGGGCTGCAAACGTCAGGCTCAAGAGTCCGTTCGTGAAGCTGCAGAGGCTTGCAACCAGTTCTACATCAATCATCGCTGGCTCGGTGGTACCTTGACTAACATGTCGACCATCCGGAAGAGTGTTCAGCGTCTCGACTACCTAGAGAAGCTCGAGAAGTCTCCTGAGAAGAAGACCATGAGTAAGAAAGAGCTCGCTGCTCTCGGGCGTGAGCGCTCCAAGCTCCTTCGCAACCTCGAAGGTATCCGCAACATGGAGAAGCCACCAGACGCGGTTGTCGTCGTGGACTCTGCTCGTGAGTGCATTGCCGTGAAAGAAGCTCAGCGTCTGAACATTCCAGTGGTCGCTCTGGTCGATAGCAATGCTGATCCAGACCCTATTGCTTATCCTATTGCTGCAAATGACGATGCTCTTCGCTCGATCCGCATTATCTTGCAGAAGCTGATCGATCCTGTGATTGCTGCCACTCAGGGCGGCGGTAAATTCACTCCGGCCAAGCGCGCCGAGATGGAAGTCGTCGCAGACGTCTAAGGAAACGGTAATCTCGTCGATCTTTAGTAATCCTTTTATCGTCGTTGGCATTCTTTTGCCAGCCTTCGAATCATATTCCAATACTCTAACTGACACACAAGCCATGGCTGAAATTAGCGCCAAACTCGTAGCCACCCTCCGTGAAAAGACCAACGTCGGCATGATGAAGTGCAAGGATGCACTCAAAGAAGCTGACGGTGATTTGGAGAAAGCAGAAACTATCCTTCGTAAAAAAGGACTCCAGTCTGCTGACAAGAAGGCCTCTCGTGCCGCAAAGGAAGGTGTCATTGCTTCCTACATCCACCACGATCGTGCTGGTGTGCTCATCGAAGTGAGCTGCGAAACGGACTTTGTGGCCAAGACCGATTCTTTCCGGTCTTTCGTCAAAGACGTCACGCTCCACATCGCAGCGGCTCAGCCGACCTGCGTCTCTCGTGAGGAAGTCTGCCCTGACCTTGTGGCCAAAGAGAAAGAGATTTACGCGGAGCAGATGAAGGATAAGCCTGCCAACGTGATCGAGAAGATTCTCGTGGGCAAGATGGACAAGTTCTACTCAACGACTTGTTTGTTAGAGCAGGGCTTCATCAAGGATCCCGACCAGACGGTCGGCGACTTGCTCAAGGGTAAGATTGTTGAGCTCGGTGAGAATATTGTGATCCGCCGCTTCACTCGCTACGCCTTAGGCGACAGCCAATAGGCTGTGAAGGCCCTTTCGCTTGATGGGGCTCATATCTGTGTTTGTTTACGCCCCTTCTCCTCTCTCCTACTTTTAAATCGAACGACCCATGGCCAATATTAAATCACTCAACGCACAGAAGCGCGAAGGTTCCGGTACCGCAGCTGCCAAGAAACTCCGCCGTCAGGGCCGCATCCCAGGCGTTGTCTACGGTGGTAACCAGGACAACTATGCGGTCGATATGGACCGGATTGAAATCCGCGACCTCCTCGCGAGCAGCGCCTCTGAGAATATCCTGGTTCGTTTGGATATCGATGGTGCCAAGGAGCAGGACAAGCTTGCTCTTATCCAGGCCGTGCAACATAACGTGCTGACGAGCGCTATCAACCACATCGATTTCCATTGTGTCAGTGAAGACGAAGAGATTGTGGCATCCGTGCCTCTCCAGCTCATTGGCGAAGCCGCAGGGATCAAGGCTGGTGGCCTTCTCGATCAGCAGCTTCAAACTCTCGACGTGCGTTGTAAGCCTGGAGACCTTCCTGAGTTACTCCAGGGTGACATCACCGAGGTCGGCCTTGGCCAACCTTTCCATATTGGAGGCGTGACCTTTCCTGAAGGCGTGTCAGCGGTGCTGGCAGATGATGTTGTTGTTGCGATCATCGCGGAGCTGAGAGCTATCCAGACTCCTGAAGAGGAGGCCGCTGATGCTGCCGCCGCTGCGCCTGCAGCAGCGACAGCTGACGCTGACGCTTAACCTTTCGGACCGTGACCCCGATCCGAGCCATCTTTGGCCTCGGGAACCCGGGTCCTAAATACGAGGATACCCGGCACAATGCAGGCTTTCTTGTCATCGATAAACTTGCAGGGCGTTTGCCCGCTGCTGATGGTGCGCCTGTGGGCCCTCCAGAATTTCGGCATTTGCGACGTCTTGAAACGGACCTTCTGAAGGTGGAGGGCAGTTATCTGCTCAAACCGTCGACGTTCATGAATGACAGTGGAATCGCTGTCAGCGAGGTGTGTCGTTTCTATCGTATTCCCTCCGAGGAGATTCTCGTCGTCTATGATGACATGGATCTCGCGTTAGGCAGGATTCGTATCCGAGCCCGTGGCTCTGCGGGAGGGCACAATGGGATCAAGTCCATCATTCAGCACTTGGGTACGGACGCCTTTCCACGATTGAAAGTGGGCATTGGGCGCCGTGAATCCGAACATGAGCATGAGCGTGTGGTTGGCCATGTGCTTGGTAAGTTCACCGTGGATGAGCGGCCAGTGGTGAACGATATGCTTGAGCGGGCATGCGATGCCGTGATCGATGTCCGAACACATGGCCTGGATCACGCCATGACCGCTTTTAACGGCAGCTAGAAGATTTTCTAAAGAGGCACCTGGCTCGGTTTCTACGTCTTGACGCCGTGAGCCCCCGTAACGAGACTGTAGGCATATGACCGCGTCCGCCTCCTATGAACAAGATCGCCAAGCCGTCGAGAAGTTGGCGGATGCAAGCAAGAGGATTCGGGAGGAACTGAGTAAGGCGGTCGTTGGTCAGGAAGAAGTGATCGATCAGTTGCTGATCGCTCTCTTTGCTGGTGGGCATTGTTTGCTGACCGGGGCTCCGGGGTTGGCTAAAACTCTGTTAGTGCGCTCCATCTCCGATGTGTTCAGTTTGGATTTCTCTCGCATTCAGTTCACGCCGGACCTCATGCCTGCGGACATTGTGGGGACGGAGATTCTTCAGGAGACGGAAGGCGGTGGTCGTGCACTCAAGTTTGTCAGAGGACCTATTTTTGGTAATATTGTGTTAGCCGATGAGATCAACCGGACGCCTCCAAAGACTCAAGCCGCTTTGCTAGAAGCGATGCAGGAACATCAGGTGACGGCGGCGGGAACGCGTTACACACTTGAAGAGCCTTTCTTCGTCTTGGCTACACAGAACCCGATCGAGATGGATGGGACTTATCCCTTACCAGAAGCTCAATTGGATCGCTTCATGTTCAATGTGTACGTGGACTACCTCTCGGAAGATGACGAGGTCAGTGTGATCACGAAGACGACTGGTAAAGAGGACTACAAGTTAGAGACGCTCTTCTCCGCAGACGAAGTGCGTTCTTTCCATGACATTGTGCGCAAAGTGCCTGTGGCCGAAGAGGTGGCGAGATTCGCCGTGCGATTGGCCACGCTTTCGCGACCGAATGGCAAGGAAACGCCTGAGTTTATCAATAACTGGGTCTCTTGGGGGGCTGGTTTGCGTGCTGGGCAGTTCCTCGTGCTGGGAGGGAAAGCTCGAGCGCTCTTGCGAGGACGTGCTCATGTGACGGTCGATGATATTCGAGCGCTGGCTGAGCCGGTCTTGCGTCACCGCATTCTGCTGAACTATCGCGCAGAAGCAGACGGCGTGTCGGTGGAGAAGGTGATCGAGAAACTGTTAGCCGAGGTCAAATAAGGAACTGACATGCCTGCCTCGGCGGATCCTACGAAGCTCATCGATGCTAAAGCGTTGATGCGCATCAAGTCGCTTGAGTTGCGGGCACGTCGCATCCTTGAGGGGTATACTCAAGGCCTCCATCGGAGTCCCTACCACGGGTCCTCCGTCGAGTTCAGTGAGTACCGTGCTTACTCGGAAGGGGACGACCCCAAGCATATCGACTGGAAGCTCTACGCGCGTAGTGATCGTTACTGCATTAAGAAGTATGAGGCCGAAACGAATCTGATCTGTCATCTCGTGGTCGATCAAAGCCGCTCGATGGAATTCACCACCTTGGACTATACCAAGGCGGACTATGCAGCGACCTTAGCAGCGACGTTCGCTCAATTTCTCTTCTCACAAGGAGACTCTGTAGGGATTGTTACGTTTGCCGATGAGATCAACACCTATGTGCCACCGCGCCGACGACGTGGTCAAATGCATCAGATGGTCATTGCGCTAGAGACCGAGCCTAAAAGTACGCGCACGGACATGAGGCAGTCGTTGGGTGACATGGTCCCCATGCTGAAGAAGCGTGGGCTGATCGTGATTCTTTCAGACTTGTTAGAGGACACCGAAGCGATGTCCTCACAAATCACTTACTTGCGATCATGTGGGCACGATGTCGTGATCTTTCAAATCCTCGATCCGGCGGAAGCGAGATGGACTTTCAAAGATAACGCCGTGTTTGAAGACATGGAGACAGGCGATCGCTTTCTGTTAGATCCTGAGCGCGCGCGGGCCCACTACGAGAAGAAGTTTGGCGCACACCAGGCGGCGATCGAGAAACTGTGTGGTGGCTTGGGCATTGACCTGGTGAAGGTCGTCACGGACGTCCCCTTTGACGAGACCTTGCACCGTCTTCTTAGCATGCGCTCTAGACTCAACCGGACCCGACGCGGCTCATGAGTTTCCTCTTTCCGTTGTATTTGTTAGGCTTGGCGGCGCTCAGCGTGCCCATCCTGCTGCACTTGCGGAACCGTGAACTCAAGAAGGTGGTGCCTTTCAGTTCGTTGCGCTTCCTCAAGCCCACGAAGATTCAACAGCAGCAGCGTTCGAAGCTGGAGAATCTCCTCCTGCTCTTATTGCGTTGCGCCATCCTGGCATTACTCGCCTTTGCTTTTGGTCGGCCCTTCTTTCGGCAGGAGTTGATGAAAGATCTGGTAGGGCAGAGTCAGCAGGCTGTCATCCTCATCGATACCAGTGCTTCCATGCGTCAGGAAGGTCATTGGGAACAGGCGCTGAAGCGTACACGAGTGATTATTGATGATCTCAAGCCTTCTGATGAAGTGCAGGTCTTCACCTTTGATAAATCTGCCCGTCTTCTGCACTCGTTCGATGCTTGGCGCGAGCCTGCCGAACCTGAGCGCAAGGCAACGTTGTTAGCGAAGTTGGAGTCCATCGAACCAACTTGGCAAAGCACCGATCTGGGTCAGGCCATGATCACGGCTGTGGAGTCGTTTCGGGATGCGCTCGAGGATGTGAGTGAAGATTCGCCTGCTGGGCGCCAGGTGTACCTTGTAAGCGATGTGCAAGAAGGCGCGAACCTGGAGTCGCTCGGCCAGTATGAGTGGCCTGTTGAAGTGAAGGTCACCGAAGAGCGCGTGGGTGAGGGCGCTCGCACGAATGCTAGCCTTCAGCTTTTGCCAAGAGCGACGGGTATTGCCGAACTGCAGAAGCAAGAAGATCGCTTTCGCCTGATCAACGATCGCGATTCCAAAGAGTCTCGTTTCACCATCACTTGGCAGAATGCTGAAGGCACTGCAGCCAGCCAGCCTCTCAGTGTGGTCGTGCCGCCGGGGGAGACGGAAGTGCTGGCCGCACCCAAGACGACAACAGGAATGAAGGCGCCTGTTCTTCAGCTTGCAGGCGATGACGTTGATTTCGACAATCGCTACTTCCAGAGCCCACCTGTGGCCAAGCCGCTACGCATTCTCTATCATAGCGACGAAGATCCCGATCGTGTGGGGGCACCGCTCTTCTTCTTCAAGCGTGCGCTCATTGA
Organism: uncultured Verrucomicrobiales bacterium; assembly: GCA_938082635.1. Classification (GTDB taxonomy): domain Bacteria; phylum Verrucomicrobiota; class Verrucomicrobiia; order Verrucomicrobiales; family DEV007; genus JAACDM01. The sequence continues at coordinate 21,647 of CALLLI010000205.1, forward strand.
GACGGCTACCTTCAAGCCGGAGCTGACCTTGAAGAAGTTCGCTGAGCCGCTCGATAAGTTAGATTGGAGCCTGTTGGACTTCGTTGTTGTCTCGGATCCCATGGGGAATGTGCCCATGGACGCCATGCGGGATTATTTGAACGATGGTGGGCGAGGCCTCTTCATGGTGCGTTCGCTTAACTCGGTGCCTGCCTTGGCTGATTTACTGGAGCTAGATCAGCTTCCTGCTGCGGAGGCCAAGATCGCGGACTACGCTTTGCTAGGCGAGATCGATCGACAGCATCCGTATCTTCAAGGCTTTTCGGAAGCGCGTTTCGCGGACTTTACGAAAGTGCATTTCTGGCGTCACCGGACGTTGGATGCCAGCAAGCTAGAGAATGCTAGAGTGATTGCGTCCTTTGATAGTGGCGAGCCTGCTTGGTTCGAAGTGCCTGTGGGGAAAGGGTCACTGCTAGTCATGACCTCTAGTTGGGATCGCGAGGATAGTCAGCTAGCGCTTTCTACGAAGTTCATCCCGCTTATTTATGCCATCCTTACCCAGGATCCGTCAGGGAGTGATTCGAAACGTACCTACTTCATTGGGGATAGTATTCCTTTGGACTCGGGGATCGAGAAGACGGTGACCTTGCCAGATGGGGAAGAGATCAAGGTTGATGAAGAGGCCGCGAGTTTCGACGCCACGGACGCCCCGGGACTTTATAAGATTGTCTATCCGACTCGAGCCTTCGTGGCTGCGGTCAACGTGCCGACTGAGGAAAGTCGGCTGGCTGCGATTGAGAGTGACAAGCTTGAGTTGCTCCTCAAGGTTGATGACGAGAGGGCCGAGGATAGCACGAAGGGAGACATTCCCCTGGGCAAGTTGTCCGTACAAGAACAGGAGTCCCGCCAGAAAGTCTGGATGTGGCTTCTCTACCTCGTGCTTATCCTGTTGATCGTCGAGATCCTTTACTCCGCTCGTTGTGCTCAACCTAAAGCCGCCCCTAGCGAAGGCGGTGCCTAACTAAACCACGCTAGCACCATGCATAAAGCCATCATTCAAATCCTTGAACGCCTTTCTGAAAAAGAGGCGACGTTGAAACGTTGGAAAGAGCAGACCCATCTATCGTGGATCCTGTTAGGTGTGGCGTCGGTCTTTCTGATGTTCCTGTTCGTCGTGAACTGGTGGTCGTTCTGGTTGTGTCTCACGTTGTTGATCGGTGCCTTTGTTTGCTGGGTCTGGGGAGGGCGAGGACTCGATTCTGGTTTTGATGTAGATGAAGTGGCGCATAAGATTGAGGAGAGTCATCCGGAACTTCAGTCACTGCTTCTAACCGCTGTTGAGCAGAAGCCTGACCAAGAGACTGGCGAGTTGAATTACTTACAGGATCGCGTCATTCAAGATGCCATCGATCAAGCCCGCGACCAGAGCTGGTTGGAAGATGTCAGTTCTGAAGAAATGCACAGTGCGGAAGTGGCGAGTCGGTGGTCACGCCGTGCCGCCGCGTTCGTCGTGTTCCTGCCATTGATCATTGGTTTCGGGATGTTTGGCCCTGCGGGCATGTTGCCAGCGTCTTCGCCTAACAAGATTGTGGAGAAAAAGGCTGGAGCCGCGAAAGAAATTGCGGCGACAGCAGTGGAGGTTACCCCAGGGAATGCGGAGGTGGAGAAAGGGAGCCGATTGCCTATCAGTGCCCTTTTTGGAGAGGATACCTTGCCTATAGCGGCGGCCTTGCTCTATGGGCCAGCCGAAGATCAGCTGCAGCTCTTGCCGATGGTGAAGAGTTTAGAGGATCCTCTCTTTGGTGTGATCTTGCCTGAAGTGAATGATGACTTTGTGTATCAGATCAAGTTTGGTGAAGACACGACGGAGACTTTCAAGATCACCACGTTCGATTACCCGCGTTTGGATCGCGCGAATGTGACGATCACACCACCCAGCTATGTTGGTGGAGAACCCAAGGTGATGAAAGATGTGCGTAAGGTCACAGCTTTTGAAGATAGTTTGTTAGACATCGAGCTGGTGCTCAATAAGCCCGTGACCAAGATCACGTTGGTCGGTGAGAAGAGTAAGGAGGAAGTGGCACTGACGGTGTCGGTCGAGGATGCGACTCTTTATACTGGGAAGATGACCGCGCACGAGAGTGACGTGTTTGTTCTTACGCTCGGAGATGAGGCTGGTCGACCTAACAAAGAGGTGACTCGTCTCGAAGTCACGGTGTTACGGAACGAGCCACCGAAAGTGACCGCAGTGATGCCTAAACGTGATATTCAAGCATCGCCCTTGGAGGAAGTCGCACTCAAAGCCAAGGCCGAGGATGACTTCGGGGTGCTTAGCTACGGAATGAGTTACACCTACGAGAAGGAGGAGAAAGAATTGAAGCTAGGCGAGGGCGGTGAGACAGAGCCGCTGCCAAGTGTGGAGATGGACTATTTGTTAGCCTTGGAAGACCTTGGCGCTGAAGAAGACCAGCTCATTTCTTATTACTTCTGGGCGGAGGATAAGGATCGTCAGGGTGAGCTACGTCGCACGAAGAGCGATATCTATTTCATTGAAGTCCGTCCGTTCCTGAAATTCTACCGTGAAGGAGCCGGTGGTGGCGGTGGCGGTGGCGGTGGCGGTGGTGCTCAAGAAGAGGCTGCCAAGCAGAAGGACATTATTGCGGCCAACCATCGCGTGCTAGAGTCGCCACAGCGAGACCCAGCCAAACAGAAGGAAGATATTGGCGTGATCAAGGAGGGGCAAACAGCTACTCTTGAAAGCACCATGGAGATGCGTGGCGAGTTGCAGGATGCCGAAGCCCAACAGATCGCGGATGTGGCTATTGCCGAGATGGAGCAGAGTGTTGCGGCGCTCGATGCGTGGCAGCAGCAGGAGGATGTGTCTCAGCTAGACAATGGCGAGAAAGCATTGGAATACCAGATGAATGCCTACGACAACCTTCTCAAGCTTCGTGGACGCGATGTGGAAGTGGTTCAGTCTGAAGAACAGCAAGGAGGAGGCGGTGGCAGCCAGGATCCGCAAATGGAGAGCATGGAGCTTAACGAGAAGAAGGATCGTTATCAGAATGAGAACAAGGCAGATCAGGAAGCCTTGGCTCAGCAGCGCGCGGAGAATCAAGAAGCTCTATCTTATCTCAATCGCCTGAAAGAATTGGCGAAACGTCAGGAAGCTCTAACGGATAAGCTGAAGGAACTCGAGGCCGAGCTCGAAGTGGCTGAGAACGAGGAGAAGAAAGATGAGCTTGAGCGTGAACTCAAACGTCTTCGAGATCAGCAACGTGAGATGCTTCGCGATGTGGATAGTTTGGCCCAAGACATGGACAAATCAGAAACGCGGAGCGACCTAGCGGAAGCACGTGAAAAGATCGATGAGGTTCGTGAGAAACTGCAGGAGACCGCCGATGCCATGCGTCAGAATGACAATAGCAAAGCGATCACTGAAGCTACCCGTGCCGAAGAGCAGATGCAGCAACTGAACGATGAGTTGCGGGAGCAGGCGGCGAATAAGTTTGCTGATGAGATGCGTGCCTTGCGTGATCAGGCGATCGATATTGCGGAACGCCAGGAAGCGATCGAGCAACAGCTTGCCAATGCAAATGATGGCCAGAGCAAACGCCCATCTTTGCAGGATGAGAGCACCGAAGCCCAGGAGGCCATGGCTGAACAGAAGGTTGAGCTTGAGAAGCTCATTGAAGATACCAAGCAAGTCGCCATGGCGGCGGAGCTTCCTGAGCCACGTCTATCAAAGCGTTTAGAGGATGCTCTACGTGCGGCTAAGGCTGATACCTTGCCAGAGCAACTTGCCCAAACAGCGGAAATGTTAGACGGCTCTGAGCGCACGTTTCCAGATCCAGTCGGTGCTGAGCAACTCAATCAACAGACCTCAGCAGAGATCGCGAAATTGACCCAAGGAATCGAAGATGCGGCTCGCAATATTTTGGGAGATGAAACGGAAGCACTCCGTGTGGCTCAGCAAGAAGTGAAGGACCTCATCGATCGCATCCAGGAGGCAGCACCGACTCAGCAACCAGGCCAAGATCAGTTAGCGCAGAATGGCCAAGAGCAGCAACCGGGCCAAGAACAGCAGCCAGGCCAAGAACAGCAACTAGGCCAAGGGCAACAGCTCGGTCAGGGCCAACAGCCTGGGCAAGGCCAGCAACCAGGTGAAGGCCAAGGCCAATTAGCGCAGAATTCTCAAGGGCAAGGCCAGCAACCGGGCGAAGGCCAATTAGCGCAGAATTCTCAAGGGCAAGGTGAAGGGCAAGGTGAAGGGCAAGGCCAGGGTGAAGGGCAAGGCCAGGGTGAAGGGCAAGGCCAGCAACCCGGTGAAGGGCAAGGCCAGGGTGAAGGACAAGGCCAGGGTGAAGGGCAAGGCCAGGGTGAAGGACAAGGCCAGGGTGAAGGCCAAGGCCAAGGCCAAGGCCAAGGCCAAGGCCAAGGCCAAGGCCAAGGACAGCAACTTGCGCAGAATGGCCAGCCTCAGCAGCAGGCGCCTAGCCAATCTGAGGGACAATCTCCCGGTCAGGGGCAAGGCGGCGGGCAGGGCAATCGCATCGGTAGCTCTATGAATGGCGGTGAGGGCGGGGCTTTCGACGGTAACATCTTCCTCGATGGCTACCGCGATTGGATGGATAAGTTGGCCGACGTTGAGGGGGTGTTAGAGAATCCCAAGCTACGTGAGCAGATCAGCCGAGTGAAAGGCACGTCTCGGGAGATACGCGGCGAGGCCAAGCTCGAGAACACGCCGCCGACTTGGGATCTGGTTCAGAGGAATGTGCTAGGGCCTCTCGTGCAGTTGGATGAGGATCTCGGCGAAGAGATCTCTCGTCTTGAAGACGACGAGTCGCTCGCTCCTATTGACCGTGACCCCGTGCCAGACGCCTTTGCGGAGTTGGTGCAGCGTTACTACGAAACCCTCGGCAAAGGAGAGTAAAGAAACGCATGGTCTTTCTGGGAGCTTCCCTCATCTTTCAACAACAGGACAAGCTGCTTTGGGCCGCTTGTCTGGCCTTGTTAGGCATCGTGGCGGTCATTGTCACCTATGTGCGCTTTCCTCAGCGTGGTGCTTGGAAATGGGGGGGCGCGGCTCTGAAGATTCTCGGGCTTCTGCTTCTGCTCTTCTGTGTGCTCGAGCCTTTGCTGGCTCGCAAAGAACCTAAGAAGGGCGCGAATATCTTTCTCGTCGTTGGTGACAACAGTGAGAGTCTTCAAATCAAAGATGCTGGTGCAGACGAGCCTCGAGGCGAATTGGTTCAGAAGGATCTGATCAAGTCTGAGGAGAAGGGTTGGCTCAAGGATCTCAACGAGGAATTCAAAGTGCATCGTTATCTCTTTGGAGAACGGCTGCAGCGCGTGAATAACTTTGAGGCGCTCAGTTTCCAAGATCGCTCGTCTTCATTGCATGGAGCGCTCGATGACATTAGCCAACGTTATGAGGATCGCCCGTTGGCAGGGATCTTTGTCTTCACCGATGGCAATGTGAATGACCTGGATGACAAGCTTGCCAAGTTGCCTACTGGGGAGGTTCCTATTTATCCTATCAATATTGCGGGCGAATCTAGCACGCGCGATACGTCGATTCGTCAGGTCAGCCTCAATCAGAGTGCCTTCGAGGATGCTCCGGTAACGGTGAATGCCGAAGTGGTGCTCAATCAGGTGGCGAACGAGCCTGTCGAGGTCACGGTCTACGACAAGAAGGGCAACAAGGTGGATTCCCAAACGCTCACGACGGATCAAGACGCCGCGACCGAGATCGTGAGTTTCCAACTCAAGCCCGATGCGGAAGATCCCCTCGCGTTCTACGAAGTGCGAGTGTCCCAGACAATGGAGGAGGGGGAAGAGGAGCCTGAAGAAGCCACTAGCAAGAATAACATTCAGAGCATGGTCGCGGTCATGCCTCATGGTCCTTACAGTGTGCTCTATATTGGAGGTCGCCCAGATCCCTCATTCAAGTTTTTCAAACGCGCGCTGTCGGAAGATCACGAAGTCGAACTGGCTTCACTTATCCGCGTAGCCAAACGCGAGGCCAAGTTTCAATACAAAGGCCGCGAGGGAGAGAGCAGCAATCCGCTCTTCCGCGGTTTTCAAGGCGAACAGGATGCGGAGGAATACGATCAGGCTGTCATTGTTGCTATGAAGCCGAGGGAAGACTTTGATCTCGAAGCGGAATTTCCTAAGACCGATGATCAACTCTTCCAGTTCTCGGCCATTGTGATCGATAAAGTCGAGGCCGAGTTCTTCACTTTCAATCAGCAAGAACGCCTGCAGCAATTCGTGTCTCGGCGTGGCGGCGGTGTGCTCATGTTCGGTGGTCGCGAGTCGTTTGCTAAAGGCAAGTACGACAAGACGCCGATTGGCGAGATGCTTCCTGTTTATCTGAATGGAGCCCCGACCAATCGCGAGATCGGCAAGGGAGAGGTCAACCTGAGTCGGGAAGGTTGGCTTCAACCGTGGGTGCGGTTGCGTTCTGAGCGAGAGAGTGAAGAGGTGCGGTTGGCAGATATTCCTGTTCTTTCTATCGTGAATACGGTGGGGGATCAGAAGCCAGGCTCGAGCCTCATTTCGTATTTCCGTCAGAATGGCAAAGATTATCCTTTGTTAGTCACCCAATCGTTCGGCAAGGGCAAGACGGTCGCGTTGACGGCGGGTGATCTCTGGCGTTGGGGCTTCAGCAATCCCGAGCATCCTGAGTACATGGATGATTTGAATAAGTTCTATCGCCAACTCATGCGTTGGGTCATCACGGATGTGCCACAGCCGGTGGCGATCAAGTCGAAGGTCGATGGTTCGCGTTTTCCGCCTAAAGTCATTCTTGAGGTGGAGGTCAATGACCGCGCCTACTTCCCCGATAGCACGGCGGAAGTGATGGTGGAGATCACGGATCCGGAAGGGAAGGTCTTCGAGCTTCGTGCCGCTCTTTCTAGTCAAAATCCAGGCGTCTATGTCACCGACTACACGGCTGTGAATGAGGGCTTCTACAGCGCAAAGGCGGTGGTGAACGACGAGAAGAAAGAGGCCCTTGGAGAGGCTCTAACAGGATGGACGGTGAACAGTGGGCTCGAAGAGTTTCAGAATCTTTCAGGAAATGAGGCTTTGCTAGATAAGCTTGCCAGCGCCAGTGGTGGCGAGGTCATCGAACAGAGCGCGTTGGCAGCGTTTGTTGAGAAGCTCAAAGACAAGCCGCTCCCAGTCATGGAAACGAAGACGAGCCCGTTGTGGCATTTGCCAGTCTTCTTCCTTCTTGCCCTCCTCTGCTTTGCCGGCGAGTGGGGCCTCAAACGTTGGAAAGGCCTGCCTTAGGAATTCATGAAGCACGTGTTCATTACTCTTCTTGTCAGCATGACTGCGCTTTTCGGGCAGGACGAAGCGCCGTCTCTGCCCGTCAATGAACTGCTAATCGTTGTGGGAGCTGAGGGGGAGGAAGATTACGGCCAGGCCTTCATGGAGAACTTGGCTCAATGGAAGCTGGCGGCTGCCAAAGGAAAGGCGAAAGCCGCTGTCATTGATGCGCATGACGAGAATGCGCTGGCCTCAATCGAGACCTATTTTAAAGAGTCTCCCAAAGATCAAGCGACTCCACTCTGGGTCATCTTGATTGGACACGGGACTTACAATCGCCGTCAGGCTTATTTTAATCTGGCGGGTCCGGATCTTGCCGCTGATGACCTTCAGAAATGGTTAGCGCCATTTAAATGTCCTATCATTGTCGTCAATACCGCGTCTGCTAGTGGGGCCTTTCTCCCAGTGTTGAGTGAAAAGAATCGTATCACGGTGACGGCGACTAAGAGTGGCTCCGAGGTGAACTTCGCGTCCTTTGGTAACTACTTGGCGGAAGCATTACTGAATCCCGAGGCGGATTTCAACAACGACGGAGAGAATTCGGTCTTTGAAGTCTTTCAATACGCGGCTCGTCAGACGGCGGAGTATTACGAGCAAGAAGGGCGTATCCAAACCGAGACGCCACTGCTTGATGACAACGGCGATGGACGAGGTACCTCTCTCAAAGATTACGACGCCATTCGTGATGGCGGAACCTCCAAGCGCGAACCCGACGGGAGCTTTGCCAAACGCTGGGCGCTCGTGCTCAGCCCTGAGGAGCAAGCCATTCCGCCGGAGGTTCGTCAGAAACGAAATGTGTTAGAAGCGCAGGTGGATGAGCTTCGTAACCGTCGTAGTGATCTTGAGGAAGACGATTACTACGCAGAGCTGGAAGGGCTAGCGTTGCAGATTGCTGATCTTTATTCCGCGTTAGAGCCTGAGGAAGAGGAGCCCGCTGTGGAGTCACCTCCTGTGGAGGAGGAAGCAGAAGCTCCAGAAGCGCCAGCTCCCGTTGAAGGAGAAGAAAGATAGTGAGACGGACAGAGGCGATGGAGCTTCATTGCCGGGTGAACCAAGGATAGGCGCTTTTTCAAGCGCCCCACGCATGCTCGGCACAACACCATTTTTGACGATCCATCATCCCGAAGTGGTCGCTCTGCGAGGTATACAAGAGAACCACGGAAGGCACTGAATACACGGAAATGGGAAAGCTTGTGTCGATTTGCGTGCATTCGCGGTTCTTCATTGCGTCAGCGCGTAGAACACGATGTTGATACCTAGCGGGTAGGCATATTTCTCGGAGAACTCTTTGAAATACCAGTGGTTCTCGCCTTCGCGTTCCCAGCCGTCGCCTAGATCGGTGTTGTGGCAGACGATGCACATCATGCGGCCGTTGTCGTCGTAGAGGGCTTGATAGTGTGGCTCTTGTGCATCTTCACGTTCCCAGGTGATGCCTTCAGCCCGGCCCCACATCGCCACATTGATTGAAGGGATTTGGGGACGCTTTTCCAATTTAAAGACTCCGTTTTGAAAGATCGGATGCTCAACTGGAATCTCCTGGAGCTTGCGGTCCGGAAAGACGCGGCCTAGCTCAAACTCGAAGTTGGCATACTCTTCCTCGCCCCAGAAATCATCGACCATGAGAAAGCCACCCCGCAGAAGGTAGCTGCGCAGCGCGGTCACTTCATCGTCGTCGAAGGTGAGCTCACCCACTTCGATCATGTAGAGAAAGGGATGTTGAAAGAGTTCCTCATCTGTCAACGCGACGACGACAGGATCAGGGGCTACTTCGATGGCTGTGAGTTCCTGCAGGCGATAGGAGAAGTTGTAGTCACTCTCTGGGTAATCTGTGGCCCACTTGTCGCGCCAGCCGTAGGACTGATAGCGCACTCGAGCAAAGGTGAAGACGTCCTTCGGAAGATCTTGATCAAGGCCCCAATCTGGGACGCCTCCGCGTTCAGCACCTGCCCGTCTGTCTTGCCATCCGCCTCGCTCACGACGGGCCCAGAGGGCAAGCGGGATCATGAGCAGAATCAGGATCGTTAGAATGAGGGTGCGCTGGCTCACGCCCGAGAAACTAGCAGGTTTTACACCACGCTGACCATTCCTTCTTTGAACAACTTTGCTGGTTGAAGCGGTTCAAGGGTAGATGCGATCTTCAGTTTACATCATTGCGGCCATGGTCGTTTCCTTTGTTTCCGGGACTCTCGGACAGTCACCTAATGTTGTGTTGATCATGGCAGACGACTTGGGCTATCATGATTTGTCGGGCTATGGCCACCCGAAGATCAAGACCCCTGTGCTGGACCAACTGGCCCAGGACGGTGTGAAACTAACAAGTTTTTATGCCGGTGCGACAGTGTGCACGCCATCGCGCATGGCCTTGCTCACGGGTGCTTATCCCTCGCGGCTGGGATGGAAGCAGGGGGTCATCGGGTATCTCATGAAGCCCGGTGCAGGCTTGCGTTCTGACGCGCTCACGATGGCGGAAGTGTTTAAGTCAGAGGGGTATGCCACCGCCATGTTTGGCAAATGGCACCTTGGTGATGAGTCTCCCATGCTTCCAGGTGAGCAAGGGTTTGATGACACGTACTACATCAAGCGCAGCAACAACCAGACAACGCAGCTCTGGCGAAACGTGACTCTAGCAGAAGATCCATTTGATAACCGTCAGTTGACCAAAAAGTTCACGGATGAGGCCGTGCGCTTTGTTCGGGAGCACAAGGAGGCGCCGTTCTTTCTCTACCTGCCGTTCACAGCTCCGCACTTTCCTGTAGAAGCGCACCCGGATTGGAAAGGAGAGTCTGCTTACGGAGTCTACGGCGATGTCGTTGAAGAAATGGACGGCCGGATAGGCGAGATTCTAGAGACTCTTGAGAAAGAGAAACTCTCCGAGAAGACGATTGTCGTCTTTCTGTCAGATAACGGGCCCGAACCGCTGACCAAAGAATCCAAGGCGCTGCCCTACCGAGGTAAGAAATGGTCCGCATTGGAGGGTGGCACTAGAGTGCCTTGCATCGTCCGGTATCCAGAGGTGCTTCCGAAAGGAGAGACATGTGATGCCATGATCGCTGCCATGGATCTCTTTCCAACCCTTGCTAGAGCTTGCGGTATTGATTTGAAGAAGCACACGACCGGAAGCCCTGTCATCGATGGCGTGAATGTGTGGGAGACGCTGTTAGGTAAATCTGGTCAGACGTACCCTCGCGAAGACCTCCTCTATTGGCACGGAAAGGAGGGCTTCCGTGCCATTCGCCAAGGGACTTGGAAACTCTTCCTCACTGAAGTACCTAAGCTCTACGACCTGGCAAACGATGTCGAGGAACTCAATGATCTCAGTGCACTGCATCCTGAAAGAGTGCGCGCGATGCGCGCTCTTGCCGCGCGGAGGCTGGCCGAGCTTACTGAGGTGCCTCGTCCTTTGCGAGGCGAGCTGCCAGGCGAATCGCGCTGAAGAGGCTGCCAGGATTAGCTTTGCCTTGCCAGGCGATATCGAGGGCCGTTCCGTGGTCGACACTGGTCCGAATGATAGGTAGGCCGAGCGTCGTGTTGACTGCGCAATCGAAGGCGAGGGCCTTCACGGGGATGTGGCCTTGGTCGTGGTACATACAGACGACGGCGTCCGTTGTAGCACGTTTGGCGGGCACGAAGACGGTGTCTGGGGATAATGGGCCTTCGACGTTCATGCCGGCTTGGCGTGCTGCTTCGATTGCCGGGGCAATGATTTGTTCTTCTTCACGATCTCCGAAGAGGCCGTGTTCACCTGCATGGGGATTGAGTCCGCAGACCACAATGTGAGGTGCTTTTCCATCGATCTTTGTTAGGCTTTCGTGGGTGAGTTCGATGACTTCAAGAATTCGTGCCTGTGTGAGGAGATCGGGGACTTCGGCGTAACCGACATGGACCGTGACGAAGGTGCACGTGATCGGTTCGGAATATTGCATCATGCACCAGCGATCTGAGGCAGACCGCTCGGCAAAGATCTCTGTGTGGCCGGGGTGACGGATGCCGGCTGCATGAAGGGCTTCCTTGTTGACCGGTGCGGTGACGACGGCGGCAATATCCTTGTTCAAGGCGGCGTCGATGGCAGCTTGAATGTAAGCGTGGCTGGCAGACCCGGTGACTCTATTCGCAATGCCTGGAGTGACACCAGAGACATCGATGTTAGGAAAGTCGATGACGCGATCGTCTGTTGGATCGAATGGGAGTCCGGTGGCTTCGGCAACTCGCTGGAGAATCGTCTGATGTCCGTAGACGCGTAGTTCGCATTCAGAGGTGAGGCTTTCCTCGGCCAAGGCGCGGAGGCAAATCTCAGGGCCCACGCCTGCAGGGTCTCCCATCGTGATGGCGATGATTGGACGGTCCTGAGATGGGGCGCGCATAGCGAAATGAGCGTGATCGTGATCCTTGCCAAACGCAACAGGTGACCGAATGCTTCCTGCATGAAATCGGATGCTGATTCCAAATCAAAGGAACTGACCCTGCTCGGACGTTCAGAGATCTCCCTTCCTGCGAGCCCTTCGCGCGAGACCTTGGAGGTGTTTCCCAATCGCAATCGCAGCAGAGATTACTGGATAGAGCTGGATTGTCCGGAGTTTAGCTCACTCTGCCCAGTGACCGGGCAGCCAGACACCGCGCATGTCGTCATTCGCTACGTGCCCGACGAGCACTGCGTCGAAACGAAGTCTCTCAAGTATTACTTAGCATCCTATCGCAATGAACCACGTTTCAATGAAGATATCATCAATGGCATTGCCGATGATCTCATCGCCGTGTGTGCGCCGCGTCAGCTTTCGATTACGGGAGCCTTCTCCGCACGCGGAGGTATCAGTCTGACGGTGACGATTGATCATCCTCAGGAGGAGGCGTGATGATAGTCGACGCCTGCTCGTGGATATTCCCTTCGGAATTCCTAACGAATACCGATGACGAAAGTGGGTAAGGACGCTCGCTGCTGTCAGCGATGATCTGAGAGGCGATCTGTTGGTGGAAGCTCTCTTCGCAATCAAGGCGCCAGCAAATGAGGAAGTCGCGGTTTGGAATGGCAAAGCGAAACGTCTCGCCCAAGTGCTGAGAGAGAAAGGCCTGGAAGGTCGGTATTAGGATGCGAGCGGCATCATAGCCATCGCCGCTGGTGACCGCGATGAAGACGTCTTTGTCTGCACCTGCCAGCTGGAGCTGCACAGACTGTGTGAGCTCTTCCAGATTCTTCTGAGCCTGGTCGAACAAATCATCCGCAGCGACATCCCAGCGTTGAAGATCGATCTCACGTAGGTACATGTAAGTCTCGGGGAAGTCTGCCACGAGACCGACACTTACTTCGTTGCTGAGCGGGAAAGAGATCAGGCGGAGAGGCGCGCTTTCCACATACTCGGCGGGCATGACTTGAGGGTAGAGCCGGTCTTTCACATCCTCGTGGCTCAGGTCATCGATCTTTGGGATGGCCGCAGATAGGAGTTGTCCGAAATGACGTTCCACAAGCCCGCGCAGATCTTCGTCGGGGTGATCGGAAAGGTTGTAGTTGGCGCGGATGTTCTGCAGGCTGACTTGCTGTTCATCAGCTAGAACGACGTCGACCGCTTCAGGGTGTTCGACGAGAGTGAGATTGGGATAGAGTTCTTGGGCGAGTTCGATAACGCGCTGGCGGAAAGTTTCAGGATCTTCGTTCATGAAAAGTGTAGAGGGATGATTAGTCAAACCACTCGTCGGTCGGGTCAAATGCGGGGATAGGTACGTTGAGAATCTTCAGCTTGCCCATGGCGCGGTGACGGCAACCCGGCTTGATAAAGATGGCTGTTTCAGGTTTGAGTGGATGAATTTCCCCATCGAGCTCGATGTGCCCTTCACCTTCAATCACATAGTAGATCTCAGTCATCTTCTTGTGGTAGTGGGTTTGACTGTCTTCCTTAATCGTCACCACATGCATGGTGGCAAGGTCATTCTCGGGTGAGGCAAAGGCGCGCTTCGCTTCGCCGCACGGACATGGCACTGCTGCGATATCGGAGAACTCGGCGATCATGTAGTTGGACATGCCTTTAGGAAAGCGTGCTTTCACTGTGCCGACAAGGCTTCGCTAGGGATTCTCGCGTTGCCACCAGTCCGGTTCACGTTCCCACGAGGTCTTCTTGGAATCATTCCCCGTCGTCTTGCTCGAGGGTTCTGGCTTTATGGGGGGCTCGTTGTCCAGAAGTTGGTTGAAGGCCATCGCTTCTTCCTCCTGAGCCAACCTTTCGCGCTGGCGGAAGTGACGTGCCACAAGCGCCACGGCACCAAGAACCATGAAGAGCATGAGGATAAGCGTGATAGCGAATCCATCAGCGATATCAAAAGGAACCTGAGTAGGCATGCCGTGCTGACCGATGAGAGTAGGCATGTCTGCAAGAGTTAGGAGCCGTCACCTCCCTTTGCGATGACTTGCCGCATGGGGACCATGTTAGATTCGAAGAAGCCATGTTTAGCAAAGAATTTGCGAGACTCTTGGACCACGCGATCTGTAAGGAGGGTGATTCGCAAAAAACCACGTCGTTTGGCGAACTCACTGACATGATTGATAAGGCGGCTCCCGTGTCCGTGGCGTCGATGATCAGGATGCACGATGCAGTCTTCTAGCAGGATGACCATGCCGCCTTCGGCCGTGCTGATGGTGAACAGTAGGTTGACCATGGCCACGATCTTGTGCTCGCTGCGAATGACAAAGATGCGACCCCGGTTTGGCTGTTCCAGGATCAGCTTGAGTCCATGTGTCTGCTTGCGCTGGTCAGGTTGAAAGTCTTCTTCGAGACGGAAGAGTTCCATGACGAGCTCGACAAGATCATCGAGATCCTCTAGCGTTGCAGGATCGATCCGCAGGTTCTGGGCTTCGTTTTCTGAGCTCATGATAAGTGAGTTTCTAGTCACGCAGGATGCGGGCCAGGATGGAGTCTATCGCAGATGAGCAGGGTGAAAGAAAGCATGAATCCAATGAATAGTGGAGCTTCCGAACTGGTCTAATGTGGGTATCCAATACTTACCTATTATGAAAAGAATCCTCAATTTCCTCATCGGTAGCCTAGGTGCCTTGGCACTCCTTGCAGTCTTCGGCCCTTCAGACGCTGCTGCGCAGCAGTGCCGCACCTCAAGTTCATATGGCTATAGCAGCGGCCACGGCCGTCACTACACGCCATCCTATCAGACGCAGCGCCGCTATGCGACACCGGTCCGTCGTAGTCGAGGCTACACCTCCGCTCGCATTGTGGTCCATCCACACTACGGCAATGGCTCGATCTATTATCGTGGTACCAGCCAAGCCTACCCTCAGCAACGCTACTATCGCGCGCCCCGTCAGACGACTCGGCGCTACACAACGACGCGTTCACGCGGACGTTGTTACCGTCGCTAGCTCGATTGTTTAATGAATGTTAGTTGTGAGGCGGGCTCTCTGGAAACAGAGAGCCCGTTTCGCGTTTAGAATGATTCATTCAAGAGGAGCAGGGAATCGACGTCACCATACTTCACGGCGCCCGGGACAAACCACGAATCATCCAGTGTGCTTACTTTAGCGAAGCGCATGTCACCGAGACTGACGTTTGCCTCTCCGGTGAAAGCTTGTGCCCTGAGGAGATACCGCGTTGCCAGTGCGATTGCGGCACCACCTTCGTTGCCGTGCAGATGTACTTTAGTAACGTCCCAATCATCTGATAGCTGACGCATGCCTTTCACCACGGTGAGCATGTCGTGTACTCGCCGAGCAAAGGTCGTCGGATTGTAGCCGAACGTGTAGGCCGAGGCCTCTGGTCGATTCATGGTGGCTTTGGAGACGTCATCTGTGAACGTCACGAGCGCGAACCCATCCTGAATGAACTTGGCACTGTTAGGAAAAGTCTCCGCCTCATCTGGAGAAGCCCAGCGTAAGATCACCTCTCCATTCCAGTCTTCAGAATACAGGTAACGGACGTGGACTGACTCGTCGTGAGCCATGGAAGTCATGGTGCCTTCCATGAGTAGGTAGTCTGTCGCCTTCTCCTTCAAGGTGAGTTCATGGCTTACCTGTCCTACCTCATCCCATGAACGCCCTATCATGGTTTCCCAGGCGCCGCCGACCAGATCGACGTAGTCTGCAGCTGCTTGAGCGTTGTCTGCCATGCGTGCGCGGAGGGTTGCGAGTTGGAGATCGCTGTCATTCGCCCACCAATCCAGTAGAGCCGCCTCATGGGAAGCTCCGCGAAAGGATGGGGCGGGATGGGCTGCCGTCCACACGCCCATGTCGTCTTTGGAAAGAGGTTTGAACGGGCGTTCTTTGATTGGCGTTCCATGGCCGAGTTGGAAATGTTTGTTCACAAAGCCATACATGGCTTGTCGCGAGACGGCGTTGAAGTTGTGCTCGAAGTTGAGGAATGGAAAAACGTCGAAATGATCTCGTTTCCCCAGCATCGAGTAGAGCTGCTTTAGTTGAGGCTTTCCTTTGGTCTCAATCTCGACGGTCCAGTCATCGGCACCGGTGATTCCTAGTGGCCTCGGCGCCGCGAGGGCTGCGAGATCGATATTTCCAGCGCCCACTCGGAGGTAGTTTGCATTCTCGCACACACACCCGCCTTGCATGGCAGTCGATACCATCACTGCGGGAAAGAGGAGGTCAGGGCGATCGTCTATAGATCCTAACACAAAGGTTTGTGTGCCGCCACCGCTTGCGCCCGTCACTCCGATCCGGTCATGATCAATGCCAGGAAGTCCTTCAAGGAAATCTAGGGCTCGAATGGAATTGAAGGTTTGGATGCCCATGAGGTTCTGTTGGCGCAGCTCTGCCGTGACGCTAAAGAGTCCATTCTCAGGCATGGAACTCTTACGATGATCTAGCTGAATGCTGTCGGCATACCCAACCATGTCATAGTGAAACACCACGCAACCCATGCGGGCGAGTTGCACACAGCGAGCCTGCAAGGGATGGCGGCCTGACGGAAACTCCTCGGCCCCGGTTTCTAATTCTTTAGCAAACTTGTCTCCGTGATCATGGTAGCGGCCGTTCGTCCAATGGCCATGCGGGCAGAGAATGCCGGGAATTTTCTGGCCACGTTTGATGTTTTTCGGGCGATACAGACTTCCACTGACATAATGGCCAGGAAAGGATTCGAAACTGACTTTCTCGACCGTGTAATCATCGCGCTCGACTAGCCCATGCACCACTGGGTGGAGTGGGTGCTTTGTCGGCATCGGCCAGAGCCCTGTGGCCACGAGGACCTGTTGGCGCATCGAAGCAGCGCGCGTTTCCCAAGCCTCTGGCGAAGACACTTCGCGAAAGGGGTGATAACTGTCCTTTGAGCGGAGTTCAGAATCTTTGGCCTCAAGCGCGGTGACGAGAAGCGTGATAAGAATAGGGAGTATCCAGCGTTGCATCCCTCCATTTAAGGGAGTGGAAGCCCGGTTGTCACTCCAAAGGACGCAGATCGAGATGCCCGCGTTTCTGCTCCACCCGGAAGAGCACCGCCTCGAACTGGTCTCCTACCTGGTAGGTCTTTCCTTTCTTCGTCGAGACACACAATTGTCGCGCATCATAGCGATAGTGGCCCTCACCAGGTAGATCGGCCATCCGAATGAGCCCACGGGTCGCGAAGCCAAGCATTTCTACAAAGAGGCCCATGCGAGACACTTCCGTCACGACGACCTCGAACCGAGGGGGCGGGACATCGCGACTGCGTCGTTCGAAATACTCCATCACCTTGAGACGCTTCGTGTCCTGCTCTGCTTCTGCCGCTAGGCGCTCTGTCCTGCTGAGATGCTGGCCGAGTTCGCTCATCTCTCCGTAGGACGGCGTAGGCGTCTGATCTTCTTTCACTAGCAAACGTCTTAGAATGCGATGCACGACCAAGTCGGTGTAACGTCGGATGGGGCTTGTGAAATGCGTGTAGTGAACCTTAGCCAGCCCATAGTGGCCTAACGAATCGGCGTGGTAGGCGGCGCGTTTCATGCTTTTGAGCAAGCCCAGTTTCAAGACATACTCCGAAGGATGACCGCGCATTGCCTTCAGAAGACGCTGGAGGTTGGCGCGATGCGTCAGATCCCCGACTTGAAAGCCGTGGCGACTTGCGGATTCACGAAATTCTAGCAGCTTCTCCGGATCGGGATCTTCGTGTACCCGGTAGAGCGATGGCGTTGCCGCTTTCAGGATCGTTTCAGCGACGGCCTCATTGGCCGCGAGCATACACTCCTCGATAAGCTGGTGACTCTCGTCATTCTCCACCACCCGGATCTCGCGTGGTTTGCCCGCCTCATTGAGGATCACTTTCGTTTCCGGGAAATCGAGATCTAGGCTGCCCGAGGCGACGCGTCGCTTTCGCAGTAAAGACGCGAGTTTCCAGGCTCTTTGCAAACAAGCCGTGATCGTATCGTCTGGCCCTCGCCCTTTGAGGCGATCATAGGCCTCTTCATAGGTCAGGCGTTGTTGGCTGCAGATCACCGCGGGGGCAAAGCGCGCAGCAAGACGATTCCCGTTCGCATCGAAAGTCATGATCGCGCAGAAGGTGAGCCGATCTTCATCGGGACGTAGGCTGCAGATTCCATTACTGAGGGCCTCTGGAAGCATCGGCAGCACCCGATCTACCAGATACACACTGTTGCCACGTCGCTCTGCTTCCCGATCTAACACACTCCCTGGGGTGACGTAATGAGAGACATCCGCGATATGCACCGCAAGTTCCCAACCGCCATCTTCTAGCGCTTTCACGGCGATGGCGTCATCGAAGTCGCGGGCATCGAAGGGATCGATCGTGAGCACTTCGGCTTCACGCCAATCTTCGCGTCCTGCCAGGGCGTCTTCTGAAATGTCGCCAACGATGGCTTCTGCGACACGACTGACTGCTTCAGGGAACTCTGTAGGCAAGCCATGTTTGTGAATGATGGCTAACACATCCACGCCGGGAGCATCTGGACGTCCTAAGACCTTGAGCAAGGTGCCTTGAGGTGATTGCCCCAGGGATTCCCACGAGTCGATCCTGGCAAGCGCCTTGTGCCCAGACATCGCACCCTCCAAGGAGGCTCCAGGCAGATCGATCCGCTTTGGAAGTTGATCATCGTCCGGGGCCAACGTCACCCAACCCTCACCCGCAGTCAGGGTGCCGACGAGCTTGCGCGACGAGCGCTCGAGAACGTTGATCACTTCGCCCTCCAGGCGAGGTGGCTCTTCTTGGAAGCGTTGGCGCAGTTTCTCCTGTTTGTCCTTAGGGAGGTGTTTTAGCCAAGCTGGGGCTCCCTCGGCAGGTCTGCGTAAACGGATCATTACCCGGTCACCCTCCAGCGCGGTGTCCTCGTGCCCCTGAGCGATCGGCAGCCGCTTTACGGCGACTTTGGGGCCGGCTCCCTCGGATTTAGCCACGATCAGTTCACCGCCGCGAGGGCGTTTGCGAAAGATTCCCACCAGGGTTTGGGCGCTTGATTCCTGAAGGACGTAGCGGCCTTTCTTGGCTTTCAGGACGGTTCCCACCTCCTCCAGCCGCTTGAGGCAGGCCCGGAGAAGGGGACGATCCTTGGACTCCAGCTCCAAAGCCCGCGAGAGCTCCGACTTGTTCTGGGGGCGATAATCCCTCTGCCGCAGGAGCTCGAGCAGTTTCTCTTCGATCAATTCGTTCATTACTTGCTTGTCAAAGGAGGCCTCACGGCTAAGCATCCGTGCCCCGCCCTCAGGATTGAGAGGGACCAACAAATTCACTAGCCTGGCCTCATGGCCGCATGCTACACTAAGCGAAACCGTCTACAATACCTATGAAGATTTCCCTACGCCGCCCGCTTTCCCGCGCGTTCACCCTTATTGAACTCCTCGTCGTGATCTCGATCATCGCCGTCCTTGCCTCCATCTCAGTGCCGGTGACGAGCACTGTCATGAATCGCGCCCGCAAAGCCACTTGTCAAAACGACTGTATGCAGTTGCAGAATGCGATCAAAGGCTTCTACAACGAGTACTATGCCTATCCCGTCCGCGGCGATAGTGAAGGTCCTTACGAAACAGATGGCGACCTCATGGACGTTCTCATGTCCGTAGACTCTGCTGAAGCAGACGATCTCAACCGCCGGAAGATTCCGTTCTGGGAGCCCTCCAAGATGGCGAAGAGTGAGAAAGTCGCTGGCTATCATCCTGACACCGGTCGTCTCAACGATCCTTGGGGGCAGATGTACGAAGTCTACATGGATGCAGATGATAATGAGTCACTCACCGTTCCATCGATCTACGGAGACAAATTCGGCCGCACCGGTCGGATCAAGCGTCCAATCTTTGTCCATAGCTCTGGAATTGATAAGAAGTTTGAAGCCGTCAAAGACAACGTTTCCTCCTGGGACTAACGCTTCGCTTAAGCGGGTGTAGTTCAATGGTAGAACGCAAGCTTCCCAAGCTTGACACGAGGGTTCGATTCCCTTCACCCGCTCTCTATTTCAAGGGTTTCTATTCGCCCAAAGGCTTTAAATGAATAGATCAAGAGTTGCCAACTAGATCAAAACTAGATCAAATCCAGCCATGGCAGCAGGCATGGATACTCCAACTTACTGGCTAGATCGGCTCTCAACGCGAGAACTCAAAACCTCCGATCTTCATGCGAGGATCAGCTACGGCGGCAAGCAACGTTGGATCAATCTAGGATCATCCAACAAGAAAGAGGCTGCGAGGCGCGTGGTAGCGTTTCTGAAGGTTCTTCAGGACACTGACGGAGATTGGTCCCTTGCTCGTCGATCAATTGGCCAAGCAACACGTAGGGAGCAGGGCGAGCTGACTGTAGGCGTTTGGATCAACGCCGTAGTGTCCGAAAACTCGAATCGCCCTACATCCATGCGGCCTCTTGGTAGTAGTAACCAAGCAATCAGCCTAACCGCTCTCGACATTCAACGCTCCCTTCACTTGTAGAAGTGATCTCGGGCTCGATGCTTAAGAACTCGGATCTCTCCCAGCACGTAGGCGATCACGTGCTCTTGTTGTTGGTTCACCTCCCCTGGCTCGCTCTTCACCCTGACGCACGAGGTCGCGGATGGCGAAGAGGCCCGCAAGGGACAGGAACTGGCTGTCGGTTCCAGGCTACTCTTGCTGGAAGGCACGGTGGAAGGGGCGTTCCGATCGGGAGTGCGGGTGGTGGTCGAGGCACCCTGCGACTTACGGTTGTTGGCCAAGGATAGGGTCGCGCTCGGTGAGGGCGCCGCCTGGTTCGAGGTTTCGGCGGAGGCGGTCGGATTCTCGGTCGAAACCCAGCAGCTCACGGTCATCGACCTCGGGACGGCCTTTGGCATCGACGCTTCTAGGGTGAGGAGGAGAAGGGAGGACAGGATACGCACGGGGCGAGGTCCATGGCACAAGACGCTTCTGTGAGGACCAGGAATCAACGCGTGCCCTCACTTGGCTCCAAGCGGATAGCCCGGAGGTCGATCAGTTCCCCTTCGAGCTCACCAGCAGGGCGCATGAGGAGGCGATTGGGGCCCTTCTGGAGTTCTAACATTCCAGCGTCTTTCTCTTCAAATTGGTCGAAACCGCCTGTGCTAGCAACTTCACCTTCGAGTGAGCCGGCATCGGACTCCAGGCGCCAGGTGTTGCCGGCGTTCTTGTCGTCCATGGCGTAGTGGAGGTGGACGCGATAGCGGGCGGCCGTTGGCGCTTCGACCATCCAAAGGGCGGCGTCACGCTCATTGACCCAGGGGCCGAGGAGATCCAGGTCCGAGTGGTAGCGAAGCTGTTCGGCAAAGAGCTGGGCGGTCTTGGCAGGGAGGATGAACTGACCGCCCGCGTTAGGGAGAATGGCCGAGGCCGAAGACTGCGCGTCCTTACCCGCGAGTTCGGAAGCGGTCCATGGAAACTTGCGGTCCTTGGAGGCTTCGCGTTCGGCGGCGATCAATGCCGAGTCGATCGGTTCGGCGGCATTGCCCCAGGCTCTTCGGATATAGGTCAGGATCGCTGCGAGGTCTTCGTCGTTGACCGCGCCTGAGCTGCCGATCCCTGGCATGTGTAGATTCCATGCTTCTCCGCTCACCTCGATTGGCCCAACCAGACCGCGCAGGATGATCTGGGCGAGACGCTCGGGAGAGCCGGTGACCCATTCGCTCCCTGCCAAGCGCGGAGCCACGCCCGACGTTCCCAGGCCGTGCGATTGATGGCACGAGGCACACAGGACCGCGTATTTCTCGGCACCGAGTTTGGCGCGTTCGATCTCCTGGTCGGTGAGCGATTCGTAATCGACGGCCGATGCGAGTGGTGCGGGTTCGGTTTTTCCAATCTCCATGAGAGCGGATAGATCGCGGATGAACTCTTCACGGAGGGGATCGGGCACGGACTCGATGGGGTGCGTGGCGACTTCAAGGCAGGCGGCTTCGCGCCCGGCGAGGCCGGTGAGAGCGGCCGTGCGACCGAGGGCATTGGGTTGTTTGGCCAGGAGCTTGAGCAAGAGTTGATAGTCACCTGGCTCAGACGCGGCGGCACTGAGGGTGACGAGGGCTTGTTGGAGGACGATGGGATCTGATTCGTTTCGACGCTCTATCAGAAATGCGATTTCTTCGATCGCCCTCTGATCCTGCATCTTGTCCATCATCCGTAGGCCCGTTGCTCGTACGCTTGGGTGTCTGTGACGAACGGCGCTCGTGAGCGTTGGCCAGTCGAGTTGGCCCAAGCCTTCCAAGGTCCACAAGGCGTGCACGCATCCAAGAGAGGATGCGCCTTCACCGATAAGCGATTTCAGGGCGGGCACCGTCTCGGTGAGGTCCTGGTCAATGAGCAGGCGTTGGGCGGTGTCGCGGCGCCAGCCGTTGGGATGGCTCAATACGCTAATAAGATCATCAGGACTCAGCTGTGACAGGGCAGGCGATTTATATGAGATGGGTTTTTCGGTCGAGACGATCCGCCAGAGGCGGCCGAGGTCGTTTCCGGTTTCGAGATCGCGTGACTTCACCTGATCGGTGATCCAGGGCACGAGGAAGATGACGTGTTCGATGATGCCCTTGTACATATCCGCGATGTATAGGGCGCCATCTGGCCCCGTGCGGGCATTGATCGGGCGGAAGCGTTCGTCCGTGGAGGCGAGGAGTTCTTGGCCGGCGGGATAGTAGCGTTTGGTCTTCGGCGTGAGCCCCTCATCCAGGACCAGGCGCCCAATGAGGTGACCACCGGCTTCGGGCACGAACAGGTTTCCCCACGCATCGGCGGGAAATTGATCACCCCGATAGACGCAAGTGCCAGAGGCGATGGTGTAAGTGCGCAAGGTGCCGTCATCGCGTAGCTCCAGGCCACCCAGAGTGATCTGAGGGGTGGGGCGGATGGGAAAGACTTCCTGAGCAGACTCGGAAATCACCATGCTCACCCCAAGCCTTCCCCTTCCTCCGGTCTGGTCGGCGAGTTTGAGCAACCCGGGATGGCGACGCACGTATTCCTCGGGCAGGTAATCCATCTTGGCGGCGATGTTCTCACGGCAGGTGAAGAAGCGTCCGAGGTCATCGAAGCTCACCCCGAACTGACCGCGGTGGATGGCGTCCTCCTCGTTGAGCTTGCCCTCGCGGAAACGATGCCGCGTGTCCCAGTCGGCACTGTGTAACCAATTGTCGAGGCCGCGCCGCAAGCCGTTTGCTGTGTGTTGAGGATTACCGGCCACGCCGTAGCTGCCTACTTTGCGCCTACGATCACACACAAGGTCACCATCGTGATCCTGACAGTACCACAGGTGCGGGGGTTCCGCCAGGAGTACGCCTCCTTCGACGAAGGCGAAGCTGCGCGGCATGACGAGTTCATCGAGGTAGACGGTGCTTTTGTCAGAGCGTCCATCGGCATCGGTGTCTTCCAGCACCACCATGCGGCAAATGGGTTCGGCCTCCCCATTGCCAGCGAGGTCACGCATGTAGCCGCGATACTCGAGCACCCAGATTCGCCCGTCGGCATCGAACTCAAAGAACACCGGGTCGGCGATCATGGGTTCCGCCGCGACCAGCTCGATGCGGTAACCAGGCGCCACTTGGAAGGTCTTCAGTTGCTCCTCGGGCGACAGCGGTGGCGCGGGCGGCACGTCGATGTCTTCGAAGATCTTCCCGCCTCGATTCCAGTCGGCCCAGCCGTGCAGTGCGGATGGTGGGCGAATGGCCGGGCGCTCTTTGGGCACTCGGCCAGTTTGTGGTGATTCGGGTGCTTGGGACGGCGGGGCCTGGCCTGAGAGACGGTTGAGCACATTGCGCGTGATGCGATCCACGTGATTGTCGGTGTCTCGTCCACCGCAGTCGAACTGGATCCGGAAACCGTCTTCTTCATCGACACGGGCAATCTGGAAGCCCATGACCTCGGAGAAGCTTTCGTCGAGGTTGTCGTAGATCATGGTGAGAGAATCTTCCAGGCCCGAGAGGCGGACCCTGACGCGAGCGTAGTTTCCGGCTTGTTGCGAAGATGCCTCTACCCACTCGGATTGGCTGCCGCCTGTTGCGGTGAACGCTTCTTCGCCTAACTGATCGAGATCCACGCCAATGGACCAGGCATATCGCTGGGACTCGGCTGCGGCGAAGTGGCGCAGCAAGGCGAAGACCTCATAGGTGCCTGCGGGCAGTCCTTTCAAACGCACACCCGCTTGTTCGCGGGGGACCCCGCTGCTGTAGAGCATGTCATTCATCAGGGCATTGTTGCCCACACCTTCCGGCGCCCTGGCATTCACATGACTGGCTTGTGGCACCTTTCCCCAGTTCGTGATCGGCGCCTTCGCCTCGGCGGCTCCAAATTCGACGATGACTTGGTGGGAAAGCGGATCGCCGTGTTCATTGCGAACCCGTCCGGTGACGTGATTGGTCAGGATGTTCCAGGTCCCGCCCTCGAAGATACCCGCAGCGTGTCCCGGGCCGAGCGGGCCCGAGGCATTGGCGAGGGCATTCACGTTTTCACTAGCATTCGTCGAAGAGGCGAGCCCATGAGCCCAGTCGGTCGTGGCCGCGGTGAAGACTGTTCCTCCGCCGGGAGCGGTGTAAATGCCCATTGTGCCGTGTTCGTGTTCGTTCTTCTTCCATAGCTCGTGGGCTGGTTCGTACCAGCCGAGATCGCCTTCACCCCATCGTGCGGGTGCGGTGGCCAGGATGGTGAAGTTATTCGGGGTGCCATCGTTGCCGGTTGGCACTGGTCGGCCATCGATCATGGTGAACTCGCAGCCGTCGCATTCGTAGCCGACGATGGTATTGGCCCCGCCGAACTCCATGCCCTCTAACAAGCCGGTGCCTTCAAAGACCCAGTGATCGGGTTGGTGCAATTGATAGTCTCCTGATCCGTTCGGAATACCATCCCGAAAGCGATGAAACCCGCCGCGGAGAAAGCCGACGCCGGTCAGCTGGTTCTCTGGCCGTTTCACCAAATGATGGCTCCAGAGCGTGCTGAGCAAGGGATGGCCGTTTGGACTGTAGAGGGGATCCTGCTTGTAGGCCTCTTTCCAACACACGAGGTCGTTGCCATCATCCGCGCTACGCACCTGCCAGCAACAGGTGTTGCCGCTGAAGAACGCGACATTGCCGCCTTCAGCGATGTAGGCCTCGAGGTGGTCGCGCATGGGCGCCGACCAGTACTCGTCGTGGCCGACGCTGAGAACGAGCTTGTAGTGTTCGAGCAACTCGGGGTGGAACTCGAGGTCGGAATTGATCGCGTAGTCGAGTTGGTAGCCGTTGCGCTCGGCCCACTGGATGAATGGGAGTTCCCAGTTGCGATCAATGCCAGTGAACGGTCGCTGGAAACTTACACGCCGCCCAAGTTCATCTCCCGGTTCATGAGCCTTGTCCCAATGAGCCGGGCCCCAGTAGGTGTAGAGGCTGAACCCGCCCCACCCGTTGTAAGCATTGTAAGTGTTCGTGGCGAGCTGGAGGAGAATCTTGGTATCGCGACCGGGATGGGAGGGCCGCACGACGAAGAACATGCGGTTGCTTTGCGTATCGCCCGAGCGCGCTCGGGCTTCGTAACAGCCGCTCGTCCACGCATCGGGTATCTTGACCGTCAACGCGTCTGGCCAATCGCAGCCGTGGGAGCTGGCATTCTTGGGAACGGGTTGTTCTCTAATAGGAATCCCTTCTTTCGTGAAGACCGCCCTACTTTGCGCACCGATTCTGGCGATTTCGATGTCGACGTTGCTCAGGTTCGACGAAAGATGAAAGGTGACCTCGTCGCCTGGGAGGTAACTTCGTTTCCCCGGGTAGCCTTGGATGAAAGGCTCCGCCGCAGTGGCGACGATCGGGGCAACGAGAATCAATGCTAGCAAAGCACTGAACGCGCCTTGGTTTGATAGCGTGTGGCGCTCTCTGAAACTTTGGGTATTCATGGCAGTCTATGGGCTCGGGGAATCAATCCGATACAAGTGTTTCGCCGTGCGAATGAAGAGGGTGTCGCCATCGACGGCGGGACTGGCCATGAGCTGCTCTTCTTCCTTCCCCAGATGACTGGTGGCCAGGATCTTGAGTGTCTTTGCGGGTTCGATGACCGTGCAAACCGCTTCCTCACTGAAGAAGTAGAGTCGACCGTTGGTGTGAATGGGAGAGGCGGAGTAGCGGCCGTCGAGCCGTTCCTGCCAGATCTGCTCGCCAGATTCCGCTTGGGGGCAAGTGAGGTAGCTTGGTAACCGTTTGCCTTGAGCAGTTGCATCACCGTGACGCAGTTTCGCTCCAGGTTGCGAAAAATGCTCTGCCCGGGAGCCTGACCAACCTTCCAGGGATAGCAACCCGTCATGAGCGACGCCCGGCTCGGACCGCAGATCGCGCAATTGTAAAACTGCGTGAAGCGCACACCTTCCGCCGCCAGCTGGTCGACCGTTGGCGTTCGAATCTCGCCGCCGTAGCAGCCGAGATCGGAAAAGCCCATGTCATCGGCCATGACGACGATGATATTCGGCCTGCTGGGGTTTGCCGGAGCAATTTCCAGGCAGCCCAGCAACGAAAGCAGGGTGAGAATCAGGAGCTGAAACCGAGTTGGGAGAGTGTTAGGCATGGGTTTACCGCGTTAAGAATCCAAGGGCACGAAGTCTGCCTCCTGAAACGCTTCGACCTCGCTCAGCCAGCGTTCTTCAACAAAGGCAACGTGCATCGGGTGAGCATTGTAGGCATCGTAATCCCCCTGCGTGGCAAAGCGCATCGTGATGCCGAAGGCGTGGGGATGTTTTGCACTAACTTGGCGGCGAATCGCGAAATCTTGCACGCCGGGAATGGCGGAAAGCTCGTTGGCAGCGGCGAGAAAGGCGCGTTCAGCGTCCGAATCGGGTGAATGCTTCAGGCTGAAGGTGACAGTGTGTTCGATCATCATTCTGTTCGTGTCAGGATTCGGAAAGGTGCTGACCAATGGCCCATCGCTGAGCATCGAGAATATGCTCTCGGATGGCCGAGACTGCCTTCGACTCGCTCTTGCCGAGAGCTTCCACAATGTTTCGGTGCGTGAGCGGGTGACCTTCTCGGCTTGACGAACTTCCGTGCTCAAGAACCACCAACCGCGGTAGCAGCGACGCCAAAGTGCGCTCGAGCGAAGGAGCCTCGGTCAAACGAGCCAAAGTGAGATGAAAACGTTGATCAGCTTCGCGCGCGGCGTCCAAATTTTCATCCTGCGCCAGCTCGTCTGCGGCATCAGCCAGCTGGCCGAGGAGCCGAGCGTGACTTTCAGAAAATCGCGCCGCGCATTGCCGGGCAGCCTCCGTTTCGAGCGCCAGGCGCAAGATGAAATCCGAGCGAATCGTAGCCAAATTACGAACACTCACCCGAGCGCCAACACCGGCTTCGCATTCGACGAGGCCCTCGCTCTCCAGCGCTCGGAGCGCGGCGGCCACGGTGTTGATGCCGACTTCAAAGCGGTTTCGCCAGCGGTCGAAGTGAAAGGCGAGCCCCTGGGCGGAGATTGCCAGAGAGTAGCTCTGAGCGTAGTTCGCCGAAAATGCGCCGGGGCTTGGGGGCGAGGTCGTTTTGAGGAAGCGATGTCAGAACATCCGGCATGAAGAAGATCTAACGGTGTTGGAACACTGTGTCAACAAATCGGTTCGTAGCTCGACTCCTGGAGGCAGCCGTCCGACGCCAGCCTGGGCAGTGGGTGGTTACGCGCGCTCTCTCTCACCTGGGCCAATGGCAGGCTCGATGTCATCGGTTCAGCCAGGGGGCGGATCGTCGAGGTCGTCGATTGGGAAAACGAGACATTCACTATCTACGACAGCTTCGACCTGAGTGGAGGCAGCGGGAGCGCGGGGACTTGGGCGAGCACGGGACTTGTGCTCAACGACGCCGAGTTCTTCGACGGCTTCTGGTATGCGACCAGCTATTTCTCCCCGGCGTTTGGTGGCGGGACCGACTTCGACCAGAACAAGTTCATCCGTTTTGAGACCATGGATGACCTCGTCAGCGGCGATTGGACCGACCTGAGCAGCCGGGTTCCCAGTGGGATGACCCCTTACTTTCTAACCGTGAACGGTGGCAATCTCTATCTGGTGA
>CALLLI010000206.1 GCA_938082635.1 uncultured Verrucomicrobiales bacterium
AATCGTCGCCAACTGATCTCCTTGAGTGCCATTACCTTCGACCCCAAACCATTTGGCAATGACGGCTGCGTATTGATCGACTGCCGTGGTAGGAATCCAACGTCCTCGACTCCCGGCAGGAACATCGTTCGCACCACCTACCGAAAGTTCTGGGAAGGCCCCATACATGTTTCCTCCTTGAACAGCCCCGCCAAAGAGAAAGGCATGGGTTCCCCATGCGTGATCCGTACCGGACGTGTTGGCATCATTCCCATTCGGCGTCCACGTGCGGTTAAAGTCAGAGGACTCGAACACCGTGACGTCGTTGTAGCTGAAATCAGGGTCTTCGACTGCCATCTCTTTAAGCGCCTGATTGAACGCTCCCACCGCCGTATCGACTTCCGACAGAAGGTCAGGCAGGTCTTGAACGATGTCCTGGTGATTGTCAAAACCACCAATGTCACAGAAGAAGATCTGGCGCTTGTTACCCAAGCAAGCTCGTCCCGCAATGAGTCGGGCAACCATCTTGAGCTGGCTGCCCAAGTCGTGGTTGGCGTTGTAATTCGTCCAAATCTGATCGTAGTCCACGTTCAGATTGGCCGCCTCCATCGCTGCAGCAGTAATGATGGCTTCATTCTCACGCGCACGACGCACCACGGTGTTGTAGCCTTCTTCTAACAAATGGTCATGGGTGAAATTCATGATCCTCTCGAAGGCCTCCAATCGCCGCCCAGTCGAAGTGGCTAAGTAGTTTCCACTCCCATCGAGCGCATTAGCATAAGGGTCAGGGTTCCCCGACATCCCGTATCCAGCCAAACTGATAGCTCCGCTTGTCGTGACAGCGTACTGAGGAACACTAGCTCCGGGGGCCACGAGAAAGTCATTGTTCCCGGCCGCCGTGATGAGCATCGACGTTTGCGAGCCCTGGTTGTCGGCATGCATGAGGTCCGCAATACGGCCACCCCAGCCCGAAGTGAAAGGCTTATCAGGAATAGAGGACATCCACTCATTCACTTGGTCAGAGTGTGAGAATAGCTGAAGCGGCAAGACATTCGTCCCGTAGTTCCCAGGGTCCGTCGGATAGGCCAAGGTCCCCACGTTATTGACGAAAGCCAATTCCCCGTCGTTGAACATCGACGCCATGTTGTTGCAGTTCGGATGCAATCCGAATTGCTGATCTGCAGCCGAAGGGACGTTCAACTTGGTGTTCGTAATCTGCGCTTCTGGCACCGCCACAACCCCACGATCCGTTTGATAAGCCGAGGCTTGCGGATTCGCGCCGATAGGAATTACGACATTGTTCATATCACACCCCCCGCGAAGAAAGATGCACACGAGCGCTTTATAATCATTTCCAATACCCGCTCCTGCCGTGTTGGCAGCTGCGTCCATCAAGCGGAGATGGGCCAGCGTATTGACGAGCGCATTGATGCCCATTGTGGCACAACTACTCCGCGCAAGGAAGGAACGTCGTGAGACTTTGTAAGAGTGACTGTGGCTCATGGAGATGGAATGGACGGCTACTTCTTGATCAAATACTCCGGCGTGATGCTGAGCATGTGGACGCCATAGCGAAACTTGGCCAAGCGGTCCGTGGGATCGTTGCTAGGATTATTGTAAGGATTGCCAAACGCCGCAGTCAGATAATCGATGAGGATCTCGCGCGGATTCTTAAGGAGATCATCGGCCCCCGGAATGGTAAGATCATCATCGTCACTCGGATCATAGGGATACCGCTCCTTGAAGAAACCTAGAGTCAAACGCTCATCCAGCCCATCTAACAGAACCTCATCCGCAAGCGATTCCGCAGTGCGCGTGGCCGTTGGAGTGGGTTCAGCGCTGGGATAAAGGAGATCCGCCCAGTCTTGCGATTCCATGCGCACGCGAGCATTGTGATCCCAAGGTCCCGCACCTGTCTGACCAAAGGCCAGACGATGATTCGCCTGATTGCCGCCCAGTTGCGAGAGAAACTGTCCCTTGGCACCCGTGTTCACATTCCACGTGAGCGCAAAGGAACGCATGAAATTTATATTCTTAATCACACCGACTTCATTCGCGATCTGCATCTCCGGCGAAACCATGGCCGCCGAGGCGATGGGACCACCTGGACTGTAATCAGGGAAAAACCAATTGAAGACCGTCGCTTGACGATAAGGCGTCATGTCCAGGGCAGCGGTCTCTCCCGTATGGGTATTGAAGAAACTGTAGCGCGCATTGAACTTGAATTTGGACACCTCAGCAGAAGGGTAACCAAAGCTCGTTAGGTAGATATCAGGGTTAGAATAGTCACCAGGCGCCGTATCGAGTGGCGGATCCATTGAGGGCTCCATTGGAATGAGCGAATAGGAATCAAAGGCACGTAGAAGCTGCATGTGGGCCTCAAGCGGTGGCTTCTTCATGCCAAAGACCGTTGAAGTGATATCGGGCACCCGCGCTTCGGGATCTAGCAGAATCGCTTTGATCGTCTCTCCAAGATCCCCCTCGCTTTCTTTGAATGCTGTCGAGACTCGATGCAGGTAGTCACGTGTTGGATTACTCGTGACGAAACGTTGGATCAACCTGCGACTAATGAAAGCAGGCGTGCTTTGATGACTGCTGCCCATGTCAAAATCAGGCGTGCTGTCACCAGGCTTCCCAGCGAGCCAATCGATGGCCGCCTCAATGTCGGCAATGCCTCGAGCAGCGAAATCCGTGATGGCTGTGTTATCGATCTCCTTCCCACCCGCCATGATCTTGACGCCAGGATCATGATAGATCCCGAACATCTTCATGGGGTAGTTGTACTGATGCCCATAATACTGGGAACCGTTGTTCTTGTTGAAGTTGGTGTTCTCTAGCAGTTCATCCAATGAACTCACTCCCCACTGTTCCTTGTTGTCCGCATACTTGGCGAAGCTCTGGCCTGTCAGCACGCGAGCAAACTCTTGGATATCGTCGTTCGTGTAGGTCGGAATGGGCAATCCGTCGTTTCCAAGCTTAAGCGAGCCATCGGACCAAAGAACGAAGAGCCCGATCGAAAAGAGCTGCATATTCTCGCGAGCGAGATTCTCATCAGGAAAGACGTCATCCTCACCATCCATGTTCGAATCGAAGGCGCGCTGGTTCTTCAAGCTACTCAGCCAGCGCCCCATCACCGGACTCCAGTTCGCGTATCCAAGGATGTCCCTATAATGATCGAACGCATGGTAAGCTAACATGTCCATATAGTGCGAGGTGCTCAGCCCGCGCTGCGAAAGCGTATTAGCCGAAGCCGAGGTCACCACGATCTGCTGCAAGGCATAGGCCATCTTCTGCCGTAGCTGGTCGTTCGCATTGAGATAAAGATTCCAGAGCCCACGACGCCGATTGTTTCCTTGGGGCTGGCCCAACCCATTGACCTGACTCCCTAACTGAAACTCCTGATTGCTCATCGGATAGTCTGCCGTAGGAAACCACTCTTCCGGATTCGCGCTCGACCGATCCAGCGACGCCCATGTGGTTGGAAGCCCGGGCGTGTTGATCATATTGCCCTGGTAAGTGCCCGACGGATTACGGCTGCTATCAAAGAAGCCACGTAGCTTCCATTCTTGCTGATCAGCTGCCAATAACTGATCCTTCAGGAAGGTCTGAGGAATGCCCATCTGAGCATCAATCCACGCCCCAAACGCTGTTTCTCGATGATAATCGGGATTCGTCACGCGCTCATTGAGAATAGCACCAACGAGATCTGCCAGATCTCCATCGGTAGTGCCGAAGGTCGCTTGGTTGAGAAACCGACGCACCTCCTGCTCTAACGCTGCGCCAGCGAGTTGTGGATAAGGATCGTACGGATCCGCGTCACCTGGATCGCCTGCGGTTCCCGTGGTTTCATTGAGAAAGGCCCAAATCTCACCTGAAGCCTCATTGACCGTATGGATGTTTAGGTAAAGAGGCGTCTCGCCACTCACTTGGAAGAGGGAATCAATCATTGCCTGCTTGCCCAGCGAACCCGTCGAGCCCGTCAGATCCCAGGGATAGGCCTGAATCTCTCCGATGTAGGGGAGCGAACCTGGCTCTGGACCGCTCTCACCACCAGGCACATTCGTCACCGCGTAGATGATGTTGCCTGGCGTGTTCCCAGGATTCGATTTATGAACGTGAGAATCCTGCTGCGGAGAAGTGAGATTATTAAATTGGTTCGCCAAGAGCAGCTCCGTCTTGGGACCATTCAGCACAGCACTAGCAAAGCCATTCCCATTCGTCTCTCCCGCACACTTGCCGTCTTTGGTGAAACTACCGACAAACAGCGTCGTATTGTCAGGATGATCAGCGCGATCATAGAGTAAGACATCGGCCACATCTAGTAGATCCACTTCATACTCACCGGTAGGCGAAGCCTGCAAACGCCGACGCACGGTTTCCCGAAACTCGTGCTCACCATCCAGAGTAGCCTTCACCGTAAGCGGGTAGGAAAGCGTTCCGAAAGGGAGAGTCACTACAGAATTGACCACGGTACCATCGGAGCGCTCCAAGGAGTAATCAGCTGACTCGGCCGCTTCCTCAGGTGCCGCGACGATCTCAGACGTTAGACTGACCGAAAGCGGCTGCAAACCACCGGATCGCTGGATGACCATACTCCCGTGGTCATCTCCACCTAGCGGAGCGTTGTCTTCATAAGCCGATTCATCGGTGGCTGATAGACTGACGACATCGGGATCGTCAATCCCAACGAGAGCCGCACTCAAGAGCGCCCCGTCATTCGTCCCGTTCGTGGATTCGGCATCGGCAAAGAAGAAGACGCCATCGCCAGGCAACTGAGCCTCGGCCCAGTCTGTGATCCCATCGCCATCCTGGTCTTGATCAGCCACACGCACACGGAAGAACTTTCGCACCTCGTCGATTCCTGACACTAAGGTGAGCCCATCCACATAAGGCCGTAGAACCTCAGACGGAACAACGCTCACTTCGGCCGCATCATTTCCCTTCCATCCCAGCTTTGCGTGATCGAGTCCCACTCCCTGCACGTGACGCACTTCAAAGTAGCGCGGAACGCCTTCGGACAGCGAAACAAGATCAAATACCTGTGACCAACCCATTTCCGTCAGATCCGTAGGCTTCTCCTGCTTGATCACATCGATGTCGTCTGTCGTCGACAACCACAACTCACTATCACCACCACTATTAAGATAGAATCGATACTCCCCCGAAGCTGGCGGCACGATGTAGCCTCGCATACGTCCGCCATAGTAGTCCGCTACTCCCGACGGGATCTCTGTGTCCGTCAGAGCTTGCGTCGCATCCGGCTTCGCCATGTCCGTCAACTTCGTGTTGAGCGCCTTGATACCACGAATGCCAATCCAGAGTTCGTGAAAGACCGCTCCAGCGATCTCGGGATTCTCTCCATCTTTTAAACGCACCGTTAGAGAGTCGCCCGTGCCGTGTAGGCTTGGACCGAAATCAATAAACGACAAGTCTGACGGAATGTCAGCAACCTCCATCTGATAGAGTTTGCCCACCTGCGTATCCCAAGTCACCCACATCGATCCCGTTCCACCGTCGAGCGTCTGCCCGATAAACTGGTGCATCTTGGTGCCATCGTAAGGATCCGTCCCAGCGATACACTCCTCGGCATTGGTTTGGTCGTCCCCGTCAGCATCCCCCTCAGGCGTGAGGTCACCCGCCCCAAATCGCTCCTGCCACACATCATCCAGCCCATCGCCGTCCACATCGATGATAGCCCACGCTGGTAAGACGAAGAGGCTTGTAGCCCATAGCGTCAACCAGAGGCGAGAAGGCGGGGAAATAGCCATGAGAGGGAAGGATAACTTATGAAAATTATAAGACAAACCCTTTCCTAGAATACGTTCTCAGGGCCCAAAAGCTTTCAATACCCTGGGGCGACGCAACTCAGAAAGAAGTAAGTCCCACTCCACAAACGGCTCATGGCCTGAAAAGGTCCAAAGAATCTTACCCGTCGCATCGAGAAGGATCGTTCCATGCATGGGTTCCTTCTCAAAGCCGTCCCACATTCGAAAGGCCTTGGTCAACTTGCTCTCAGGGTCCACGAGAAACGTGAATGGCCATTTCCCTGGCTCAGCGGCCTTCGTGAAAGTCCTCAGCACTTCCGGCGTATCTGGACTGATCGCGATGACCTGGAGGCCCGTTTCTTTCAACGAGTCACCGAACTCACCCAGTTCGCTCAAAGCTCCCAAGCAGTATCCACAGTCCAAGCCAACAAAGAACTGAAGGAGCACCGGCGCTCCTCGCATTTCCTCTAGTGCCACGCGTACCCCCTCTTCATTTAGAAGCTCTCCTTCGACAGGCTTCTGATCGCTCCACCAAAGCGGGCCAAGCTTAGGCCGTTTCTCAAACGGCATTCCCGGTAGTGCCACCACACGACCAGGCAGCGTCCAGCGCTCTAGCAGGCCTGCCCTCTTCGCAGTCGGCACGACGCGAGCCCAAGCTGGATGCCCGGGATCACCTAACGTCGCATCCTTTCTGAAGGCGCTATCGAATACTAGCATCGCTTCATCATCCGCGCCGATCTCATGCATGATGGAAATCATCTGAGCAGTGATCAGTGGCGCATGGAAATTCTCCGCAATGAACATCTTCGCGAATCGGAGCGCCATGTCTTTCTCACCTGCCTCAGCTAGCATGCGCACGACGTACTCGGGCGGGTAAGTCTCGAGAATCCCTGCGGACATCGTTCCAGCCTTCTTGGCGGCGAGATCTTCCATGACGCGCCCCGCACTAGCCAGCCCCTTAACACGAGCCTCCGCCTTCAGATCACCTGCCGCCAAGAGCTCCCGATAGAAAGACTCCGGATCAGCAATCTCGTCTAACGGCTTCCCCTGCGCCCGCGCAGAGACACGCCACGCAAGGCAGCCTAACATTCGAAAGCTCCCGGGCTGAGAAGGCTGCAACCAAGCCCTCCCCACCTTATCCAACGAGTCCCAACGTTCACCACGAATCAAGAGAGAGAAGCGCCCCTTTGCAAGATCCCAAGCAGTGAAAGTATCACGTGGATCTGGCCTCAAGGGCAACCGATCCGCCCCCGGCAACTGCGGCGTGCGCTCCATCACCTCTAGCCATTTGAGCGCCTCGTCAATCTTACCCACCGATCCGAGCATCAGCACGTGCTGTTCTACAAGAGACTCGTAGGCCACGTGATTCACCGGAGCCATCCGACGGGCTTCCGAGCGTTGATGCAAGAGCCTCAAGCCCATCTCACTAGCGGCAAGTGCTTCCGCATGCCGACGCCCCGCCTTCAACGCCTGACTGGCATACAGGTAAACTTGCGGCTGGGAGAACTTATCACTCAGCATCCTCATCGCCGCGTCCGCCGCCAATTCTCGTCGAAATCTCGCCCACAAGCTCACCACATCGATCTGAGATGGATGCCTTGGCGACAGTTCCAAGATAGTATCCATGAGCGCCTGCACGCCGATGGCAAGTTCCGGGGCCCTCTTCCCCGCTATCCAGCGCTGAGTCTGCGATCGCAAGAGCAAGGCCTTCGCCTCCACCTCTGTAGGCTGCGCAAACGCTAGAGACTCTAACTCTCGTCGAAGAAACTCCTCTCGTGCCGATTGATCACGCTCTCCACAACGAGAGTAGGGGGAGCCTGAGGGATCATAGAATCCCACGTATAGGCGCAGCCAAGCCGACTCCCGCTTGGTCACCTGCACACGGCTCGCCAAGTGCATCGCGCGTTCCAAATAAAGCTCAGCTCGACGTGGCGTCGCTTCATTGACAAGCATCATTCCCCAGTAAGCCATCGGACAGTCCGGATCGAGCGCGACAACCTGACGAAAGCAACGCTCCGCCTCGATCATTGCCCCGAGATGAAAGAGACCTAACCCTTGATCAAACCAGAACTGCACGATTGAGGCATCTTTCAGTGTCGAGGTGAAAGGGAAATGAACCTCGCCCGTATCCCGAGGATCAAGGCGCTCAGGCGCTTCATTTGGAGGAAGCGAAAGCGCTTCTTCTACCGTCGTCGGTGCTTCCGCGTCGATCTTCGCAATGACCGGCGCCAGACAGGGCAAATTCGGAAACTGCCGTCGGAGTGAGGGAAAATCGGACTGTGCCCTCGCAATCGAGGCACTCCATCCTATCAAACAGACGACTATCCAAACTTTCATCGCTATCCCCGACGGAAACCTTGTCGAAGTTCCGCTCGTGACGTGGCGCCCAGCGTTAACGCCGTCGCCGCGTAGGAACCAAGCCCTACCACAATCAGAACCGTCAAGTAGACAAGACGCATGAAACCACCCGCAGCGAGAAAGCTCGTTTCAAGCGACTGATAAAGCAGCATGAGCAAAGCTCCCATGATTACACTGGCCACCCCAATTCTCCAAAGTCGATCCTTCAATCGCTGATCAACCTTCAAGTAACCGCGACGACGAAGCCCGATCGCAAGCAAGGCCACATTGACCCAAGCCGCGATACTCGTGGCTAACGCGATGCCCACATGACCCATGCCTTTCGACTTCAACATTGAGAAGAGGATCAAGCTAAAGATGATATTTGTCAGGACGGTCACCCCAGCGATGTACATCGGCGTCTTCGTGTCTTCTCTAGCAAAGTAGCCTGGCTGCAAGACCTTGACCAAGACGTAGCCAGGCAGGCCGATGGCGAAGGCACTCAAAGCAGGAGCAGTGGCCAAAGTCTCCCACTTCGTGAAATTACTCCCCCACTGAAAGACGCCTGCGATGATAGGCATCGCGATCACGATCAAGGCAATGGCTGCTGGCACCGTGATGAGCAACGAGTACTCAAGGCCACGATTCAAACTATCATTGGCATCGTCATGCTTGTTCGCACGCAGAGCTCGGGTAATCTCTGGCAAGAGCACCACCCCAAAAGCGATGCCCACCATGCCGAGAGGCAGTTGGTAGATACGTTCTGAGTAGTAGAGATAAGAGACCGCGTTCGTCTGATGCGTGGCGATGATTCCGCCAATGAGCAGATTGATCTGTTGAATACCCGCACTCAAGATGCCGGGGCCCATGAGGAGAAAGAGCCGCTTCATTTCCGGCGTCATCTTAGGTTTGAGCAAGCGAATGCCATACCCTGCCCTTCGACATGCCCACCAGAGAGCGCCCAATTGCACAAAGCCAGCCACGAACACACACCAAGCGAGAACGTGCCCCGGATAACCTAACCAAGGTACAAAGACCACCAGACCAATGATAAAGATCGCATTGAGCATGATTGGCGCAGCCGCAGGCATGCCAAAGATGCGTACCGTATTCAGCACCCCGCTGAGATGCGCGCCCAAGGCCATGCATAGTAGGTAGACGAAAGTGATTCGCGCCAAGGTCACGGTTAGTGGAAAGGTATTCGGGTGATTGCGATACACTTGCAATTTCCCTTGCTCCTCGCCCGCCGCCTCGCCAAACTTAGCTTCGAGTTCGAGCGTCTCAAAATCGTGTTGCTTAGGAAGGAGAAAGGAAACGGTTCCCGTCTCCGTTAGAGTCAACCTAGAAGGCTCTCTCTTGTCCTCATAGAACTCTGTGAGAGCAGAACGCTTGCCGGACTTCTTGACCAGCTCTGCTTTACTGAACGCAAGTTCTGGAACCTTCTCCCCTCGCACATCATAGACCAGGTAGACGCTTCGCGTCCCCGACAAACTTACGGATTCCTCAGCCACGATTGCAGACGGGCCCGGATCCACCCAGCCACTGTCGAACTTTGCCTTAAAGCCAGGCGCCACCAGCGACATGATCCAGCCCATGCAAGGAATCGCAATGATCGTGCCAACACCCAGCACCAGTGCCAACATCGAGAAGGTGTTAGAACCGAAATGAACGGCCTCTTTCTTGCCATCATTCTCCAGCTTCTTCGCAAAGAGCGGCACGAAAGCAGCATTGAAGGCCCCCTCACCAAAGATCCGCCGAAACATATTCGGGAATCGAAACGCAGTGAAGAACGCGTCCGTGATCAAGTTCGCACCGATAAAGCGAGCGATGAGCATGTCCCGCAGAAATCCTAGAACCCGGCTGATTGCCGTGAACCCACTCACCGTCGCTAAAGATCGTAATTGCGCCATCGTTGTCTGTTGAAGAGACACCTAAACCGAGATCTTGTTCAGACAAACGGAATCCCGAACATCCATAGGTTCCAAATCCACCAACATTCCGTTAGACTGGATCAGCCTCGGCCATCAATTTGAGAACGTCCGCTCTTGGCAGGCTTGGTCGCCCCCGCCAGCATTCAACGCTCTCCAACTAAGATCGCACACACCTGCTCTCGAAAGTGCGCATACTCCGCGCGAACAGACGCCATGTCTTCCTCCGAGAGCGGCTCTTCAGTCACAAGGAAAGCCTGCATCTGAAGGACATCATGCAAGTCATCGGATGCAAACGCCCCTTTGAACAGCGCTAGGTTTCTAAGCGCGAAGCGTTCTTTCCAATCGGCAGCCATCACATGCTCGACCGGCTTCAGAACTTCGCCGGACGGGCGAAAGAGATCGAAGAGAATCAGGCCCTGCTCACGGCTAGCCGGGCGCTCAAGCGTCGCTTGAACCGTCGACCAACGATCGCCGTCTTCAGGAAGCACCGCGCGCTCGTCCAGTTTCCAGCCCGATGACCGATAACAGATGGTGAGTTCATGCCAATGGAGAAAGTAATAATCTAGCGCCAACGTCATTCTTAGATCTCCACGCGCGTACTGCCAGACCAATGAATTCTCACCCCAGATGCTACGCGAACTTCGGCTCCTCTCATCAAAAGACACGATCTTCCAATCGTCACCCAATGGAGTGATCGCTTCCCGAGTCAGAACCCGTGAAGGTTCCAGAGCAGCAGTCTTCACTTCAGACGAAACGCTACTACCAAACGATCTTTGAATCATGACACCCCCTTGCAAAACAACCAAGACTCCGAAAACACCCCCGAGCCCCCAACGAAACCACGCAGGCCATACGCGTTGACGTTCTCCTGGCAGCGCCTTTTTATCATAGTGCTCTTGAGTCAGAGAAACATCACCAAATCTGGCAAACCAGTTCCACACTCGAGTAAAGGGATTCAATCCTGAAGAACTCCCAGAACGCATTGGCTTCAAGAGGCAACAAAGCAAAGCATCGGTACTGCTCACACCAGCGAAGGCCAGAATGAAGACCGCAAGGCCGGTCATGTCATGAGCCCAGCCTTCAGAAAGATCTAGCTGGAACTTCAAATGCGCCACCGCGATGATTCCAATGCGAATCACATTCATCATTCCCGCCCAGAAGAAGCCCGAGGCAATCAGTAACCCTGCATGAACCATAGGCCGATTCCGAAACACCGCGATGAACGCCGTGGCGGCCAGCATCGTGCGCAACGAAATAATCCCGCTGCAAGCCTCGTCGACAAAGAAGGTCTTCCCGGGGAATGTAAGCACATTCCCTTCCGTCAAGTGAAGGCACCCAAACAGATCTAACATACGGCTACTCACAATGGTCGTCAACCCTTGCAAACCACTCATCAGCTTCTCATCGTAGCCCCACGGCAAACGAAAGAGCAGCCAACATAGCAACCAAATACCTAACAGGCCCTCAATCTTACGCCGACTAGCAAGACAAAGCGCCAACACTCCAAGCCCCATGATCGCTGACAGAAACGCCATGACCGGAACTTGATAGAGAACAGCCACGATCAAGCTCAAGAGAGCGGGCAACCCACAAAGCAACGCCCATCGAAATCTCATGGGACGACTCGCCGGTGGGGCTTCCTTCCAACGTGACCAGCCAAGATAAATAATCACTCCAAGCAATATGGGGAAATACTGGTACTGCTCCTCTCTCCATAGCCTAGAAAAGTAAGTCACGATCAGAGGCAACACAGCAAGACTGGCCAAGAGGACAATGACGCCCTCGGCACCCATCTTCATTCGGGCACCTGGTTTCATAGATGCCGATCCACTCACGCTAGTCTTTACTGAATCCATCTCACTCATTCTCGGACTTGAGCTGAAGTTGCTCAGCCATCTCGCGGTGACGAGCTGCAGCCTCGCGATTGCCGTTCTGTTCGTGGGCATGAACAAGAGCCCAATGGAGATCGACTCGCTCTTCGTTGATAGCCAAAGCCGCCTCGTAGGCCACAATCGCTTGAGACCACAATTCCTTTCGCACCAAGAGCGATCCGCGCACCTCAGCGATAGCAAAGCGCGCCGCCGGTTTCTGATCCATGCTCTGGAGCCCCGCAAGGAGACGACACCCTTCCTCAACATCCAAATGGTCTTGCTCGCACGCCTGACGAACGGCCCAAGCAGCTAACATCGTGGTCATTGGATTCTGATCCAAGGCGATCGCCAAATGGACCTTCTCTTCGCGGCCAAGGTCCGCCTTCCAAGCACGAATCCCAGCAATCCAATGGAGAAGCCACGGGGCTTTTCCTTCAGAGAGCATCGTCCTCAGATCATCCTCAGACAATTGCCAAGGCACGTCGACAAGACCGGTAATTTCAGCGAGTACAGCGACGGTGGTCGGTTCAGCGGGAGCCAGATCCACCGCCTGGCGAAGAAGCCGAACACTCTTCACAAGACGAATCATCGCCTCGCCTGCATCTTGGAGTTCTTCTGCTTCTAACAACGCCCGACTCCATCGAGCACACACACTCGC
Source organism: uncultured Verrucomicrobiales bacterium (assembly GCA_938082635.1). Lineage (GTDB taxonomy): Bacteria > Verrucomicrobiota > Verrucomicrobiia > Verrucomicrobiales > DEV007 > JAACDM01. Next base: position 12,542 of record CALLLI010000206.1, read on the forward strand.
AATCGCGGCATTGACGCGTGCATCCTGCCCCTCTCCATAGAGTGGCTGCAGTTTCGAGAGAGCCTCTTCATAGCGCTTGCCCACCGCCAGCGCCCTAGCATGGAGCACCAGGGCGTGGCGCTGCCCTTCTGATCCCGCCTCCGCTGCCATCTCTCTCACGGCAAAGGCTTCCGCCGCCTGCCTCGCCCAGCGCGCACGCTCTAACTCATTGTCAGCACGATCATGTAGCCTAGCAAGCGAAAACGCTGCCTCCGGGATAGAGGCACCACGCTCGAGACTCTCAATCGCCTTGGCCACCTCGCCCTCTTGCGCATACAGTTCTCCCAGGAGTGCATGCGCCTCGGAAAGCGACGGGTCTACTTCCAATGCCCGTTCGAGTTCTCGCTTGGCTAACGATATCGTGGTTCCGTCAGGCTCAGCCAAGAAAATCCTAGCTTTGTACAAATGCGCCCGCCCGTAGCGGTAATCCCCGTCGTTCGTGAGTCGCCCCAAGAGCGCTGCCTTCTCGTCCTCATTCCCGATCTCACCCGCCACCAACGCCGCCTGGAAGATCTTCTGGGGATCTTTCTCTCCCTCATGAATCAGTCTGCGATAGCAGATTGCCGCAGAATCAAAACTCTTAAAGTACGTGGCCCTTCCCGCCATCACTTCATAGCGCGTCGTCAGATCTTCCTCCCGATCAATCACCACATAATAGCCAAACGTAGCCGTCGCCACGACCGCAAGGAATGCCGGCAATCCAATCAAGAAAGACTTGCCCAAGCCACTACGTGACGCACTCCATCCCGCAATCGCATCCCAGCCTAGCCAGAACACATAGAGAGGAAACCGCGTCACCACGTAGAACCAGTAATGCCGCTTCACACCACTGGCATTCTCCTCATCAAGCTTTCCCCTAGAATACGGATTCCTCATAACTACGTCGCGATAAATGGTTCTCCCGAGATTACTTGAAGCTCCTTCCGCAGCACCGCGCGGAAATCGAGGAAGGCCTGGCGAACCTCCTCAGCTTGCTCAGGTGTGAGCGCCTCGCCAGACACCCAAGCCTGGATCTGACACAACGGTTCATCCGTTAGAGGCCGATCTTTCTGCATCTTTCTCCAAACCGTAGACGGCCTTCCAGGCAAAAGGCCCACGGCTTCGCCATTCACAAGGCAAAGACTAGACAAGAGGAAACCACGCTCCCCACTCGGCTTTTGGAAATAAGACTCTCTTAGAGCCCAATCTCTCGAAGTCAGCAGTTCTTCACTCTCCTTACTCCATCCACGATTCACATAGCTTTCCGTCAAACCATGCCCACTGGGAAAAGGATAATTTAGTGCAACCTGCACGCGCCGATCCCCCCATTGAAAGGCCCATTGGATCGAGTGCTCACCAGAGACATCGCGAGGATCTCGACTCTCTGTCAGGAAATCAACGAGCATCCAACCTGCTTGCGTCGTTGCCAGTGTTTCTCCAGATAGCCTCTCGCTGATCTGCTCGGGAGGAATCGCACGTCTCTTCGTCCAATCATAAGCGCTGAGACCAGCAAGAAGAACGCCCAAAACCGCGAGCGCCACGAAGTAGACCTGCGCCCACGAACGTCGCCATTTCACTGCAATTGCAACCCTCCACTCGGGCAACTGCCAGCTCATCACCGTGTTCCACCAGCGCAGCAAAGGGCTCCGTTCCTGCGAGGCCATCTCACCGATGATACGGGAATCATCGAGCGGCGTGAACAGAAACTTAAACAAAGCATCAGTACTCAAGCCCGCAAGACAAGCACCAAAAAACAACACAACCCCGAGCACATCCCTTCCTGCTCCAATGTTCAAATCCAGACTAAATCTAGACCAAGCCACGCCCACAATCAGAACGCATAACACGCTAAGAAAACACGCCCAGAAAACCGAACTCGCGAGCAAGAGAAGGCTGTGCACAAGCCCTCGTCTCCGCCACACCACGATCACGAGCATCACTGCGAACATCCCCATGAGCGACAGCATTCCCCCACAAGCCTGATCCACGAAGAAAGTCTTTGTCGAAAGGCTCAAGCTCAAGCCTTCCACCACATGGAAGCGCCCCGCGATGTCGAGTATCTTGCTACTAACGGACGTCGTCACGCGGTAAACCCACTGAAGCACCGCGTTATCCACGCCTACTGGCAACGGAATCAACAGCCAAAGCAAGCACCAGACTCCAAACGGATTCTCCAGTCGACCTTGCGTGGCTAATAGCCGTGCCCAAACGCCCATGCTAATCACAAAGGAAACCGCAGCCATGCGAGGCGAAAACGTCATGAGCGCCAACAACAGCCCCAACAACGAAACGCCCAGAACGCCTACCGCCCCCCCATCAAACACCCAGAGTATCCGGCGGCGCTCGCCTTCCACCTCCAACCTCCAGCGTTGCCGTAGGAGACAACCAACGGCAACCAGCAAGAACGGAAAGTATCGATAGTGCGGTTTATGCCAGAGCTCAGCGAAGTGCAGAAACAGCATTGGCAAATACGAAGCCAAGACAATCACCACACCAACCAAGACAACCCGATCTTTCGATTCGGTGGCCGAGGCGGCAGCGAGCTGCTTGCGATCCGACGCTAAGAGTGTAGGTAATTCTTCCATGATATGCGTTCGTTAGCCTCGCCGACCTTCACCCTTAGAAAGCCGTTTATGAGTATCAGCCATGCTTCGATTTCCCATCTCTTCATAGGCCACCGCTAGAGCCGCGTGCACCCCTTTCTTAGAGGCTTCTGGCATGAAACGAAGCGCCTGTTCTAAATGGCTCACCCCTTCCTTGTACTTGCCCATCTTCACTAAGATCTGGCCCCGCGTCTCAAGATAACTGGGATTGAGTCGGCCCGGGTAAAGCTGCTTGTGACCGGCAATCGCTTCATCAATGAGCAGCAGCGCACGATCCAACTTAGGAGAGCTCACCTGGATGAGAGACCATGCCAGGTTATTCTTCGCCACGATCGCCTCAGGCTCGCGTTCCAAGGCCTTCTCAAACCAAGAAATCGCCTTCGCCCACTGTCCGGTTCCCGCCTCGAGTTCACCGAGAATCTTGTAGGTCACCCCAGGTGTGGTCTCCGACTCCGCTTGCTGCAGCAGCAAACGTTTAGCACGAGCCTTCTCCGTCGGGATGGAGCTCAGCAATCCAATCTGACCGATGACAGCAGGGCGATCTTGACTGATTTCTAACAAGGTCTCCACCGCAGCCCAGGCCTTCTCGAAATTCGGTTCTGGTCCCGCAAGATGACGCTGACACTGCCGCAGATGAAGGGCCAGACGTTGTTCGTGGTAGCGAGCCTCATCCCGGTGCAACGTCTCTCCTCGCTCGATGATCGCCAAGGCAGCCTCATCGTTCTCTTGCAGCATCTCTGCCCGTGCCCACCGCAAACGGTGCGTTGGATCGCCTGAATCCGACAATGCCAACTCTCGGTAAGACAGGGCCGCTTGCTTCGCGTGCTCACTCGCAGACACCTTATCGCCTGTTTCCACCAGGAGCTGAGCCAGCAAGAGACGCAGATCAGGCATCCGAGTGACGGCATCCTCCAGCAAGGCCACTGCCGCTTGACGCTGGCCAGTTAGGCGATGGAGCATCGCAAGCAATTCGAAGGCCTCCTCATCATCTTGAGCCAACTCAGTTGCCCGCGTCAAATGCTGCCCGATCTCCTGCACCGCTTTACCGGTACGTGCGGGACGCTTCACAGCGTCCTCACCCTCATCTAGGCTTGCATTCGTTAACCCAGTAAACTGATCCTTCGCCATCCACACATGAGCTTCCGCTAGACCATCGATCAAAGCTCCCGTCAGCGGAGCCAGCCGACGCATCTGGGCGCGCGCCTCATCCACGCTTCCTCTCTCTGCAAGTCTCTCGGCCTTCTCGTAGGCTCCTATCCGGTCAGCGAGAGGTACTGGCACAAACGCCTCTTCATCACCAGCAGTATCTGTAGACTCAAGCTTCGAACCACCTTCCACCTCTGAGTTTCCTACAGACGCCGCATCGACCGTGTCTGGTGACGACGACAGGCCTACCACCGCAAAGTAGGCAGCGCACACACCACCGATCACGGCAACAAGCGGCCACCATGGAAGCAAGCGATTCACCATGAACCATTTCAGATAATCAGCCGCAGCTTTCGTTCTAGACATCTAATATTGTGTTAGTTTGAGAAATAATAGACAGGCGGCCTCAACCCTCGGATGAGGCGGACGCACGGGTTTGATAACTCTCGGCCATCTCGTCATCGCCCAGCTCACTATGCGCCTTGGCCAACAGACCTAAGAGTGATCGATGCTCGTTTGTGGCCACTGGGGTCAGCAGGTCCACCACCTCTTGCCACCGACCTTCAGCACCCAGGAGAAGACTGTGAACTTCGAAAGCATAGGGATGCTGCCCAGTAAGCGCGATCCCCATTCGACTTATAGAAACAGCCGCTTGGAGTCGCGCGGGATCACTCTCGGCCAAGATGAGACTGCAGCGACTTAGCGTCAATGAGCTCCTTGGATTCAAGCGCTGCGCCATCTCGAAATGCAACGCTCCGCCCTCACTATCAGAGTCACCACCTGCTATTCCCAGTGCCCGGAGCCCCAAAAGAAGATGAGCTGTCACCAGCGTTTCACCAGTTGCCAGAGTCCCCTCCAGAGCCCCTTGAGAAAGCGAACCCTCCGTCGCTATTCCTGGGACGGCAAGGCGCACAATCAGCGCCGCCAAGCCTCCGTAGAGGGGCTCCTCAGTAAGAAGTCTCTCAAGGAAGACTAGCGGAGGACGCTCCGGGTTGCCGCGATAAAGCTCTTCAAAACACCACAACATGGCCTGCGCTCGCAAACGCCTCTGATCTGCCTCTTTCACCAACCCACTTGCACGCTCAAAGTATTCGTAAGCTGCTCTCCCGTCGTCGAGGACAGCGTGAGCCTTTGCCGAAGACACCAAAGATCGGAATGCCTGGCCGGGACCCACGCCCTGCTCCGCCAAGACAGCCTCCGCCCCCTTCCGCGCCCCATCAGTATTGCCTAGTTGTTTCGCCAGAGATGCCAGCTCTAGCTGATCTCCCGGCGTTGGCTGGCCGATGTCTTCCAGACAGGTGCGAGCCTTCTCCAGATTTCCAATTTTTCGATACGCCGCTGCTAAATCTCTTTGCACCACCATGGCCAGTTCGGCGCCTGACTCCTGACGCAATGAGCTGAATTCGACTAACAAAGCCTCCACCTCGTTCAACCTAGACTCTTCCAGCGACGGCGATCGCAGCAGCCCTTGAGCCCTCATCAGAAACGCCTCTGGCCACGCAAACTCCTCCATCAGACGAGCAAGCAATGCCCCACGCCGCGTCGCGTCACCACGTTCATCTGCCAATCGCACAGAATCGATCAGCGTCTGCTTCGCATTGGGCTGCAAGATCAGCGATTTCCGGTAATAAAGGTCGGCGGTATCCAGCTCACGAGCAGCCAACGCTTGCTGCCCCGCGCTCAGGTACTTCGCAGACATGGCCACCGGAGACTTCGTAAAACTCAACGCAAACACTGTCGACAGAGCGCCCACTAAGATAGCGGCGGGAAGCCCCAGAAAGAACGTCTCTCGTTCTCTCGATCTAAGCCAATCGGTCACAAACGATCGCGCATGCTGATGAAGCCGGACAGACTCGCTCATGAAATTGTGATAGGGTTGTCGAGCACAGTCGCAGCTCTGACAGAACAGCGATCCTGCCAAAATCGCAAATAGACCTCCTCCAGCTCACCATAGGTGCTCGGGTAGAAAGGCTCCTCTAGCAAGGCGAACGGGTCATAGCCGAAATCGCCCTCTAACTGCACTACCAACGTGGCAAATCCCAGGGAATCCAAGCCACTTCCCAGAAGTCGAAGATCGGCAGGAATAGGCGTTTCCGCATCAAGAGAGTGACCTTGAGCCTTCAAGGCAGCGCCAAATCGCTGCTGGATGATACGAGCCGCCTCAAGGTATTCTGGAGTGAAGCGTTGACTCATCATGTCCGTATGAGAAAATTTGCCAGATATTACTACAAATTCAACCGGTTATCGAAATCGATTGGCGAGAAGCGTTGGCGCCACGGATGCAGCACCACCCGCCACACCGACGCGTTTGCGCTTCTTAGGACCAGCCAGAAGCTGAACATGTGCTCGGTCGTGTCTCGTGAACGGCTCCTAAGTGACGCGGGTCTCTGACTTTCCGTTTAGGAAGCGTTGCAGGCGGCTGTTCCGGACGTAGCCATAAATTGGACCTTAATACTGCTCGATAGAGCGCGGGCAAGCATGCATTGAACCCGTGGTTATGAAACTGAAACCTGGAAGCGGAGGCACGAGACGCTATTCTTAGCTTGGGAAACCACTCTGCTTGGATAAACTGAAAGATCTGCGCTAGCTCCATAGAGATCATCACGGATCATGCCAAAAGGCGCGCAGTATTAAAATTTCCATATTTATTGTGTATACATCGGTACTGATTCGGGTATCGGTGTTGCCGTTATGCGCGCGCGCCGAATGATTCGAGATAGGAATGGCTCCAGGGCCGCATCCATCCCTGTTAGCCGGGGCGCGATGTCAGGTATCTTCTACCGTGCCCTCTTCATGGCGGTGGTCTGCTTGTGTCCGGTCCAGGCGGATATGATAATCGCAGGGTACACGGACGCAGCCAATGATCGGTTCACCAAGGACGCGGGCTTCATCTTGGCGGGCCATGATCTGAGCGGGGTAGGGCGGACGGCGGGAAGCCGATGGGCCACGGCGATTAGTCGCAATGTGATCATTTCGGCGTCGCACTATCAGCCAAGTGGGACGGTTTCCTTCTATACTAGTAATGATCCGGCATTGGCACCCGTGACGAGGACGATTTCGTCGACCATGACCCTAGCGATTCCAGGGACAGATTTGTTTCTTGGCGTGCTTGATCAAAACCTGCCGAATTCGATCACCCACTATGACTTTGCCACAACGCCTTTGTCAGGGGCAGAGACCTTTTTGGCGAGTGCCGGACCCTATCAAGGGCTCAATGCGTATTCGTTTGGACTCTCTCTTTTTGATGTAGGTTCGGATCCCGACCGTTCAGTGGTCAACGATCAAGCCGTGGGACGAAACCTCGTATCGGCCTATAGTGAGAACGTCAGCTTCAATGGTAACACTGACAATGACGCCCTGCTCTTCCTGCAAGACTCTCCTGGGCATGCGAATTTCGTGACTCATGAAGCGGAGTTCATCGCTGGAGACTCGGGAGCTCCCACCTTCGTTGAGGTGGGAGGCGATCTACTTCTGTTAGGAACGAACGCGTTCACGCTGAGTGATGATCCGGTGACGTTCACCTACAATGGTGTCAACTATACGGGAAACCAGGCGGCAACGATTCAGGACTTTGTCAGTGCGAGTGCTGTGCCAGAGCCGAGCGCTTTAGTCACCATGTCGCTGGTCCTTGTCCCTCTCGTTACAAGAAGGCGTCGAGTATTTATGGCTCTCCGTCACATTGGCTGGATGGAAATCATATGAATCGACGATCTTTGAACGCAGTCAGTTTCGCGCTATCCGTTGATAACAAGCCCCTTACGTAAACGACTGAGAATCCAATCTCGGCGGAATCTAGGTTGCTGAACCTTGGTGCAAGATTGCGCAGGAGATCGGTTAGCCCTGAGATCCACGGCGGAATCGAAAGAGCCAATCTCTGTAGGTTGAATTCAACCTCATGGGACATCAGGCTCCCGAAGTCGGTTGAAACCATCCAGCCAATCTGACGG
>CALLLI010000207.1 GCA_938082635.1 uncultured Verrucomicrobiales bacterium
TTCACCACGACCGCTTCCGAGAAATGGTACAAGCCGCGCTGGAAGAAAGTGTGGTTCCCTGATGCCTTCGTCGGCCCCATGGCAGATCTCTTGATCGCACTTGAGAATGACGCTAAGCCAACACTGGACGGCAAGGACAACCTCAAAACGATGGCTCTCGTCGACGCCTGCTACCTGTCAGCGAAGAAGCACCGTGCAGTGTCATTGAAAGAGATCGTCAAGAAGTCTAAGAAGAACTAGTCACGGGCGACGAACCTCTAACCAATCTCGCTTCGCCACGTTGTTAGTTTGTTTCACGGCCCATTCGGGCTTGGGAAACCAGCGCAAGCTGGAGACGCGTGGGTAAGTCTCCCAGATATCGCCGTTTCCAAGCACCCGAGCATCGCCCGTCTCCTTTAAATAGTCGAACAGCTGGTCCCGTAATTTAGTCAGCGTTTCGCGATGGCGCTCTTCCGTAACCAGATTGTCGAGGCAGCCAGGATCTTCGTTCACTGCGTAGAGTTCCTCTGCCGGACGACGCTCCACAGCCAAGGCGAGGAATTTCCCGATGACCGGGTCTTCACGCATGGCGATGAGATGATCTAAGGTCGGACACGCATCGATGTCGTGATAGCCATCATGCTCGGGGCCCAACGTCGTGCCCTTCGCGTATTTCTGCGAGGGTCCGGCCGGCCAACGCTCCGGCGTGAAGTTGTGGATGTAGAGATAGTCCCGCGTGCGAATGCAACGCTGAGGATAGCCTAACGATTCATAGCGAGACGACGAATGGCGTTCGCGCGCGCTATAAACAGCGGTTCTGTCAGTCTCCACAAGACCTTGCCGATCCGAACGAAGCGTCGTTGCGAAGCTCTTACCCACTATGGGAAATGCATCTGGCGATGCCACACCAGTCAAGTCATAGAGCGTCGCAGTGAGATCGACAAATCCCACCAAATCGTCGACCACGCGTCCCGAAGGAACTCCCTTCGGCCATTGAATGGCCAGAGGCATGCGGATCCCATACTCGTAGCAATTCGCCTTCGCTCGCGGGAAGGCCATGCCATTGTCCGAGGTAGCGATCACGATGGTATTCTCCAACTCACCAGCTTTCTTCAAGATTGCTAGCATCTTTCCCATATCGTCGTCGAAGCGCTCCACTTCGAACGTGTAATCTAGCAGATCGCTACGAACCTCTGGCGTATCAGGAAGGAACGCTGGCACCTCCGCATCCTCCAAGCGCTTTCCCTTTGCGAGACCCGCTCCTCTCTCAAAGGTCCTGTGAGGATCAGAGCTGCCAAACCAGAAACAGAAGGGTTGGTCCTCTTTGCGCACTTCTTTGAGGAAATACTCCAAGCCAGCGGCGTAGTTCCCTTTCTTTGGACTAGGCATCTTAGGCCCGGCAGGGTTGACTTTTCGTCCTAGCATTTGCCAATTCCCGGGTGCCCATCCCTTGCCTACGTGACCCGTTGCGTATCCCTCTGCCGCAAGTCGATCCGGCAAGGTGGCATACCTAGGGTCAAAGTAGCTCGCGTGCGTGCCAGCATGCTCAATCTGCCAGGTGTGCCGTCCCGTCAGAAAGGCTGCTCGCGAAGGGCTACAACCTGGAGAAGGTGCAAATGCATGCGTGAAGAGAACTCCCGCTTTCGCAATCGCATCGAAATGGGGCGTCTTGACCATCTTGGAACCGTAGGCAGACGCATCGCACCAGGATTGGTCATCACTGATCGCAATGAGGATGTTAGGCTTAGCTTCGCCTAAGCAGATCCCTCCTAGCCAAAGCGCTAGAGCGAAGGAGATCGACGATGGAGAACGATAAGAACTAAGGCGCATATCGAAAGAATAAGCGTAAAGAAATCTCCGAAGCGAGCATAGAACGTCATGGGTGGATCCGACGGAACTCTCATCGTACTCGCAAGCGCCCCTTTGACAAAGTAGCCACCATCAGGATCACTCAAGGCAGCGGTGACTCGCCCTCGATCATCTATCAAACACGTCACACCGGTATTGCACGCACGTGCCATGGGCCGACGGAGTTCCACACACCGGAAGCGCGCATTGGCCATATGTTGCTCAGCAGCAGCACTTCGACCAAACCAGCCATCATTCGTAAAGTTCACCAGAAACTGAGCCTCCGGACGAATGAATTTCCGAGCCAGACGCCCCACCGTGTCCTCGAAACAGATGAGCGGGACGACCTTGAGGGGTTTGCCAGGAAACTGAAGAGGCTCGGTCGATTCACCGCGATTGAAGTCTCCCGGGATCAGGCGCTTTAGCCACGTATCCAGAAATGGAAGCGTCTTGCGGAAAGGAACGAACTCACCAAAGGGCACGAGATGAATCTTATTGTAGAGCTGAAGCTCCGGAGAATCAAAGCTCCCCGTCATGAGCGCCGCCGCGTTGTAGGCCGTTCCCTTCTCCATATCAAAGTCGTTTGTGCCAAGCATCAACGTGAAGTCTCCCTTCGAGAGGATTCGATTGAGAAAGACCGCATTGCCAGGATCTGCAAAGAGCGGCGTGGGCAGGGACGACTCCGGCCAAAGAACCAAATCCGGTTTGGTCGACTCCACATAGGCCGTGGTAAACCGTTCGAATTCCTGCACGATCCCAAGCGCCTTGTTAGGATCCCATTTATCCTCCTGAGGAAGCGCCAGTTGCACCATGACGCACTTCAAGTCGGTGCCCTCAGGCACCGGTTTCAACGTGTGACCAAGGCCGTAAAGAAACGTTCCTGACACCATCGCCAAGGCGATGCCGAAGTCCAAGTGGGGACGAAGTTGTTGATGCCGAATCTCTAACTGGAAACGCCTTACGGTCGTGAGCAAGACACACCCGGCGAACATCGGAAGAAACGCCAGCCCTGTCACACCGACGATATCCGCAATCTGAATGAGATTGAGATTATCGTGGAAGGCCACCCCCAAGCCATTCCATCCAAAGCCGGTAAGCATCCAACCACGCAGCCACTCGAGGCCTACCCACGCGGCAGCGTTGAGAAAGGCACAGCGCAACGCATGTCCTGACGCGCCAACCAAGGTGAATCGCCGCGGTTCCTCACCAGTCGGAACATAAAGCTTGGTATCGCGTGGACGACCAGCGGTGGCCGCGATGCCGCCCCATACCGCAAAGTAGAGGCCCAAATAGAAAGGGAAGATGACCACGCCCACGCCCGTGACTTCAGAAATCCACGAGAGATTCGTTCCAAAGAAAGCAATCCCGGCAAGGTAGCCCAAGCCAAAGCCACGTCGAAAGCGCCGCCGAGGCTCTTTCACCGGCAGCCACCACAACGCCACCATCAGCGGGAACGTCCAGAGCCAGACAAGCTCCTCAACGTTCCATCGAGGATAACCCAACGCTAGGAGCCCACCACTAATCAGGGCAAGCACCGGAGCGAGAAAGCGCATCATGAGAGAAGTCGCCCGTTTGTTAGTCACTGAGCCGCACTTCGATATCCTTCTCAAGGTAGGTCCATAGTGACTTCAGCTTCGAGCCAGCGTCGTCCTTCAGCGCGGCAACCTCCTCAGACGACAAGGTCTTCCCATCGGTCGGGTTCTGGCTAAAGAGGTAGTACTTGATCTTCGGCTCGGTGCCAGACGGACGCACGGCAAAGCTGCGACCATCTTCCAAATCCACCATGATCATCTTCTCCTTGGGAATCGCATCCCCTTCTTCATCAATGAAGTCATCCTCAGCGAAATTACGAACGGCTTTCACAGCAGAGCCGTCCACTTCCTTCGGAGGCTGCTGCGTGTAGGAATTGGCAAGTTTCTGAATCTTGCCGGCACCTTCTGCACCTTCCATGACCACGGATTGCAACTCCTCCTTGTAGTAACCAAAGGTCTGGTAAACTTCATCCATGAGTTCAGGCAATGTCAGACCACGTGAGACAGCATAGGCAGCCAACTCACAGAACATGACGACAGCAGCATTGCCATCCTTGTCGCGAATGAAATCTCCACCGAGGTAGCCGTAACTTTCTTCACCGCCAAACACGAAGAACTTCGAATGCTGCAAGCGTAGTGCACGGCTCTCATCCTCGCTCAGTTCACCGTAGCTCTTGCCCTCAGGGAGAGGCAACGCATGCTCATACTTGCAGAGTTTCTGACCAATATATTTGAAGCCTGTGAGGGTGTTCACACATGAGATGCCGTAGTGTTTGGCAATCTCGGTCTGCAGATTCGTCGTGACAAAGGTCTTCACCAGGGTAGCACGCTCCTTGTTCGCATCGGTGAGCATCCCCTTCTCGAGCATGGTCTTGGTGCGATAGTAAGCTAACAAAGAACCGATCTGATTTCCTGTGAGCAAGACCATCTCACCTTGAGCATCACGCACGGCTACTCCCATGCGGTCACAGTCAGGATCTGTTCCAATAACAATGTCCCCCTGCTCCTTCTTAGCCAAATCGATGGCCATGGCCAAAGTAGGCGGATTCTCGGGATTCGGTGAGGCGACGGTAGGAAACGCCCCGTCCTGAACATCCTGTTCAGGAACGGTGATGAAATTGAACCCCAGGCGCTCTAGCATCTGCGTCACGATGACGCCTCCTGTCCCATGAAGATTGGTGAACACCACCTTGAGCCCCTTGGCTTTCTCCAAGAGATCAGGCTGGAGCATCAACGTCTCCAACCGATCCATGTAGAGAGCGTCCATGTCCTCACCCAACACGATGAGTTTGCCGTGCTCTGATTCAGGAATTGGATCGTAAGCCGCCGACGTCAGCGCGTTCACTTCTGCAATGATCCCACTAGCATAAGGTTCAACGATCTGAGAGCCCTCCTTGAAGTAGACTTTGTAGCCATTGTCGTGCGCCGGATTGTGACTGGCGGTGAGCATGATACCCGCAGTGCAGCCAAAGTGACGAACCGCGAAGGATACCTGGGGCGTCGCCCGGCAAGACTCCACAAGGTAGGCATCCACGCCCAAGTCCGTGCAGACCTTGGCGGCATACTCTGCGAACTCGCGTGAGAAATAACGCGTGTCATGCGAGATGGCGATCGCCGGCCGCTGTGAGGGTGCATTCTCAGCAACCCACTGTTTCACGTAGGCAATGAGGCCGCGCGTGGCACGACTCACATTATAATAATTCATTCCATTCGTGCCGACACATGGATACTGTGGGCAAGCACCTTCGGGTGCATTTCCACGTTCCGCCTGTGTCACCACGCGCCCAACAGTACGACTCCGCAAGCCGCCAGTACCAAACGTCAACGTCTTAAAAAAACGATCGTTCAGTTCCTCCCAATGCTCGCCTTGCACAAGCTCATCAACCGCAGCTTTGTCGACTAAATCAGTGCTCGTTTCTAATAAGCCCGCGATATTCGCAGCGCTTGACTCTAAGAGTTTCCCGTCGTTTACAGCAGTCTGAATAGCGTCCACGCGCGAGCGTAATGCAGAACCGTGCGCTGTCTAGGACTCGGTTTTCCGGGAGCCTTTCAAAGCCCCTTTGGCCGCTTCCTGGCCACTGCCGTCGAAGGCAATCCATTCACCTTCAAAGGACGTTCCGTCCTTCGCCATCGTCGCTTTCACCCGCACCTCGATCTCGCTGCCATCATACGGCAACTCCATGTCGACTGTGAGTGCGGCGTCTTCGACCACGACTTTATCGAACGTCACTTCCCCCGTTTCCGAGACCACTTTGCCCGTCCATGCCGGGTCGTCACCAGACTCGAAATGATACACGGCTTTGTTCTCGGAGTCGTCAGGCATGGTCGCCACGATGTCCCAGGCACCTTCGATCGTCGGCGCGTCTGGACGCACGGCTTTCCAGGACCCACTAGCTTCTTCATTGCCATCTGCATTGAGGGCCGCCCAGCCTCCGGACATCTTGTCATCTTCAACCTTGGCCGTGATCTTCACCGGGTACAGTTGGTCATCATAGGGAAAGGGCACTTCCATCTTGGCTTCGCCATCTTCGAAAGCCACGGACTTCATGGTCAAGCTACCGTCGTCCGATTTCAACGTGCCGGAGAGTTTGCCTTCGGCTTCTGTAATGGTCATGTCGAAGGCCAACGCATTGCCGTCGGGATCTTCGGCGGTCACCTTCCAATCACCAGCCAGTGGATTGGTCTCCAGAACTTCGCGATCCGCTTTCCAATCACCGGTCGCAAGCTCGCTTCCGTCATCCCCTGCTGCAGCCCAACTTCCCTTCAGGGTATCCTCACCTTCTGGCTTAGCGGTTACCGTAAACTTGAGCGGCGTTCCCTGGTAATCGATATCGATCGCAAAGCTGACAGACTCTTTCGAAATCTCGATGCCCTTCAGCGGCTTCTCACCATCCGATGTAGAAATAACACCTTCGTACTTCGCGTCTTTCTTCGTTAGGACGAGCGTTGACGGACGTTCTTCGGCATTGGGAAGGGTCGTGACAGCGTTCCAGGTTCCTTCGATAGGAAACTCGTCAGCAACAAGGCTGCCGAGCATATATAGTGCAAGCGATAGGACTAATTTCATAAATAGAGAGAATGAATGGTAGTAAATTAAATATTTGTTAGCTAATCATATTAGCGGTCACCCCCACCAAAGCGGCGAAGGAAGTCTCCCCGCTCACTGGCAGGCTCAAGCACCTTGGCGCGAGCGTCTTCATTCAATGCGCTCGTTTCTAGCCATGCCGCTGCGGCCTCTTGATCTTGGCGGTACCAGCTACGCGCTGCATCCGTGAGGGCATCGTTCCGCACCGCTTCGTCTCCAATGGTGGTTGCCCAAGTCACTGCCGACTCAGGGTCTTCTCTAGAAAGGCGTTCCGTGAACCCAACAATGGCACTGTCTTTCACTGGCGATGCCTCCATCTCTGCTAGATACTCGCTCGCTTGGGCAGGATCCGACTCCGTCCACTCTTCCAGTGCTGCCGACATGGCATCATTCTGCGCCTCACCCGTTAGGCCCTGAGCCCACTCAACGGCCGCAGCAGGGTCCTTCTCAGCCCACTCATCAGCAACTTCGGTAATCGCATCCTTAGCCCAAGGCTCGTCCGCCCGATCTTCGATCCATGCTGCGGCTTTGGCAGGATCTTCCTGGCTATAACGATTGGCAAGATCCTCAAAGGCATCCCCCTTCAAGCCCTCGTCTTTGAGCCCCTCCGCCCATGAGGTCGCCTCTGTGATCCCCTTCTTCATCTGCTCGTTAGCAATGATCTCCACATAGCGCCCCCTCATGCGATTGTCCCCTGGCACTTTCTCTAAGTACTCCGTAGCACTCTCCGGATCGCTCTTGACGAGCCCATTGATCAGGCCTGCGGTGTAGAACATCTTCTGAGTACTATCCTCTTCCCCATCCAACCACGCCATCGCCTCCTTTGGCGACTCAAGAGCCCATCCAGAAAGTGCGGATGCAGTACTCATGCCGGACATCCTTCCTGACTGCCCCTTTGTGAACTCTAACGCTTTCTCGCCATCGAGCCGTCCCCACGAGTTGGCGAAGAGGCTAGTGAGATAAAACTGACTGGGATCACGGCTACCCAACTTCTGAATCGCAGCCATCGCGACTGGAGCAGTTTCCTTTGTCATCCTCCCCAAGAGCTCCGCCATCATCTGATTCATCTTAATCGGATCAGACTCGTTCAAGAGCTCCTCCATTGCCCGCTCCATCGTCTTCGCAGTGAGCACGCCATTCTTAAGATACTTGGTAATGAAGGGCTCCTCGGTAGCAGCTGCCGCCTCAATCGCACGATCTGCCGCTACCTGCTCAGCTGAGCGAACTGGCCCAGGGACAAGCGAGCCTCCACCAGCAGATAACCCGCCACCATCAGTAATAGCAGGCTCATTTACAGGCTTCACCACCCAGCCCAGCCCAAAGGCGGCTCCAGCAGTGAGTAACAAACCGAGAAGGTATTTTGCATTCATAATCTTTGGGCACCTTACGCCAAGATCACCAGGAGGTTAAATAGAAATTGGGTATCAAGATGTAGAGACATCATCGACAACCAAAAAAGGCCCCCCTCTAAGGAGGTGCCTTTCTCAAAATCGACTTCAAGTAGAAGTGTATATAAAATCTAACGACGGCGGCGAGCGACCG
>CALLLI010000208.1 GCA_938082635.1 uncultured Verrucomicrobiales bacterium
CAGCAAGCAATACCGAGATCGTGAGAATCAGACAGGCGTCTACTATCAGCTAAGTTACACGCACAAGATGAAGAGTCGCACAGAGCATGTCTGGCCCGAACACGTGAAGGAGCTACGCGCCGAGACAGCCGAGTATAAGAAGTTCAAACAGCGCACAGGCGAGCTGATAGATCTCAGCATCGAGTTGTCGAAAGGGAAGATTGCCCGACTACGAAATCAGTCTGCTGACTCATGAGAACTTCCCACTCACGAGATTCTATCGCGCCGCCGGAATATTGGGCAAACGAAGGGGTTCAACCTTGTTGAACTCTGGAACCGTCTTCTGAGGGCACCGCTGCTGGTCGCAAGCACCCAGGGAACCGAAGCCACTGAAACTACCATGCCACCATGAAAATGAAAACGAACCATTCAGTCCCGCAATATCCTTAATCCCGCCGTGCCTTTCTTGGCAACGTCGGCCGAAGCATGGTCGCCGCGAGCGTCGGGGCGTCCGTCGCCAACGATCTCGGCTTTTCCACCGCCTTCGCGGAAACGGGAGATGAATTGGGACCCCTGACATTTGGCAAACTTGAACCCCTGGTCGCTGCCATGGTTGAAACGCCACCGGAGAAACTCCAACAACTCTTGGTAGGCAAACTTCGTCGTGGCGAATCCACTCTGAAAGAGATGACCGCAGCTGGCGCTCTCGCCAATGCACGAACATTCGGTGGCGAAGACTATGACGGCTTCCACTGCATGTTCGCCTTGGTGCCGGCGTTGGAGATGTCGGCAGAGCTTCCGGGGAAGGCACAACCTTTGCCCGTGCTCAAAGTGCTCTATCGGAACGCCGCACGCTTGCAAACGGTTCGGAAGGACAAGCCGACGGACACGCTTCGAGCGATTGATCCAGCGACGTTGCCTCCTGGGAGCAACGCTGCAGAACTCTTACGCGAGGCTATCCGGGTGCAGGACCCACTCCAAGGCGATCGGATTCTCGGAGCACTCTCAAAGCGCTCAGCTCAGGAGAGCCTACGACGCGCTGCAACTTGCGATACAGGACAAGCCCAATATCCATGCGGTGGCCTTGGCACATCGGGCCTGGGAGATGGTCGATGTGGTTGGAGACGCCCACGCTCACACACTGTTGCGACAGAGTGTTCACTTCTCGTGTTCGAGAGAAAAGTATTCCAAGGGCAAGACTCTACCAGAACTGCAGAAAGTGCTTACCGATCGGTTGGACAAACTTTCCGGGAAGCCACCGGGGACGCGTGAGGCAGACGATGCCTGGGTCGCGGAGCATGGCCACTCAATTTTTAAATCCAGCCGAGTCCAAGCCGCCGAGTCCAAGCCGCCGAAGCCAAGCCGCCGAAGCCGTCGCCGAAGCCTTGATCGAAGGGATCTCGCCGGAAGTTGTCGGCGAAGCGATCGCGCTGGCTGCCAATGAGATCATCTTGCGGCAGACCAAGAATCGCACGCATGGAGATTCGCGCGGCGTTCACTCTTCAGATGTCGTCAATGCCTGGAGAAACATTGCCCGTGTTACGAACGACCGTAACAAATACGCCAGCCTCATCGTTGCAGCCTATCATGTCGCCGGGGCTGGACAGAAGGTGGTCGGACCGAAGTCTCCCTTGTCGACAGATAAAGATATCCTATCACTATTCCGTGAAAAAGCAACGGAAACAAAACCTAGCAATCTCCTTGGGGAGGCCGAGGAAGCCATCCGCGGAAATGACCAGTTCCGAGCAGCCGCGGCCGTACTCCGTTACAGCGAACTCGAAAATGCCAAATCACGCCCAGTCTTTGACCTGCTCTTGAAGTATGCCATCAGCGAGGACGGGAGGCTGCATGCCGAGAATTACTATCGGACCGTGACCGAAGAGTTCGCCTCCATCCGCCCAGCCTATCGCTGGCGCGAATTGATCTCGCTGGCGCGGGCCACCGCAAGCACCTTCGGCATGACACGGAAGGATCAGCCAGGCGGTCGGGCTCCCGGCTACCTGCAAGCACGCGAGCTGCTGCAATTGACCTAACGAAGTTCCAGCTCTGTTGCCGGAACTTCCGGCTGGGAGACTCAATTTCTTTCTGATAGATTGGTTGCTCAATGAAACTCTATCAAACAATGAAACCGATCTCTGCCGCTCTTCTTTGTTTCTCCTTCTTGATCTTGCAGCAGGCCTTCGCTGCGGAAGCAGACGACGGCAAACTACGCATCATGGTCTTTGGAGCGCATCCCGACGATTGCGAACTGAAAGCAGGCGGAGTTGCGGCGATGTGGGCGAAGTTGGGGCATCATGTGAAGTTTGTCTCGGCCACGAATGGCGATATCGGCCATGCCATCATGTCAGGCGGCGAGCTGGCCAAACGCCGTATGCGTGAGGTCCACGCAGCGGCAAAGATCCTGGGCATCGAGTCTCACGTCATGGACATTCACGATGGCGAACTCATGCCAACGTTAGATAATCGCAAAGCCTTCGTACGCCTCATACGCGAGTGGAAGGCGGACATTGTCATGGCGCATCGACCGAATGATTATCATCCGGATCACCGTTACACGGGTATACTCATGCAAGATGCCGCCTTCATGGTGACGGTGAGCAATTTCTGCCCGGACACCCCTCATCTTCAAAATAACCCCGTCTTTCTGTATCTGTCAGACGGTTTTCAAAAACCGAACCCATTTGAGCCTGATCTCGTCGTGAGCATTGATCCGGTGATCAAGCAGAAAGTCGACGCGCTTTGGACTTTGGAATCCCAGATCGAAAGCTTCTGGGCCACGGGCAATTTCGAAGCTGTGGTTCCCGTGCCGAAAGAAGGCGGTGCCCGGGCCGCGAGGAAACGTGAATTCGGCCAACGATTCCAAGCACGGTCCATGGCCGTGGCCAACGATTATCGTGACCAGTTGATTACGCTCTATGGCGAAGAGAAGGGCAAACGCGTGAACCATGCGGAAGCCTTTGAGCTCTGTGAATACGGGCGGCGGGCGAGCGCGGAAAATCTGAAAAAGCTCTTCCCGTTCTTTCCTTGACTCGAACGATGCCGATTGGGCGTCTGCCGCGCCGTCCACGCTATTAAAAGACAGTCGATGGGGCCATCGCGGGGTTGCAGAAGACAGCGCGAGTCAAGTTCGCGGCGGCGGCAGTTGTGAAATCAGATGAAATTGTAACAGAATCCCGATTTGGCCCTGAACCCATGACATCCCGAATTCAGCTGCTCCTGATTTCAATTCTGTTAAACGGATCCCTATTCGCGGAGTCGCCGTCACGACTCACATTCGAACGGGACATTCGCCCTATTTTGAGAGAGCACTGCCTGGACTGCCACGGTGCGGATAAGGAAAAAAAGGGAGACCTAGACCTGCGATTGCGCCGGCTGATGATTCAGGGCGGCGAAAATGGGCCGGTTATTCTTCCGGGAAAACCTGAGGAAAGCCTTCTCATCCAGAAGGTCGTTGAAGGAGAAATGCCACCAAAAGGGAAGAAGGTTCCGTCATCGGAAATTGCCGTCCTCAAATCCTGGATCCTACAAGGGGCAAAAACGGCCAGGCCCGAACCAAAATCATTGGATGACGGATTGGGAATCACTCCCGAAGAGCGCGCCTTCTGGTCCTTTCAACCGATTCAGGACCCCGAATTACCCACCTCTTCACAATCCGATCGGGTAAGAACTCCGATCGACTCATTTATCGCTCAACATCAGGATTCAAGGGATCTTCGATTCAATCCGGACGCTTCAAAAAGAACTCTAATGATCCGAGTTTACTTGGATCTAATCGGTATCCCTCCAACGCCACAGCAGGTTTCCAAATTTATAAGTAACGATGATCCGGACGCCTACTCTGATTTGATCGACTCTCTGCTAGAGTCTCCTCATTACGGCGAGCGCTGGGGACGACACTGGCTCGATGTTGCCGGTTACGCGGATTCCGAAGGGGCTACCGACAAGGATCAAGTCCGTGAATTCGCCTACAAATACCGGGATTATGTCATCCGGTCCTTTAACAACAATAAGCCTTTTGACCGGTTTATCATCGAACAGCTGGCCGGTGACGAACTGGTTCCACAACCCCACGCCAATCTATCAAAAGAAGAACAGGAACTTCTGACGGCAACCGGATTTCTACGTATGGCCGCCGACGGAACGGGAAGCGGGAAAAACGATATCCCAGGCCGTAACCAGATGATCGTGGACAGTTTGAAAATCGTTTCTTCGTCCTTGCTCGGCCTAACGGTTGGCTGCGCCGAATGTCACGATCATCGTTACGATCCCATTTCTCAGAAAGACTACTACCAGCTTCGAGCTATCTTCGATCCCGCTTTTAGCGGTTCGGGTTGGAAAACACCCCAACAGCGGCAAATCTCTCTCTACACGGACGACGATCGAACGAAGTCTGCAGAAATCGAGGAACAGGCCAAACAAATCGAAAAGGAAAAGCAGCAGAAGCTAAAGGATTCGATGGAAGCTGCGCTGGAAAAGGAACTCGCCAAACACGCCCCTCCCTTACGTGAGCAACTTCGGGATGCCTATCAGACCCCTAACAGCAATCGCAATCCGGAACAAAAGCAACTGATCGCCAATTACCCTTCGATCAACATCACGCCTGGCAACCTCTATCAATACAATCAAATAGCAGCTAACGAAATCAAAGCTTACGACAAGAAAATCGCCAATGTCCGGGCGACTAAACCCAAGGAGGAATTCCTACGATCCCTAACCGAAGCTTCAAATAAAATCCAGCCTACTAGAATCTTTCACCGCGGTGATCCGCGTCAGCCGACCGACGAAGTGCAACCGGCTGCTCTAACGATTTCTCAGCCAACCGACCGACCCGTTCAATTCAGTTCAAATGACAGCGATCTGCCTACTTCCGGAAGGCGCCTCGCCTACGCCAAATGGCTAGTCAGCGGAAATCACCCGATGGTTTCCCGCGTTCTGGTGAACCGGGTCTGGCTTCATCATTTCGGGAAGGGCTTGGTCGACACTCCGGACGATTTTGGAAAACTGGGACAAACGCCAACGCACCCAACGTTACTGGATTGGCTGGCCACCGATTTCATGCATAGCGGTTGGAATCTCAAAGAACTTCACAGAAAAATCCTTCGTTCGACCGTTTATCGACAGTCCTCCGCAATCCATCAACGGGAACAAACCATCGACTCCTCCAATTTCTATTACTGGCGAAAAACGATACTCCGTCCGGAAGCCGAAGTACTGCGGGATCGCATGCTGGCCGCTTCGGGCGAACTCAACCTGAAACAGTTCGGTCCTCCCGTCGAAGTGAAAGCAGATGACGCCGGCCAGATCATTGAAGACGGCAACCCTAATCGCCGCAGCATCTATCTTCAATCGAGGCGAAGCCAACCCATTGCCCTCTTGGCCGCCTTCGATGCTCCGGTCATGCAGGTCAACTGCGCCAAACGCCCATCGTCCACCGTGGCCACGCAATCATTGATGATGTTGAATAACGCCTTTGTCCTGGAACGGGCAAAGAAACTGGCCGAGCGAGCCATGAAGGAAACTCCTCATTTTCCATTGCCCAATATCGATTGGAATCCCAATCCATTCCCACCTCCCGACAAGATCGTCTGGTCCTACGGCTACGGAAAAATCAATGAGGACACACAAACGGTATCCAGTTTCACACCGTATACTCACTGGCACAACAGCACCATTTGGGGCGGAAAAAACAGACCCGATTCAAAGATCGGTTATTCTCAACTTTCGGCATCCGGTGGCCATACCGGAAGTTCTCGTTATTCTCCGATTCGTCGATGGCAGGCTCCCCAATCCGGAAAAGTATCAGTTACCGGAGAATTAGATCATCCATCTCCTATAGGCGACGGAGTTCGCGCACGAATCATTTCGTCCAATGAATTGAGAGGCAAATGGATCGTCCATCAAAGCAAACTAAAAACCCTATGCGGAGAATTCAAAGTGGAGAAAGGGGACTTTATCGATCTTGCCGTAGATTCCCAGGGAAACGTAAACAACGACACCTTCACATGGACCGTAACGGTTAGCCTCACCGACAAGGAAGGATTAACTCAAACTTGGAATTCGAATGCGGAATTCGTGGGACCACAATCCGATCCAAACCAGAAATTATTTCACCTTCCACGGAATCTTGGGAGAGCATGGGAGATCGTTTACGGTCGTCCTCCTTCCACAGACGAACTGAAGCTATCGATCGCCTTTATTGTCGATCAAATCGAAACGATCAAAAGCCAAAATATTTCCGTGCCATCCGAGGCTTCCCTATCCGCGATGACAAACTTTTGCCAAACGCTCCTGAATTCCAACGAGTTCCTCTACATCGATTAATCCCGTGAAAACCAATCCGTTCACCCGCCGCAAATTTTTAGAGAAGAATGCCATGGGCATTGGCGGTGTTGCGTTAGCCTGGATGCTGCAAGAGCAGAATCAATTGAGCGCCGCGCCGAACACGGTTGCGCTAGAGCCTCAATCCTTCGATCTCAATCCCAAAGTCCCGGCGGCCGTTCCAAAAGCCAAGGCCATGATTTCGTTGTTCATGCACGGCGGGCCTTCTCATGTCGACCTCTTCGATCCCAAGCCGGAGCTGACGAAACGGCACGGCCAAGAGTATCCCGGTGATATCCAATACAGTTTTATCAATCGGGCTAGCAAGACACTGTTAGGCAGCCCCTGGGAATTCAAGTCTCATGGTCAGTCCGGCATCCCGCTCTCCTCGCTCCTTCCGCACACGGCCAGCATCGTCGACGACATTTGCGTCATACGCTCGATGCATACCGGAGCCAACGGCCACGAAGTATCCATTCGTTACTGGCACGGGGGAATTCCCGGCATCACTGGCCGACCCACGTTAGGCTCCTGGATCACCTATGGTCTGGGAAGCGAATCCAACAACCTTCCTTCTTACATGGTGCTCACTGACCCTGGAGGCCATCCGGTCGACGGTGTTCACAATTGGTCAAACGGTTGGATGCCTTCACTCTTTCAGGGAACCGTTCTCAGACCGAAGGAGCCCAGGATCTTCAATCTGACTCCTCCCGAATATCTGCGAGGAGGATTGCAGGAACAGAATCTGGAGTTTCTACGCGAACTGAACCAACAACACCTCTCGACACATCCAGGCGAACACGAACTCGAATCGCGCATTGAATCGTACGAACTGGCAGCGCGCATGCAGACGGCTGCTACCGATGCACTCGATCTTTCCCAGGAAAGTGAAGCCACCAAGAAGCTGTACGGACTCGACCATCCTACCACCAAGGAGTACGGAACGCGCTGTCTGATCGCTCGCCGTCTGGTGGAGCGAGGTGTTCGATTCGTGCAACTCTTTCTCGGGGGGCAACCCTGGGATAATCATAACAGTATCCGCAGTAGCCTGCCCGCGATCTGTCACAAGACAGACCAGCCCTCAGCAGCACTGGTAAAGGATTTGAAGTCCAGGGGACTGCTAGATTCCACCCTGGTCCACTGGGGAGGTGAAATCGGGCGCTTACCGGTGACCGAAAACCATGGAGATCCGGGAAAAGCCGGCCGCGATCACAACGGTCAGGGATTCAGTTGCTGGTTGGCAGGCGGCGGCATCAAAGGGGGCATGACCTATGGTGAAACCGATGAGTTTGGCCATTCCGCCGTGATCGATCGGGTGACGCCCAACGATTACCAGGCAACCGTACTCCATCTGTTTGGAATCGATCACAAGGAACTGTCCTTCCTTTACAACGGACAAAGCAACACTCTAACTAACAATAACCCAAGTAGAGTTCTGAAAAAAATCCTGGTCTAAAGAACCTGGTGAGAGCGTAGTTCTCACTCCGGGAATCAGGCGACAAAGCGCCTACCATCGGCTCGTGCGAAGTCTATTCTGTCGAGATTGAATTTTCGGAATGAAGCCGCGATGAGGCTACGATGCAAAAATTCAGACAGCGTATTCTTCAACGCTTCGGACACCACCATCTCGGAGGGCAGGACATCGGGGCGAATCGTCCGTATCCAGGTGCCAAAGTGTTTCCATA
>CALLLI010000209.1 GCA_938082635.1 uncultured Verrucomicrobiales bacterium
CAGATACTCGGGATCGATTGGAAAGGGGCCTGCCCAGCGGTGAAGTCGGAACTGAAAGGAGCGACGACTTTGTAGTGCCTTCGCGACGCAGGCCCTGGTTTTATAGGGGTGCCACGCCGGTAATAAGAAACTTGGGTTAGGTCGTCGGCCTGCGGAGTTAAGGTAGCCTGGCCATCTGGCCAGGTCGCGGGCAGGATGCCCTCGTTACTCTAAGGCTAGTCTTCTCGCTTGCGGCGTTTGATCGTGTAAGTCACCTTCTTTCGCACGGACTTCTTCTTGCTGGCGCGTTTCTTCTTCTTGGGAGCGGGGCTCATGGTCTTCATCGGTTCTTGACCGCTTTGTTTATTTAGTTCGTTGATCTGATCTCGGAGGAGGGCGGCGCGTTCGTATTCGAGTTTGCCAGAGGCTTCTTGCATCTCTTCTTCCAGCTCGCGGAGCACGCTGAGGACATCGAGGTCGCTGGAGGTTTCCCGAACAAGGTTGGTTTCGAGTTCTTTCCCGTGGACGGCCGTTTGCAGGCTTTCCTGCACGGCCCGGCGGACACCTTGGGGCGTGATGCCGTGTTTCTTGTTGTGCGCCTTCTGGCGTTTGCGCCGAAATTCAGTGATTGATAACAGTTTCTTAATGCTGCCAGTCAGCGTGTCGGCGAAGAGGACGACTTCGCCGTGCTCATGGCGCGCGGCGCGGCCGGCTGTTTGGATGAGCGAGGTGTCGCTGCGGAGGAAGCCTTCCTTGTCGGCGTCGAGGATGCAGACGAGACTGACTTCAGGAAGGTCGAGCCCCTCACGCAGGAGATTGATCCCTACGAGGATGTCGAACTCGGCGGCTCGGAGTGCGCGGAGGATTTCGACGCGTTCGATCGCATCGATGTCACTGTGTAAGTAGCGCACCTTGAGATCCACGTCGCGCAAGTAGTCGGTGAGGTCTTCGGCCGTGCGTTTGGTTAGGGTGGTGATGAGTACGCGCTCGCGTTTATCGACACGTTGGCGACAGAGCTCGATCGTATCATCGATCTGGGACTTCAACGGACGGATTGTGATGGCCGGATCGAGCAAGCCCGTCGGACGAATGATCTGCTCGACCACGAGCTGAGTGCCGTCCTTCTCCGCGTCGAAGTCGTCGAGAGATTCCCGAGCGCCCGAGAACTTGGGCGGGCGGCTGGGCGCGGTTTCCTCTTCGTCGATTCGATCGCGTTTGTGGGGAATGTAGCCATCGTTTCCAACCACGCTGTTCTCAATCTCGAAATTCGCGGGCGTTGCACTGACATAAATGCGCTGCGTGGTCATGCCCATGAACTCCGGGAAGCGCAGTGGTCGGTTATCGAGCGCGCTCGGCAAGCGGAAGCCGAAGTTGACCAGGTTGCTCTTGCGAGAGCGGTCTCCTTCATACATCCCGCCGATCTGAGGGACTGTGGCGTGGGATTCATCGAGCAGGAGCAGGAAATCTTTGGGAAAGAAGTCGATCAAGGTGCCTGGGCGGCTTCCTGGGATGCGCTCGGCGAGGTGTCGGCTGTAGTTCTCAATACCCTGGCAGAAACCCATTTCCTGCATCATCTCCAGATCATACTGGGTGCGCTGACGGATGCGTTGGGCCTCGATGAATTTCTGTTCCGTCTCGAACTTATCGACCGTGAGGTCGAGTTCCTCACGAATGGAGCGCATGGCACGGCGCATCTTGTGCGCAGGAGTGACGAACTGCTTGGCGGGGTAGAGGGTGTAGGACTCGAGGTTGGTCTTGGCATGACCTGTGAGCGGATCAAACGAGGTCACGCGATCAATCTCCTCACCGAAGAACTCCACGCGGATGGCTTCGCTATCGAGGTAGGCGGGAAAGACTTCGACCACATCGCCGCGCACGCGAAACTTGCCTCGAGCGAAGGCGATATCATTGCGCTCATAGAGCATGTCGACGATCTTTGTTAGGAAGGCGTCGCGATCAATCTCTTGACCCACCGTCACCGGCAACATCATACCTTCGTAGTCTTCCGGTGATCCCAAGCCGTAGATGCAGGACACGCTGGCGATGACAATGACGTCCTGGCGCGTGATGAGCGAGCCCATGGTCGAGAGCCGCATCCGTTCGATCTCGTCATTGATCGAGGAATCCTTCTCGATGTAGGTGTCGGAGCGCGGGATGTAGGCCTCAGGCTGGTAGTAGTCGAAGTAGCTGACAAAGTACTCGACCGCATTGTCAGGAAAGAAGTTCTTGAACTCGGAGTAAAGCTGAGCCGCCAACGTCTTGTTGTGCGACATGATGAGGGCGGGTTTCCCAATTTGGGCAATGACGTTCGCCATGGTAAACGTCTTTCCGGACCCGGTGACTCCGAGCAGCGTCTGATGATGGTTTCCGGCTTTGACAGACTTGACAAGCTTGGCGATGGCCTGGCCTTGGTCACCTTGCGGTTCGTAGTCGGAAACCAGTCGGAACTTGCTCATGCCTCAACCTTTCTGGCCTTCATCGAGCGCAAGAGCAGCTGCGCCAATGATGCCGGCTTCATTGCCGAACTGCGCAGGGACTAGCTTCAGTCCATCAGTGAATGATTCATCCATCTGGGTTTTAAGATGCTTGAGCAGCGGGCCTAAAAACAGCTCGCCGGCCTTGGCCATGCCACCGCCAATGACCACGCAATCGAGATTCATCACCCACAAGACATTTGCTAGTCCAACGGCGAGTCGTTTTCCCACTTCTTTCCAGACATCGATTGCAGTGGCGTCACTAGCGTGAGCACGCTCGGCTACCTTCAAGGGCGTGCAGTCTTCTGCACTTAAGGGTTGCCCGGCCGCCTGGTATTTCTCTACGGCGAGCTCGGTAACCGGGCCGTTGCCCACATAACGCTCTAGCGCACCCATATTTCCATGGCCGCCTAGGCGTCCCTTGTAATCAATGCTGATCTGGCCAATCTCACCAGCGCCGTAGGTCGCTCCCCGATAGAGTTCGCCACCTAGGATGAGGCCGCCGCCGACACCTGTGCCAAGAGTCATTGCTAACAAGTAATCACGACCGCGTCCGGCACCGTAACGCCATTCCGCGTAGGTCATGGCGTTGGCATCATTCTCGACTACGCAAGGCAGGCCCGTAGACTTGGAGAGAATGGATTTGAGGTTCACGCCTTCCCAGCCTTCGACATTGGTGAGCGCGTGGACGTGGCCGGTCTCCCAATTGACGAAGCCAGGTAAACCCGCACCCACGGCGGCGATGCTGGGATGCTTTTTGCGTAGCAGGTTGATACTCTTCTCGATCTCGGGAATGAGCGCGTTGGCGCCGTTGAATTCCTTGGTTGGGATAGGTTCTGCCTTCTCAATCAGGTAGGCACCCTGACAAACCCCCAGTTTCACTGATGTTCCACCGAAATCGATTCCGAGGGCGAGAGGGAGATCAGAAAGCATGCTTGGACTTCTCCCAGGAAACGCCCTAGGCGCAAGGTGAAATCACTGGTCTGTCGCAGGGATGGAAGCGCGACGAAGCCGATCCATGATGGCGGAGCCGATACTGTGCTCTGGGACGGGCTCAGCGATGATTTCATCCACGCCGAGTTGGTCCGCTTGGCGCATGAGAAAGAAGAGGCGGACGGCTGCCTCAGGAACCTTGCCGGATCCAGGGCTCAGGACGAAAGTTTCGACGAACTCTGTTAGTTCCATGTAGCCATCATCCTCAAGTCCGCGGTAGCTGAGAAGGGCATAGCGTTTCCCTTCCTCTGGCTGGAATTCGCTCGGATCGCTGAGCAAGCGCAAGGGGGTAATGGGAGCGTAATGACTATCAGTTTGACCAGGGGCTTCCCAGGCAGGGGCGGCATCCTCTTTCTCCTTGGTGTGTGGCGAAGGTTTCCGTTTCTTCGCGATCTTGCCGAACGGCTTCAAGTCCTCCGCCGTGACGGGACCATGTCGCAGGATGTGGAAGAGTGGCTTCCCTTCCGTGAGTTCGATTTTAAGGATACTCGATTCCAGACCCGTGGCGCAGGCACCGCCATCGATCACGAGTGGAATGCGCCCGTTGAGTTCTTCCAGAGCCGCCGAAGCGGATGTTGGGCTAATGCGTCCAAAGCGATTCGCACTGGGGGCAGCCAGTGGACGGCCAAGGTCATGAAGCACACGTTTAAAAATGGGGTCTGAGGTCATGCGGACCGCAACGGTGGGCAAGCCTGCGGTGATTGCGTCGCTCACACTTGGGTGTTTCGGCAAGATGAATGTCAGAGGCCCAGGCCAGAACGTTTCCATGAGCTTGCGCAAGAGCTTGTCCATGGCGTCATCGACGACAGCGACGTCATAGAGCGCCTCTTTCCTCGGAATGTGAACAATGAGAGGGTCAACCGAGGGCCGTTCCTTCGCCTCGAAGATTCGCGCGATGGCCTTGGGTGAAGTGATGTCACCAGCCAGCCCGTAGACTGTCTCTGTGGGGAGCACGACCACGTCGCCACGCTCGAGCGTGGCGACCGCTTCAGCCAGGCTGCTTCTCATGGCAGAGGCTGGATCAGTAGGTAGAAGGCGGGTTTCCATAACTAAAGAGTGACATTGGGGCCAATCTCACTCACTCTGTCTTCTGTGAGAGGCCGGTCAAACGAATCCTCGCGCGTCCCCACCGATGAATACCACGACAGCAGCACCTGAAGGTGAGGCCTCGCTTACCAATGTCTTTATGGTAGGCATGATGGGTTGTGGGAAATCGGCAATAGGGCGTAAGATCGCGGAGAATCTGAGTCTAACGTTCATCGATACGGACGAGCTGATTGTCAAAGAGGCCGGGCGGAGTATTTCTGAAATCTTCGCCACTGAAGGCGAAGTGGGATTTCGTCAGCGAGAGCGGCAGGCCTTGGAATCGCTTCAAGGTACCTCGGGCCAAGTGATCGCCACGGGAGGCGGCATTGTTCTGGCTTCTGAGAATCGTGCCACCTTGAAGTCGCTAGGCTACGGCATCTGGCTGACGGCATCGGTTGATAAATTGCTCTTCCGCATCTCCCTAAATCGGGAACGCCCGCTCATGCAAACGGCGAATCCGCGCGAGGCCTTAGTTGCTCTGTTAGAAAAGCGTGAGGCGCTTTATACGGAGGTGGTTGAGATGGTGGTCGATACTTCGGATTTGACCGTCTGTGAAACCGTCCATGGCTTGGTGGAGTGCATTAACTATCACTTTGCTTGCAAACTGTGAGCGAAACGCTGACGGAGACGCTGCCTGTCCCTGAAGCCGCAGCGATTAAAGCGAACTTAGTTCGTATCGCGCACGAACTCGGCTTCTCAGTGTGTCGCGTGGCTCCTGCTGGACCGGCGAGGCACGCGGATCGCTTTCGCCAATGGGTGGAAGATGCGTGCTATGGCGACATGGCCTGGCTCGCCAAACGCGTAGAACGGCGGGTGGACCCGCGTGAAGTGCTGCCAGGTGCGCAATCTGTCATTGTTCTGGCAATGAATTATTTCCAAGGTGAGCGACCCGAAGGCAAGGCGACATCGCCTGGTCGCTTTGCCCGTTATGCATGGGGTTCGGACTATCATGATCTTATCGAGGAGAAGCTGAAGGATCTGTCTACCCACATTGATGATCTTGGCGGGCGTCAACGTTACTACGTCGATACTGGCCCCGTCTTAGAGCGTGACTTTGCTTCGGAGTCTGGCCTCGGTTGGAATGGCAAGAGCACGGTGCAGATTCATCGGGCGTTGGGGACCTGGTTTCTCTTGGCAGTGATCCTGACGGATTTGCCATTGCCCGCTGACAAACAAGAGACGGATCACTGCGGCAAATGCACGCGTTGCATGGACGCCTGTCCCACCCAAGCGATCACGGCAGAACGTCGGCTGGATGCCCGGCGCTGCATTTCCTATCTTACGATTGAGCATCGAGGTAGTATTCCGCTAGAGTTTCGTGAAGCGATGGGAGATCGGATCTTCGGCTGTGATGACTGCTTGGCAGTGTGTCCATGGAATCGTTTCGCGAAAGCGAGTGAGGAAGCCACCTTTCACGCGCGCCCTTTCGTCAACGACTGGAATTTGCGTGACTTTCTTGGTCTCGATGTGGACGCGTTTCGCGAACTCTTCCGCAAATCGCCGGTCAAACGCACCAAGCGGCCAGGTTTCCTGCGCAATGTCTGTGTCGCCCTTGGAAATGTCGGCACTGCTGAGGACGTGCCTGCTTTGGAGCGCGCGGCAGCAGAAGAAGAGGAACTGATTGCCGAACATGCACGCTGGGCTCTCGAGCGTATTAAGTTGCGGAAATGAAATGACTTATTTCTGTTAGCCCTGTTTCGTGGCGGTGACTTTTAGTCGCCGTTGAGTAGTGTTTCCGGCTTCTGTGGCGACTAAAAGTCACCACCACCATTTGAACAATTTGACGATGACTTCCTTAAAAGCCTGGGTGCTAGCAGCAAGACCTAAAACGCTTCCAGCAGCGGTGGCTCCAGTGACGGTGGGAACGGTGTTAGGTGCCCAGCTTGCTGGCGCATGGAGAATGGACTTGGCGATCCTTGCTTTGCTGTCTTGCCTCGCGCTTCAGATTGCGACGAATCTCTTCAATGACGCCATCGATCATGCGAAAGGTGCGGATACGGAGAAGCGCATGGGCCCGCGTCGGGTGACGGCCTCGGGCGATCTTTCGTCGCACCAGGTCATGTGGGCCGCGCTGCTCGTCCTAGGTGTTTCTGGACTCTGCGCCCTGCCACTCTGGCAGGCTCGTGGTTGGCCAATCATTGCCATTGGCATTCCTTCTCTGTATTTGTGCTATGGCTACACGGGTGGTCCCATGCCGCTTGCTTATCGAGGGTTGGGCGACCTCTTTGTGCTCGTCTTCTTCGGTTGGGTCGCGGTGATTGGAAGCTGCTTTCTTCAAACGGCTCAGTTCGATGCAGAGGCGGTCTTGTTAGGCACGCAGATTGGATTGCTTTCGGTGGCGCTTATTGCCATCAACAATCTCCGTGATCACGAGGAAGATACGGGAACCGGGAAACGGACCCTAGCCGTGCGGTTTGGGCCATTCTTGGCGAGGATCGAAATCACGCTGACACTTCTATTGCCGAGTCTTCTTGGGCTAGCTTGGCTTGCGTTTGGCAGATCAGCAGTCGCGCTGTGGCCACTCGCGACGTTGCCCCTTGGTGGTTTTATCGCTGCTCGAGTCTGGGCGACGCCACCCAGCCCTGCCTACAATCGCTTTCTTGCTCTGAGCGCATTGCACCTCATTCTCAGCGCGGGATTGCTCACGCTGGCGCTGCTCTGGAGCTAAGCAGGCGAGATCCTCGACATTCGCTCGGTTCCTTCCTATATTGTAGGGATCACTGAAATCCCCAATCCTCGAACCATGAAATACACCCTCAAACTACTCGGGCTCACCCTGGCCCTCACCGCCAGTGCGCATGCGGCACCCATTATCAATGAGGTTCTGTCCTCGAACCGGACCGTCTTCGCGGATGAAGATGGTGACTTCGGCGACTGGGTGGAGATCTACAATCCTGATGCGGCTGCCTACAAACTCGACGGCCACTTTCTCACAGACTCCGCGGATGATCTTGAAAAATGGGAATTCCCTGACGTGGAGATTCCAGCCAAAGGCTACTTAGTCGTCTTTGCTTCGGGGAAAGATCGTCGCGATGACGAGGCCCCCTTGCACACCAGCTTTGGAATTAGTGGTAGTGGTGAGTTTGTCGGGTTAATCGATTCCGATGCCGAAACGGTGATCAGCAGTGTGTTGGTGCCGCCGTTAGAACGTGATCAAAGTTACATCGCCTTGAGTGATACTGGTTCTGTGAGTTATGGGGTTAGTAGCGATCCCACGCCGGAAGCGGAGAACGCGAACAACGTGGTCATCTTCTCCGTTTCGGGGCAGAGCTTCACAGGCACACTCACGGTGGAGTTGTCCTCCCCAAGCGGCAAAGCGATCCGCTACACTGAGAACGGAAAGAAGGCGACCCTCTTTGGCGGAAGTGACTATGATGGGCCCATTACGCTAACGGAGACCGCCATGATTGCTGCTTCTGTGAGTAGTGGTCCTGTGCGGACCGAGACGTTCATTAAGATTTCTTCGGGATTGGCCAATCGCGATTCTGATCTTCCGTTGGTCGTGGTCGATGCTGCTGGGCGACTTGCTCAGACGAGTTTCGAGGACATGGCGATTGGTGTGCTAGAGCCTGGAGAGAATGGGCGCGCGGCCATTGTCGGAGAGTTTCAGACGAGCAGCCGTGGTGCCATTCGCACGCGTGGGGAAACTTCGAATAGCTTCCCCAAGAAGCCGCTGCGCTTCGAGTTTTGGAATGAAGATGACGATGATCGCGATCTTGCCCTGCTTGGGATGCCTGCAAATTCGGATTGGGTCATGAATGCCCGCTACAATTTTGATAGGACGCTCGTGCACAATGCGTGGATCTACGAGCTGAGCAATCAGCTGGGCCAATACGCGCCTCGCACGCGATTTGTGGAGCTGTATCTCAATGATGACGACGATGGAGAGATCACTGAGGATGACTATCAGGGGATTTACACGGTGGTGGAGAAGATCGAGCGCGGGTCCGGCCGTCTAGAGGTCGAGTCCATGGCAGTCGAAGCGACCGAGGAACCTGCAATCGGGGGTGGCTACATCTTTCGTCATGACAAGACCGACCCGAACACTTGGGACTTTACTGGTGGCGGTGTCTCGATGCAAATGATCTACCCGCCAGAAGAAGAGCGGAATGATAGGCAGCATCAGCGGGATTGGATCGTGAACCATTTGAATGAAATGAGAGACACGATTCGCAATGGATCAGATCCGGAGACCGGATATCCGTCGGTTATCGACGAGACGGCGTGGATCGATCACCAGCTGCTCAACTTGCTCACCTTGAATGTGGATGCGCTTCGCTTGAGCGCCTATTTTCACAAGAATCGTGAAGGCAAAGTGATCGCTGGTCCCGTGTGGGACTTTGATAGATCTGCTGGTGGCGCAAGTGATTCTCGGATCGGCCAAGCCCTGACGTGGCGTGGCGCTGGCGGTGACGAAGGCACGCACTTCTTTAGTAATGTGGGGTCGGGTGCGGCTAGCGGGACGCCGGTCTGGTGGCATGATCTCTTTCAGAATCCTGACTTCCACACGGCTTGGGCGGATCGGTGGCATGACCTTCGTCAGGACGAGATGAGTGATGAGAACATTGCCAATATCATCGGCGGCATGGGCGCGGAACTCGCCGAGTCCTCCGAGCGGAATTTCGATCAATGGCCTGGTGCGAGCCCACGCTCTGCTGGGCAGTTGACATACTCGGACATCGGCGGTCACGCCGGTGAGATCCAGCACATGATCGGCTGGCTCCAGGCACGTGCTGCTTGGATCACAGAAGAGATCATCACGGTGCCGACGTTTGATGCCGATGCTGTGGTCAGTGATAGTCCAGTGGCGGTCGAGATCAAGGCGGGCGGCTCACTCTTTGCGCCGGCGGTGATTTACTACACCGCTGATGGAAGCGACCCGCGCGCTCAGGGCGGCGAGCCTAGTGCGACTGCGGTTCTCGTTGATGAGGATATCACGTTAACGGAAACCACGCTTCTCACCGCGCGGAAGAAGAATGACAACTACAAGAAAGATAAGAATGGGCCTTCGCAGACCTGGAGTGCGTTTGCTGAAGCGCGTTTCTTTGTAGGTGAAGAGCCGGCTCGTCCTGACAATGTGGTCGTTTCTGAAATCATGTACAATCCAGATGATCCCACCGCGGCTGAAGAGGCCTCTGGTTTCGATAACAATGATGACTTTGAGTTTATCGAGTTGCTCAATGTGGGCTCGAAGAAAGTAAGTCTGTCCGGGGTGCGTTTACGTGGAGATGCGGATTTCGATTTCCCTGAAGGCACCAGTCTGGAGCCCGGGCAGCGCGTGGTGCTGGCCGGCGACATGGCCGCGTTTGCGAAGCGTTACGGCACGATGCTACCTCCGCTCGGTGCCTACACTGGCGGTCTTCCCAATGGTGGTGGTCGCCTCTTTCTGCGTGCCCATGACCGTGCGACGATTTATGAGTTCGCATACTCGGATGACGACGCATGGCCTCAGGATGCAGATGGCGAGGGCAAGGCGCTGGCATTGCGTAACGAAACGAGTAAACCGGATCCTACCTTGTCTGGAAGCTGGAAAGCGGGTGCGAAGGACAACGGAACGCCTGGCACAGATGAAGCGGGTCAGGGTGGTGGAGGCGGCGAGCCTGGAACGGGTTTCGAGGGTTGGTTAGCCGAGAACTTCTCCGCAGCCGAGCGTGCAGATGCGACGATCTCAGGACCCACCGCAGATGTGGATGGCGATGGTCTACCAACGCTTGCAGAGTATTTGTTAGGAGGAGAGCCGAAAGCCTCAGATCCGGGTAGGCTACCAGCAGTCTCACGTGAGAATGACGTGCTCACCGTGCGCTACACCAGAGTTAAAGGGCTAACGGATGTCACCGCTCAAGTGGAAACGTCCTTTGATCTGGAGACCTGGATGGAAGACGGCGGGCAGGTGAACGAAGTGAGCGTGGTCGACAATGGCGATGGCACAGAAACAGTCACTATCCAAGACACGAATGCTGATGCTCGCGCTCGTTACGCAAGACTCCGCGTGATCCAGAATTAGGCTATCGCATGCTGACCATGTAAGCCATCAAGTCCCGAAGTTCACGTTTTGATAGAATGGTGCCTATCGGCGGCATGGACGACATCGCTGGCGTGGTTGTCTCGACTTCATCCGAGGCAATCGTGCTGGTGTTGCCGATCGCGTCTTTCAGTGTGTAAGCGTCATCAGTTTTCTCAACAAGTGTCCCAGCCAGAGCGCTGCCATCTTTCAGCCCGAGAGAAACGAGACCGTAGCCTTCAGCAATATCGGCTTGGGGAGCGACAAGTGAGTCGAGGAGCTTCTCCAGAGAGAGCCGCGCGGCAACGTTGGTCAGGTCAGGACCGATCTTGCCGCCTTTGCCTTTGAACTGATGACAGCGGATGCACTGCGCGGTCACATTGGTGTGAAAGATTCCTTTCCCCAAGCTACGATCTCCGCCCCTGGAGAGCGAGGCATCAACAGATTCGATTAAGGCAAGCGCTTCGGCATCGTTGGTTGCTCTCACCGCTTCGACCAAGTCTAACTGAACCTCTGCCCGTCGCTTTCCTTTGGCGAGTTGGGTCGCCTCGCTACGCAGCATATCGATGGCATTGATTTCTCCTAACAAAGCGTAGGCTTGTTGAGCCTCGCGAAGGTCTTTGCTCTGAATGGCTTCTGCTAGAAAGCCGAGCGTGGCTGTGGACTTGGGTGCCTGATTGGCCAAGTAGCAGTGGGCGACTTGACGAAGCTTTGTTTCGGAAGACTTGGCCGCTGCCGTCATGGAGGACTCGGCACCGGGAGCGTTCATTGACACCAGGGCCTCGAGCGCACGTGCTCGGATGGCAGCGTCCTCTGTTTCAGGCTGAGAAAGAGCAATCAAGGTAGGAATGCCAGCTTGATAGTTGGAGGTAGCCACGAGGTCCACGAGTGCTGTGGACGCTTCCTTGGCCAGCGAGGAGAAGTGCTTATCGAGAGCCTTTGTCATGGCTTGCGGTGAGCCTGTCTTGGCTACTCTGGCAAAGCCCAGCACGCGATCCACCGGGAAATCGCGGCTCCATGTGATCGCGGATTGCAACGCTTCGTCGCGCATGGCGCTGCCGGGATCTGATTGCGCGGCATAGGCTAGAATTCGAGCCGCTGAAGCCTCATTGCCTAACAATCGATTGGCATTGATTGCGCGTCGGAGAAGAGGCTCCCGTACAAGCTTGGTCGTGCTTAGTATCTCAGCGAGAGCTTGCAGGGCGATCGGACTCGGCGTCATCACATCGTGAATCCCACGGGCGGCATCGACCACGATATTCTCATCCGTGTCCTGAAGGAATCTTGCTAGACCGGCATACTCGTTCGGATCCTCCAGCGTCTTTGTCTCTTCAGCCATCTCATGAAGTCGGCGAATACCGATGGCAGCGGCCAGGCGCGCATCGCTAGAGTCATGGCTATTGAGATCGACGAGCAATTCTGGCCAATCTCGCGCGGCTCCAGTGAGCGCCCGCACGCCGGCATGACGGCGGAAGACGTCTTCACTGCCATTGGCGGCGATGAATTGGGTGATGTCTTTCAGGTCCTTGGGCCCTGCGAGATGATGCAATGCCAGGCCTGCTTGCAAGCGTACGCGCGGGTGTGAATCGAAGAGGGAGCGTTTCACAAGATTGAGCGCAAAGCTCGAACGCGTGTCGCCTAGTGCTCGAATAATCTGTTCGCGCAACTGAGGATCTCTGTGAGAGGCCAACCCGGCAATGCCTTGAAGCGACTCACCATCACGAGTGCGAGCTAAATGAGCGCAGCCCCAGATGGCGTGAATGCGTGCCATGGTTCGTGAATCTGTCAGCGCAGTTTGACGGAGAATGGTGAAATCGCCGCGTCGAACAATCTCATTCTGAGCAGCCAAGCGCACGCGTTGGTCAGGATCGCCTAACCAATCTAGCAACTGGCCTTCTGTCATCCGCCGTCTATCTGCCCCAAGCCGTTGCTGAGTATCTTTTCGCAACGGATGGCGATCGGCGGTGGGGACATCGAGTTTGAGAATGCGCCCATTCTCATGCGGTACCCACTCGTTCTCGCCCCAATCTGCGGCGTAGAGAGCCCCGTCAGGACCAAAGTTGATGCCCACAAGCATTTGACCTCCAAGGATCACGTGAGGCTCCATCATGCGAAACCCTGCTCCTTCCGGCTCAGTACGAAACGCCTGCAAGCGCTTCCCAGGAAATTCTGTGAGAAAGAAATGTCCCACCAAGGCTTCGCTCAAAGCTGTTCCAGGATTGTAAGTGAAACCCGCAGGTCCTTCCGAGAAATTCGCAAGGCACGGAGTGATGTTCGCCGCCTGACCGATGAAATGCGGTTTTGATAGATTCTCAGCTGACAAGGCGTTGTAACCGGCGACATCGCCTAACTTCTTGTTGTTCCTGTACTGGTAGTAGGAGCGCCAACCCGAGTCACTGCCCTCTAGCAAATAGTGAAAGCGCTCGCCGTCTCCGAAGTCGCCGTCGTTATCGACCACGAAGAGATTTCCGAACTCATCAAAAGCCAGTTCCTGCGGATTGCGGAGCCCCTTAGCAAAGACCTCGAAGTTTGACCCGTCTGGCTCGCAACGCAGAACAGCCCCATGATAGGGGAAATGATGATGGCCGCCCTCTCCATCCGTCACACTGAAGGCCTTGTCGCCGATCGACCAGTAGATCCGCCCATCCGGGCCCGCCGTGAGCCCGTGCATGTCGTGACCGCCATAACCAATGTGCAAACCGAAACCGGTAACCGTCTCCTCGCGCTCATCGGCAGTTCCATCGCCATCCGTATCGCGCAACTGCCAAAGGCTGGGAATGATCGTGGTATAGACGCTATCTCCATGAGCCAGCACGCTTCCGGCGAGTCCTGTGATCTCGGTATTGAACCCCTCGGCGAAGACCACCTTACGATCTGCTTCGCCATCCTGATCGTTGTCTTCCAACATCAGAATCAACTCACTTGGAATCGTGAGATCCTGCCAGTCGACCACGCCATCCGCATTCGCATCACCCACAGCCCCATCTTCAAAACGCTCTTTCAAAAGCCTACGTTTGTCCTCGATACTCTGCGCATTGAACGTCTCCGTCACCCAATCCATGTGCTTCCGAATATCCACCGCCCCATAGGTCCGCCGATTCGTTTGCGTAGTAAAGACGCGCCCCTGGTCATCAACACTCACACCAACGACACTGCCGACCATCCCTTGTGGGGCAAAGGCGGTGGCTTCAAGTTGGGGCTCCGCTGCCTGGGTGAAAGGGCCAAAGCAGATGAGAAGGAGAATCCAACGTAAGCGAGTCATAGATAGCAAATTACCCAGCGTTCGGGCTCTTGCTGCGTGGCTGGGTGGGTATTAAACCCTTCTTACCATGAATAGGCTCACCGGTTTCGCCATTGCTCTGGTCGCTCTCGCCGAACGCGGTCACCTCGTTCCCCGAAACCCATTGGAGTGCCATCAGCACGGCTCGTGCCTCTGACAAAGCCGCCTCCAAGCAGGCTATCGACAGGCTGTTCGCAAAGACGCCGAAAGGAAGTGGATGATGCACATCTAGAAGTTATTGCGAACGACCAATTCTCGATACGAGCTGGGCGAATCGAGCTGAGAGCCAAGAAACGACGCTCAAAGAACTACCAGCTGCTCGTCCGGCCGCGCAAGCAAACGAAGGAAAGCCCTCACCGGACGACCTACCGAAAGGCGTCCTACGCCACCCTTAACTTAGTGGCATTCCGAGCCGACCTCTTTTACATGTAAGATTCAATTTTAGTCTTTAGGAATTGTAGGTCGTTGACTGAGCACTCCTTTGACAATTTGTAGCAAAATGACTCGTTGCTGCACTGGTTTGCTAGGCCTTGCCTTTCGAGGAAATGCTTGAACAGGCTTATCAAATACTTTTCAGGGATGTTATTGAAGGCCTTCGAAGCGGTTGAAGAGTGGCCTCGAAGTTTCTTGATCTGTCCGTTGAGGGGCAACCTTCCGCCTTTTGCTTTCAGCGCTAGCTCAACCTCCTCAAAATAGTCGTCAATAAGAGGATTTTTGTAGATGGGTGGCGAGCATGTCAAATCCACATCCCTGGCAGGACTGAACCCAATGTAACTCAATGTCGTTGACTTAAGCAAGGATCGGGCTCGTCATGATGTTGGTTTGTAAGGATCTGCGTAGATTCGTTTGGGGCGCGGCTTTCGTGGACTGCTTCGCCCGGCTCGTACCAGCGAGAGTCCTTTCATCATGCGATCTCC
>CALLLI010000210.1 GCA_938082635.1 uncultured Verrucomicrobiales bacterium
GAACGATTTGAGTCTGTGAGAGTGAGAAATCCAGAGTTTTTTTCACGGGTGCTGCGCGACCGCTGAAAGCTAATGCTAGATTCCTGACGTACAACCCTTACTTTGATATAATTCCCACAATCTCACGCTCTGGAAATACAAACGGACTTACGCCGATCTGTACTAGCAGGAAAGGGATCCTTCAACCAACGGCCTGCCAATCAGGATCTCGACCGGGAGCTTCTCTTCCTCATACTCATAGGGCGGCGGCTTCCAGGCGAAGTCTTGCGGATAGAGCTCCTGAATAGTCTTAAGAATCTGAATACCTGCCTGCACAGGACGATAGGCTTGACGATCCGTGACGTGGATCTGAGCGCCTTGGCAAATCTGGCGAGCGTATTTCTGGAAAGTGGGCTCAAAGCTAAGCGGGCGGAAGTGAACTCCTGGCAGTTGGAGAGCAGCTAGAGCTTCCGTTAGAACTAGACCATCGATCCAAGGAGCTCCGAACATTTCAAAGGGCCGCGTAGTCCCTCGCCCTTCAGAAACGTTGCAACCTTCAAAGAGACACATGCCTGGGTAAACGACAGCCGAGTCTAAAGTCGGCATGTTAGGCGATGGAAGCACCCAAGGGAGCCCCGTCTCATCCCACCACATGGCGCGGTCCCAATCTTCCATCGGAAGGACATGTAGCTCGACGTCAGGGAAGATCTCCTTCTGAAACTGCACTGCTAGTTCACCAATCGTCTTGGCATGACGAATAGGAATCGGATGCAGGCCTACAAAGGAAAGGTGATCCGCTTCTTGGGGTGAACCTTCAATGTCGATGCCGTTGATTGGATTGGGACGGTCCGCAACGAGAATAGGTTTGCCCTGAGCCTGACACGCTTTCATGCAAAGAAACAGCGTCCAAATAAACGTGTAGTAGCGGCTACCCACGTCCATGAGGTCGACAAACAAGGCATCGATAGGAGCAAGCATGGCTTCCGTCGGTTCGCGATGCTTCCCATACAGGCTATGCACGGGAACTCCCAGCTTCGGATGCACAGCACCTTCCCATTCGATCATGTTGTCCTGCGTGGTGCCATCAAATCCGTGTTGTGGACCGAAGAGAGCCCCTAACTGAAAGAGATTACCATTCTTCTCTAACAGCACAGCAAGCGTATGCTCGAGCTGGCTATTGACCGAAGCGGGATGCAGGACAGCCCCCAGCTTGAGTTTAGGAGAATGCAACGATATCGGCCAAACGTCTGCGAGACGCTCGAGTGGAAGTGTGACTTTGCCCATCCTACTTGCTTGCAGCGATCGCGAAGAGATGTTCGGCGCCACGGATGAACAACTTGCCTTGCACGGCGATGGGTGAGGCAATGATGCGCTCGCCCATGTCATTCTCGCTCAGCAAGTCAAAGCCATCGGCCTTCAGACGCAGAGGATAGACCCAGCCATCCTCACGAATGCAGTAAAGGAGGTCGCCAGCAAGCATTGGAGATGCGTAGTACTTGCTAGAAGATCGAGGCAAGCGCTGTTTCCAACGTTCCTCACCGGACTTCGCATCAAACTTGTACAACCACCCATTGTCCGTCAGGAGATAGAAAGCGCCCGCCGTGCCGATAGGCGACGGAACATCTGCTCCCATCCCCTCCTTCTCCCAAAGGCGAGCCGTCTTGGTGATGTCCCCTTCTCCGCCCAACTTCACCGCAGCAATGTGCTTCGTCCGACCGTAAGGCACGAACGCAATGCCATCCGTGACCGCTGGTGTGGCGATGACACGCCACATCGGCTTGTCATCAGGATTAAATCCGCCGCACTGCCAGAGCAATTTCCCATCAGAGGGGCGATGACTGGTCAGGTGATCGGCGCCCCACGTGAGAATCTCTTCTTTACCTTTCTCGCCAATGACAGTCGGTGTGGCGTAACTCTGATCTGTTTCTTTCTTACACTCGTACTGTCTAGCAGTCTTCCAGGCAACTTTGCCTGACGCTTTCTCTAAGGCAACTAAGTAAGAGTCTCCAGCCTGCATGACAGCGATCACCAAGCGATCTCCCACCAACGTAGGTGAACTTCCCAGATCCCACCAGAGGGTGTCTTCGCCATAGAGTTCTTGGAGATTCAAGCGCCAAGCCAATTTCCCAGAGTAGTCGATGGCTGCCACCGTGCCCGTCTTAAAGTACGCGAAGAGATGCTCACCGTCAGTGACCGGCGACGGGTTGCTCCCGCTACCGTTGCGATGCTTGCCTTTACGCTCTGGGCCTAACAAGACGCGCCATTGCTCTTTGCCATCCATGCCATAGGAGACCACCGCATCATGCCGCGGAGCCTCCTCGTCTTTGGCGTTGGCGTCCTCTGGCACACCCGCGGTGACGAAGATCTGCTCGCCCCACACGGCCGGAGTGGAACTGCCGAGACCAGGCAAGGGAGCCTTCCAAAGGTAACCCTCTTCAGCAGCGAATTTGAAGGGATAGTCTCCCGCCTCCGCAATGCCATTAGCATTGGGGCCACGCCATTGTGGCCATTCCTTGGCAGAAACAACACCATGGAGTCCAAGAAACACAATGAAGAACAATAATCGATGCATGCGGCAAGATGACAGGGCAGAAGTCACCTGGCAACGCTAAGACGACGCAAAGAACACTTGATTCTCCCGGCGCTCAGTCCCTAGCCCAAGTTTCTTATTACCGGCGTGGCACCCCTATAAAACCAGGGCCTGCGTCGCGAAGGCACTACAAAGTCGTCGCTCCTTTCAGTTCCGACTTCACCGCTGGGCAGGCCCCTTTCCAATCGATCCCGAGTATCTGG
>CALLLI010000211.1 GCA_938082635.1 uncultured Verrucomicrobiales bacterium
GAAGACAGTGCGTCGTCTACTCAGCACCCACTCGCTGGTTAGCACCCGACTGCCACTGAAGGATGGCCGGATCGTGACGGTGCGAAAGCCGAGCCTACCAGACGCGGAGCAAAGCCGAGTCTACCAACTCCTGGGGATCGATTGGAAACGTGCCTGCCCAGCAGTGAAGTCAGAACTGAAGAGGGCGACGACTTTGTAGTGCCTTTGCGGAGCGAGCCCTTGTTTTATAGGGCGAGACGCCGGTTATAAGAAACTTGGGCTAGGCTTTGCCCACTCGTGACCCGGTCCAGTAGCCGACCAACGCAGAAATCGCGAGCACGCCACCGGTGAGGATCGCAAGATCGACCCACGGCACTTTGAAGAGCAGGGTCCAGCCGAAGGCTTGACGATTGATGACAAAGATAATCAAATGACCTAGCACAAGACTCAAGGCGATCCCCGTGACCAAACCAGCGATGGCTAGCCCAAGACTTTCCCAAGCCGCGAGTCGCCCAATTTCTCGATGGACTAGCCCGAGTGATCGAAGCGTGGTCAACTCGTGCTGCCTTTCCACAAGCATGCTTGCCAAGGCCAGTGCTAATCCTGCCAAAGCGACGAAGACGCCAATCCATTTCAACCCATGCGTGACCGCAAAGGTTTGGTGAAAGATACGCAAGGCTTCTCCACGGAGTTCCCGATTATTCGTCACCACAATGCCCGGATAACGTTGGAGCCACTCCGCCTGGATCGCCGAGAGATCCGTACCTTCTCGAAGCGCAATGGCCATGCGTGCGGCGCGTTCGTCACTGAACCACTGGCTCAGCGCCTCACGCTCCACAACCAAACTGCCAAACTCATTTCCATAGTCGGCGAAGATACCGACCACAGTAATCGTCTGGGTGCCTTGTGGCGTAGGAACATTGACTACATCACCGACCGCTTTGCTAAAGCGATAGGCGAAGGGTTCACTCATCACCCCCCAAGTCTTGCCTGGAACCTCTGCTAGATCCTTCGGCGGTGCCTCGAGCCATATCGGTGCGAGGGAACCAACAGATTCCTTCAAATCGACGCCGGCAAGGATGGTCGGTTTGCCATCAAGGCGAATTCGGTAAAATTGTGAGACTTCACAGTTAGCCACAGCTGGCTCTTCTTTCAAGGCGCGCCAAGTCGACTCATGCAAACGGTTCCTACTCGAAGCGTTGCCAATGCCTTGGCAAGCCACGAAGAGGTCCGCCTTCATCACGCTGTCTAACCAACGAGTGACTGTCTGCTCAAAGCTCCCCACCAGAATGCTCATGCCACCCGCCATGGCCACCGCCACAACCAATCCAGCAGTCGCCAAGCGATGCCGCCCGGTAGCTTGGCGCAATTGGCTGGAGGCGTAGAACAACGCAGGCCGATTGTCACTCAACGCCGTCCCCAAGCGGGCCAACAGGCCAAACAGAGTCCCGCACAGCACACCAGCACCAGCCACCCACAGAAAGGCCGATGCATAGCCCGCCAGCGGTATGGACGTACCATCGGCACTGCGCCAAGGCGGCGAGAAGTGGGTGAGTCCCGCCATGATCAAGAGCGCCACCCCAACCCAAGGCTTCGTGAGCACCCGAAGGCCATCCGAGCGCGTGCCACGCTGCAATATCTGCGCAGGTGGGGTTTGCGAGGCCTCTTTCGCCGGTAACCAACCGGCTAAGCCACTCGCAAGAATCCCCAAACTACCTGCCATAAACGCCTCACCCCAATGCCAGCCTGCTGCCGCTGTGGTGTTGCTATAGTAGAGGGCATTCACCGTTTGGGCAATGGCACGAACGGTGAGCTGAGCCATGCCCCATCCTAACAATAGACCTATCAGAGCCCCCAGAGCCCCCATGGCCAAGGCCTCCACCTGCCACGCTTGGCGAATGCACTTAGGAGAAACTCCGAGCGCACGCAAGGTCGCAATCTCT
This sequence comes from uncultured Verrucomicrobiales bacterium, assembly GCA_938082635.1. Classification (GTDB taxonomy): domain Bacteria; phylum Verrucomicrobiota; class Verrucomicrobiia; order Verrucomicrobiales; family DEV007; genus JAACDM01. The sequence goes on from CALLLI010000211.1 coordinate 1,923, forward strand.
GGTCGGCGTCGCACCACTGCCGCCTCCAGCGCTTGCAAGATAAGGTAGACACCGACGATTAGCGCGAGACAAGACAGAATGCTAAGGTTCAGCCGAAACGCTTGCGTCATCGTACTGCCAGTCCCACGGCGTTGGTCTGGCGTCTCCACCAGCCAGCGTCCTTCGCCAGCCGCTCGCAAACGTTCCCCCGCTTCCTCGCGCCACTCCGTTTCCCAATGTCCCGCTGGCACGCGCACTTCCACACGATGCAAGCGATCACTTTGAGATGTGATCGCTTGCAACTGTGGCAGATCCATCACGATGAGATTATCCGGCTGTTGGACTTCAAAGTCGCCTCCAGGCAGAATCCCCGCAATCACGCACGCTCGCACTTGATCATCGATGACGAGTGAGACACGATCCTTCTCTTTCCATTCCTGCTTCGATGCTAGAGTCTTCGAGATGAATAGCGCTGGCTCCTCACCAACCTCCGGTTCGGCAGTGCGCTCGGATGTACCAGGTGTCGCAAAGTCTCCTTCCCCAGAAAGATAGGCAATGTTAGGTAACGCAGCCAGATCTACGCCGATGACTTGGAACGACATCGCGGCAAAGCCTTCCATGCCCGCTGTCGGCGTAATCGCAGTAGATTCCAGAACGGGAAAGAGCCCCGCCGGAATGTCTCCAAGCGCTGATCGCATCTCAGGAAGCAAGCTGATCGGCAACTCTCCTGCGGCCGACGTGAGCACATAGTCACTCGTCCCCGTGACGTTCTCAGAGAAGAGTTGAAAGCCTGCCACCGCCGCACGATTGGCAAGACGAATCGAGAAGAATACGGCTACCCCCAGCGCGAGAATCCCGGTGAGAAGAAGCGTCTTCCACGGAGCCGTCCGCCAATGCCGCCAGGTAAACTGGCGCCAAAGCAAGACAAGTTCGTCTAGCCAAAGTCGCATGATTCGTTAGGCTTTTTCCAAAATAACGCCATCGCACATGCGCAGCGTACGATGACAAATCCGCGTCGCCTCCAAACTATGCGTCACGAGGACAAGTGCCGTTTGATAGGCTTCCGCCAGCATCTCTATCAAATCCAGAATGGCCGCGCCCGTGACGCTATCCAGGTTTCCTGTAGGCTCGTCCGCCAGAATCAACTTGGGCCGTATGGCCAAAGCACGCGCAATCGCCACGCGCTGTTGCTCTCCACCGCTCAGTTGCTCGGGCAAGGCATCTTTCCTCGCGGTCAATTGTACTTGATCCATCAGTTTAGCCACGCGCTGCTCGCGCTCCTTGGACGCCACACCTAACAAGCGCAAAGGAAACTCCACATTCTCTTGCGCCGTCAGCGTCGGCAGGAGATGAAAGAACTGAAAGATCGAACTGAGTCGCTCCCTCCTTAGAACCGCCAAGGCATCACCACTCAAGCCCTGCATCTCCACACCATCAAAGATCAGCGTCCCAGCATCGGCGCGTTCCAAACCCCCGAGGCAGTTCAATAACGTGCTTTTGCCAGACCCAGAAGGACCAATTAAAGCGACCCGCTCACCAAGCGCCATTTGGAGGTCGACTGAACGCAAGACCTCATTCGAGCCGAAGGCTTTCCAGATCCCCTTAGCTTGAACAATAAGATCGCTCATGAGATTCTAAGCAAGGGTTGAGGTTGCCCTTGTGTAGCTCGACATTCCAATGTCGAAGAGGTCACTGTTTGTGTGCATACGACATTGGAATGTCGCGCTACATCCTCTACTAACACATTAACTTCTCGCACACTATTCATGAGCGGAATCGGGAGAACAAGGATGCGTGTTATCATGAAATAGGAGTCAATGGACTTACGTTCCCGCCACCTAAATGGTTGTTTAAAGAGAACCAGCCACCACTCTGTTTTCTGCGGCTGACCGGTAAGCTTGTTCCACCAACTGCACGCTCTTCAAATAATCCTCAGCCGTGCTCTCGAAGGGCGTGTCGTTGAAAACCGAGGTCACGAAGTGTTGCTGCAGCGCATGGACACAGTCTCCCGCGAACTGGCGCTTCTCGTGCTCGTAGGCATGGGCGACACTGGGTTGGCCGAGCAGTTTGATCTGCATGTGACCTTCCTCATTCATCTCCAAATGGCCGGTGTTTCCTTCGATGCGGAACTTACCAAAGGTGTAGCGTGGGTCATCCGCCTCGCATTCATTATAGCGGTTGGCATCGAGCATCGCCGTGATGCCGTTCTCCATTTCACAAACGATGAGCGCACTGTCTTCGCCTTTGATCACGGGATTGCGTCGACCCGTCCTCGCATAGATCGATTTCATTTCACCAAAGAGAAACCGAAACGTGTCGAGGAAATGAACCTCGGTCTCGAAGGTGAAGAGTCTTGGGTAGTCGCGGAAGAACGGCTGTCGCGCTAGATAAGCATCCTCGCCCCAGCCGTCGCCCAAGCGCGTTTGCATGGAGAAATGATAGATTTCTCCCAATGTGCCCGCTTCGATAACACGTTTCAATTCACGGTACCAGGGTTGCCAGCGCCAGTTTTCGTGTATCATGAATCGCCCTGAGGACTTCTGTGCCAGAGCAGCGAGCTCAACGGTTTCTTCGTAAGTTGGCGCAAGCGGCTTCTGGCAGATGATGTCGACGCCTTGTCTTGCCGCGATCTGACACAGCTCAAGATGTGTTTCTGGAGGCGTGATGATATCGACAAAGTCAGGCTTCTCCTCACAAAGCACCTTCTCAAAATCTCCGATAGAGGTCACACGAGGAATCTCATGTTCGTCTGCGATCTCTTGCGCTTTGTCGGTGGAACGGTTGCAGATAGCGACAATAGCCACTTCAGGGATCCGCGCCCAAGCCTCGTAATGGAAACGGCTGAAATAGCCGGCTCCTACACACACGCCTTTCAATTTCTTACTCATGGTTTAGTTTGCGAATCGCATCTAACAAAGCAGTATCACTTCCTACATTCCCAGGAAAGACAACGAAAGGCAAGCCAGGAAAGAGCGTGTTCTCATCCGGCTCCCACACAGGAATGCCCGGCAAGATCTGCCCTTTGACCAGGGCCCGACGCATCCCCAGTGCTTTCGTCGCGAGATCGCTCGAAGTGATGCCGCCTTTGGCCACAAGGTAACGCGGCGCTTGTGGAAGCTGTTTTACGAGATCGACTAACGTTTTTGTAACGGCTTGGCCAATACCGAGATTCTCCGTATCAGAACTTCCCGCGATCAAGTTTCGGCTCGTGTAAACGACGCACGATTCTCCTTTGCCAAGACGTTCATTCAGTTCGGCGAACAAAGCCTCGGGCCGTTCACCAGCTAACAAAGCAGCGACATCAATCTCCAGAGAAGACAACACATTCGCTTCTAGCAACACGTCCAGCTGCTTCGTCGTCTTAGGCACGTAAGAACCAACCACAACAAGGCCGCCGACTTCACCACCAGAGGAAACGAGTTCGTCTCCTGCTAGCAAAGACTTCTCAGCAAGACCAGCACGCGCTCGGACAAAGGATGCTGCCGTGCGATAGAGGAAACGTTTCCCCTGAACCTCTGCATCAAGGATGGCCGCCACGACAACTTCGATATCACGCATGGTAAGCGCATTGACGATGCCAACCGATCCTGAGGGAAAGGCAAGGAGCCGTTCGGCCACGGCATCTGGGCCTTGCCGAATAGTGGCTAAGTCGAGCGTCCCAACAGCATCCGCGGAGTGCTTTCCAACTGTCTTCTCTTCGACCCAACTAGGTAGGTGTGAGTGTTCGAACCCAAAGACCGCATCCTTAGCAAAGGGTGTTTCTGAGGCAAGCGTCCATCGGTCACCTTCGACCACATAATGAGTATCATCGATTGTCCACCGCCCCCCTTCGAGAAAGAACGGAATGAGGAGACAGACCGCTTCGGTTTCACCTAACTCTTCTGCCAACACATCCGTTTCGACTGGATAATGACCACGCAAAGTGGAATCGCTCCGACTAATGACAGTGTAACCCCGCCCCGTGGCCTCCTTGGCAGCTAGCAAAGACGCCGCCACTTCACGATTCACTCTTGCAGCCTCTTCTGCGGACATGCTGCGTGAATTCGTTAGGATGTAGAAGAGCGGCACGCCGCCTTCAAACTCCGCCGCAACGCTCTTCTCAGACCATTCTGTCAGGACAGGCGTGTCATACACGGTCTGCGTGCCTGTGGGATCATCATCTAGCACAACGATAGCCTGTTCAGACGATCGCACTCGGTGACGAATCTCGGGAAGCAAGTCTTCTGACCATTCGGGAGCAAGTTTAGCTAAGCTGGCAGGGGCAGTGTCCATTCGACGTCTAAAGGGTACCATCCTCAATAGCGAGCGCTCGACACGGAGCACCATCGCCATCTTCAACCTTCAAAGGAAGCGCCACAAAGGTAACACATTTCTCGGTCAATTCATCGAGCGCAGTAAGGCCCTCCACAATCACCACATTCCCCTTCAAGAGGATGTGATGAATCGTTGTCACCTCCTCGAGATTAAAGACGTCGCCCACTGATGGCGGCTCCACGCCTAGGGTACAGACCTTCTTATCAACGCACCAGTTAGCCAAGCCCTCACTGATTCGCAGAAAAAAACTCCGATAATACTCGGCATCATCGACATGCTGGCTCCATCCCGTGTGCAGGAGAAGGCTCTGTCCCTCTTTAAACTCATTAGCAAGGTCACCAAGATGCGCAACTTCAATGAGCGCCTTAGGAGCAAGGTGGGTCAGATCAACCACCCATGCCTCACTGATACAATCAGTTAGAGGAATCTGATCAATCGTCTGCTCGCCACAGTTAAAGTGCTTCGGCGAATCTATGTGGGTGCCACTGTGCGAGTAGAGATGAAGAAGGCGCGCATTCCACCCTTCCTTCTCCACTGTGGCGACGGATTCTCAATCAATGCCGCGCATCGATAATTGTAATGTTAGCGTAAGATCAACGTAGCGGCTCATTCGCCAAGCGCGTCGATGATTCGTGTGCCCATGTCAGAAGTAGTGAGCTTACCACCCATGTCAGGCGTCCGATTCGTCGGATCCTTCAAAACGCGTCTCACGGCACTTTCAATCTGTTTGCCTGCTTCGATTGCTGGCTCACTCCCAAGCCATTCTAACATCATGCCTGCCGATAGAATCGTAGCAATGGGAGTGGCTATGCCTTTGCCTGCAATGTCGGGAGCCGTACCATGAAAAGGCTGAAAGACCGCATAGTCATCACCCACATCACCCGAAGGTGCCATGCCCATGCCGCCGACAAGCCCAGCAGCAAGGTCCGATAAGATATCGCCAAACATGTTCTCCGTAACAAGCACATCAAACGTCTCCGGACGCTGGACCAAGAAGAGTTCTGCGGCATCCACGTAGGCATACTCGATTTCCATGTCTGGAAACTGCGCGGCTACTTCATCGAACACTTCGCGAAAGAAGACCATCGACGGCAGCACATTCGCATTGTCCACCAAGGTCACCTTGCGACGACGCTTCATGGCATGTTCGAAAGTGGAACGACACACACGCTCGCTTCCTTTGCCCGTGATCGACATCGTATCACCCGCTTCGTCTTTCGAGGGCCGCGTCGCATTGAGACGCGCGGCAAAAAGGCCTTTCGTATTTTCTCGAACTAACAGAAAGTTAGATATCGCCCGCTTGATATTTCTTTAAGGGAGAATCATCCGCTGCATAGAGATAAATTGGTCGCAGGCCAGCGTAAAGATCTAGGCGCTCTCGGATATCAATCTGAGGTGTCATTTCACGTCCGTCAGGCCGGCGAACACTGGGAATCCCCATTGCGACTAACAAGACAGCATCAGCCTGACGACAGGCATCAAAAGTAGATTCGGGCAAGGGATCACCCTACGGAGACACTCACCCGCACCAACCGAGACTTCGCGATAGGAAAGTGAAAGGGCATCATTTCCAGCGGACACCGCGCCCAATAGGCGCACCGCTTCCGCCGTGACATCCACACCGATCCCGGCTCCAGGCAAGACTGCAATTTCGAAGGACGACTTCATCGCCCGCATCCTGACCTAGGCGAGGCAATCGTCGAGCGGAATCTCATGACGGCAGCACTATACTGCCGCGCGTCATGATTTGTGATTCGGGAAGAACTGGAAGTTGAGGCTCATCAAGCTGGTGAGTTCCGCTTTGAGAGGA
>CALLLI010000212.1 GCA_938082635.1 uncultured Verrucomicrobiales bacterium
ATCTCGCAGAACTGAAAGCGAATGTGATGTCATTTATGCTCAGCATTCAGAAACAACCTGAGCGAATCATGAATTACTTCAATGGGAAAAAGATAGCATATGCTTCTTAGGGCGTAATGTATTTGAGGGCCGGATTAATAAGCCTTCACGGCACCGATCTCACCGACGCTATCGGCAAACCTGTCGATCTTCAGGCCCATGGCCTTCGCTTGGGTGAGCCAGAGATTGGCGAGAGGCGTTCCCTCAGCCATGTTGATGTGCTGACCGGTTTTAAATTTCCCACCGCCTGAGCCTGCGACGATGATGGGCAGGTCGTTGTACTGGTGAGTGGAACCATCACCTAGTCCCGAACCATAGGTGAAAAGGGTGTTGTCTAAGAGAGTCGTGCCATCAGATTCTTGGATGCTATCCATCTTCTCTAGCAAATAGACATATTGCTCCATGTGGAAATGATCCACCTTAAGAAGATCATCGATCATCTTGGTCTGGTTGTGCGACATCCCGTGATGACTGCGCGGGTTATCAAAGAGCCCATCAAACTTGTAAGGCGTGTCCCAACGCTCGGGACCGACCATAAAAGTGGTGACATTGGTGAGCCCAGTCTGCAGGGCCACCACCATGAGATCGCCCATTAAGCGAATGAATTCACCACGCGGCAAATAGGCTTCGGGTGGTTCGTCAAAGCGCACTTTCGCAAGTTCGGAACGCATGCTCTCAAGGCGCACCATCTGAGTTTCAATGGTGCGGATAGAATCGAAATACTCGCTAAACTTCTGACTGTCACTGTAGCCTAAGCCCCGTTTCATAGAGCGCGCGTCCTCAAGGACAAGATCGGTGACATCCTGATAACGCTTATTCTCCTGAGTGGAGAACAAGCGGCGGTACATCTTGCGTGGGTCACGGATAGAAGGCGCCAAATGGCCCGTACCATACCAGGAAATGTTATCGAAGTGGATCGATTCCTTATTGTCCTTGTGCGTATTGCAGCTGAACTCAAGCGTCTGGAAGGGCGTGCGTGAACTGACATGATCTGCCACAAGATGATCGAGCGTACGATCTAGCGGCCAGGCAGACTGCGCGATAGAATAAGGTTCCGCGCTACTAAGATAACAACAGGCACACTGCGCATGCACATCCGTGCCATTCTGAAACGTGCGGTCCATGCCCGTGACGAGATTCACCTTGTGCTTCAAGTCATTCAAGGGCTCTAAGGTAGGCGTTAGAGCATCAAGTGGTTTGACCTCGAACTTCGGATTCTGTCGGCCCAACGAAGCCATCACATTTCCCAAGTTACCTTTGGGTATGACATGGTCAGCCTCGCCCGGGAAGAATCCCCGTCTTACCACGCCTATCGGCACATAGAAATGAGCCATGCGCTGAGCCACGCCTTTGGCTGGGGCCTCCAGAGACAGGCTTTCCATCCAAGGCAGCGCAAGGGCAGCGCCGCCAAGTCCGCGGAGAAAGTTACGTCGAGTGGGTCTCATGGTAGGAATACGATAGCGGGCTTTTGCCAAAGTTGGCTAGTTCGTTCTCGAGCTTGTCTTCGTTAGGAAAGGTTTGCTGAGCACGATCTGTCTGAGGAGTGTTTGAATCTTGTAATCGTCACTCGCCGTGCGCTCAGCAATCTGTTCGACCGCGACCTGATCGGCCGGACTGAGTTCGCGAGCGAGCGCGAACGAGAGGAGATGACCCGCGAGCCCGCGCGCAAAGCGATCTTTCTCAGCAAGGATCGCGTCCTTGAACGCGATGACGTCGCCAAACTTGTGCTTTCGAAAGAGAATGCCGGACATGTCCACATCACGCCCGTTCTCATACTTGGTCCGCCAATTGCCAATGGGATCGAAATTCTCTAAGGCAAAGCCCAACGGATCGATCTGCTCATGGCAACCTCGGCAGTCGGCGCGCTTGCGATGCATGGAAAGACGTTCGCGTAGCGTAAGGTGCTCCTGACCGTCAGGCGGCTTCTCTCCGAGAACTGGCACATTAGCCGGCGGTGGTTCAGGAGGGTTGTTGAAGATCACACCAGCAACCCAGGCCCCTCGAGTGATGGGCTGGGTACGCTCTGGACCCGAAGTCATCGTCATGACCGCAGCGTTCGTGATGACACCGCCACTACGGCGATCTGTCACGGGCATGCGATGGAAATTCAAGACGACCACCTGATTGCCACCTTTCTTGTCAGAATCGATAGCAAGATCGCCGTAGGCCTCTTCCAAGAGCGTCGAACGGTAAGTGAAGTCAGAATCGATCAGCTGAGTGATAGGCTGATTCTCAATCAAGACCGTCTCAAAGATAAGCAACGGCTCTAACATCATGTGCATGCTATCGCGGTATTTCAGAAAGTAGAAACCAGGGAACTTCTCGCGATTCGGGACAGACGAAATGATACGCTCTAGCTGTAGCCACTGAGAAGGAAAGCTATCGCAGAAACGCTTCAGTTTTTGATCTTTCAGCATGCGCGCTAACTGCGCTTCGATCACTCCTGGATGAGTGAGTTCACCCGAACTTGCCGCATCAAGGAGTTCTTGATCTGGGACACTCCCCCACAGAAAGAACGAAAGCCTGGAAGCGAGTTCAAAAGCATCTATCGGCACGCTACCATCTTCAAGAGAAGACCCGTTATACAGGTAGAGAAACTTCGGCGACGATAACACAGCAGCGGCCACAGATTTCATGGCATCAGGGAAAGTGACATCCGCATTCAGCCTTTCCATGACAAAGCTTGTGTAGCGATCTAGCAACTCAGCTTCTAACGGCCGTCGAAACGCCCGGCTAAGGAAACGCTCAAGACGCTGACGAACATGAACATTGATACCCTCATCCGCCCCTGGACTAGCAAAGAACTGATTCCAAATCCCGACGTTCTTCGGATTGAAATCATCGCTCTCCACGATGGACTGAGCGAGTCTGAGAAAGGACTCCATCAAGAGAGGCGAAAGCGACAGATGATCACCGCGATTATCATAGCCATGCTCGGCACGGAGATCTTGCGGGAACGGCGCCACACCACCCAAACGCTTCTCAATGAGTTGTGACTTGCCCAAAGGACGACTACCAACGGTGACCATATCCGCCATCTTCCCAGTCTCTGGTTTAAAGTAATTCTTGTGCTCTCGCATCATCCTCTCAGGCAAAGAGAAGACCACGCCTTTCAAGCCAAAGAGATCAACCACCGCATTGTCATATTGAAACCGATTCATGCGCCGCATCGGCGTGTGCACCCTCGAGACAGCTTGCCCGCGCAGCGCCTTGAGCTCTTTCAGTAACGTGGCACGCTCCCCCGCCCCAAGCTGCGGCTCGTCTTCGGGCGGCATCTCCTCAAAGTCGATCACGTCAATCAACTCGCCCAGCAAATCTGGTTGGCTCGTCAACTCGACAAGATTCTCGATCTTCAGCAAGTTGACCTTTCCTTTCTCTTTGCCGTTCTCACCATGACACTGCACACAGCGTTTCTGGAAGACGGTTAGAATACTAGAATCGCCCTCAGCCTTCGCACACAAGCAGCCGACTATTAGCCCACAGAGGATGAAGAAGCAGCACGAATTCATGGTAGCAGTGATGAACCCCGCCCATCCTAAAACAGAGCACTGATCGTGGTCTTGCGAACATCGTCCTCGGCGCTATGCTCCCCCTCTCATGATGCGCCGCTTACTCATCGCGTTTGGGCTACTCGCGGTGCTCCTCGGAATGTTGCGCGTGCGCCTGGATGTCGATGTCCTAGCCCTGCTACCCAGCAAGATGAAGGAGGTGCAGGGGTTGCAGCTCTTCTTAGAGCACTTCTCCAAACGCGAAGAACTCATTCTGACCCTCGAAGGCTCAGATCCTGACCTGCTCGCAGCGCATCACGAGAGCCTGGCGAACTACCTACGCGACGCCCGCCCAGGTCTTGGAACCGTACTAAGTAAGGATGTGTGGATGACCGGCTCAAGCGAGGGGCTCGGCGAAATGGTCGCATGGCTACTCGTAAACGCGCTCCCGCCGGAAGACTTCGCCAAGACAGTGCAAGCACTCACACCAAATGCACGCGGCGCTACACTAGAGGACTCCCTGGATACTATCGCCAGTTCCTTGGAATTCGACGAGGCACTGACGCTTGCCTATGACCCTTACCAACTCGTCCAGGCTCTGCGCACGAAGCATGGCCACCTAACAGAAGGCGGCGATGCCTTTATCTCTGACGATGGCATCTTCCGCGTACTCTACCTCACGGCATCACCTAACCAAACAAACGTCGCGGCCTGGGTCAACACCGTCAAGCAAACCGCGCAAACATGGCGCAAATATTCGCCTGATCGCGCGAACGTGCAACTTGGCTTCACGGGTGAACCCGTCTTTCAAACAGAGATCGCGGCGAGCATGGAGCGCGACATGAAATTCTCAGGTCTCAGCGCACTCATCCTCACCTCACTCATCTTCGCCCTCGCATACCGCAAACTGCGTCCCTTGCTCATTCTGATGGGCGCGCTCACACTGACATTTGCGCTCACGCTCGGTCTCGCAGGCTGGCTTCTACCAAACATGACGGTCATGAGCGTCGGTTTCGCCTCCATTCTCATCGGTCTGACCGTCGACTACGGCGTCATACTCTATCAAAAATCAATTAGCAAAGCACTCACCAAGACGGAGCTAAGGCAACGCACGCAAAGAAGCGTCGGCTGGGCAGCTGCCACGACAGCTGCCGCCTTTGCCGCCCTTGGACTAAGCATTGTCCCGGGAATCGCGACCCTTGGCCAACTCGTTGCCATTGGCATCCTCGTCGGCGCCCTCGTCATGCTTTGGCTCTTCCCTCTGCTCTTAAAAGAAGGATCAACGGCTCCCAGCTACGCCATGAGCTGGCTGGGCAAAGCGTGGATAGCGCTGCCCGTTCTTGGCATGCTTCTATTACTTGCCATCGTGCCGCTTTCCTTGGGTTTACCCGGGTTGAACACCTCGACCGAAGCCCTGCGTCCCCGCGATAGCCCAGCCTACGGAGCAATGGATCGCCTACAGGCAAAGCTCACTGGGGACACCTCCACCGAACTCGCCGTCCTATCACTCACGCCTAATTCAGAAGTACAGCTAGACCACTGGGAGACAGAAATTGAGAACCATACAGCAAATACCCGATTTCCCAAAGCGCTCGTTCCTAACAACACACAACAGTCTACCAATCTCGGCGGACTTAGAGAAGACATGCTTGATCTGCCAGCACTCAGTCAAGCCGCGAACCTCGCTGGATTCGAACCTGAAGCCATGGATCTAACAACATCCATCGTCACTCATTGGAAGTCCTGGCAAGACACGAGTGTTCCACAGGCACCTTCATCCTTCGCTGCCCAGCGCCTTTGGTCGCGCTTGCTCACTCCAGATGGCAAACACCTACTGATGACCCTGACGCCCAAAGAGAATCAAACGGATGACTTTTGGCAATGGCTCGACAGTCAGTCTGACAGTTTCCCTGTTTCTTGGCCACGGATCACGGCGCAGCTCAACGAACGCGTGCCTCAGGACCTTCGCGCCGTGGGCATTGGCTTAGGGATTACTGTGCTGATCATGCTCGTCCTGACATTCCGCGCATGGAAGCCCGTCATCCTATGCCTCCTCACCACGTCATTCACTCTAGCCAGCCTATTTGGGGCCATGCGTTTGCTAGGCTGGGAATGGAATTTCTTCAGCCTCGGAGCGCTCCTTCTCACCGTCGGCGCCGGGCTGGATTACAGCATCCACATCCTTCTCGAGTATCGACAGACAAACGGCAATATCCAGGCGGTTAGACAAGGCGTCATACGCGCACTCAGCATCTGTGCGCTATCGACCGTCGCCGGGTTTGGCTCCATCAGCTGGGCCAGCAATCAGGGGCTGGCTAGCCTTGGCCAGGTGTGCGCCTTGGCACTGACGTTGAATGCACTCGTTTCGCTCGTCGCCCTCCCCTGGCTGCTAGAGCGAGGCGGCCGCCGCGTTACCCACTGAATAGCACTTGCCGGGCGGCCATTTCTGGTCCTAGTCGTCTTCATGAACTTCAGCTCTGAACGCGTGGAACTAAAACGCGAAGTCGAGGCCATCCAGATCCCTAGCGGAGACACCATCACCTTGCCTGCTGGGCTACCGGTCATGATCACGCAGAATCTCGGTGGTACTTACACCGTCGCCACCGACTCTGGCTTGGCGCGTATCACCGCCAAAGATGCGGACGCCCTTGGGGTCGACGAAGAAGGCGAGACCAAGAGTGAGAAGGTCGAAGTCGCAGACGGCGACCTTGAAGGTGCTGTTTGGATTCAGCTCAAGAATGTCTACGATCCAGAGATTCCCGTGAACATCGTGGATCTCGGGCTCGTCTATGACTGTCATTTAGACGAAGAAGACGATGGCGCTATCGTCTCAGTCAAGATGACGCTCACCGCACCAGGCTGTGGCATGGGTCCAACAATCGCTGCGGATGCTCAAAGCCGCATCATGACGATCGACTCGATCAAGGAAGCTAAAGTCGAGGTCGTCTGGGATCCACCATGGACCCAAGACATGATCAGCGAAGAAGGTAAGATGAAGCTCGGCCTGGTTTAGGGCCGCAGCCGAACTTCAGCAGCTCGACTGCAACCTTCTAAATCAATCAATCAGGCGGACTTGCCTAGTTCTGGATCGCTCTGTAGTAGCCGCTCGATGCTCCTAGGCGTCCAGCATTCGTGTCTTCATAGGTCCCGGTGGCACCATTGGCGATCACCTTCCATCCCATAAAGTCCGAGGAGTACTCGATGTCTGCCGTAACACCTTCGGTGATCGAGAAGCTGAAGCCACTCACCGAACGCTGCACATCTGTTAGATCAGTGAGAACTGGGCCATTGACAGGTCCAACAGGGAACGGAGCGGTTACCAGCGTCGCAATCTGTTCGGCTGTCAGCGCCTCGTTGTAGGTCGCCCACCCGTTCATGATACTTCCTGCACCGAAGGGATCTATCGGTGCCGCCACCTGCGCAGCCATTACACTAACTTCACCACCAAGGACGAAAGTTCCTGCCCAGGTGCCCACCTGCTCGCCATCGACGAAGAGCCGTGCTTCACCTGCGGCAGCATCATTCACGATCACTACATGGACTTCCCGATCAAAAACCGAGTCGACACTCTTGCCATCCAACGCCGTGAATAGATGGTCTGCGACACCGAACTCCGTGAGCCCAAACACTCCTTGCTCATTCCACTGATCCAATTTCAGCCCCCAGGTCGAATTTCCCGTGATCGCTGTCGATGCACCGTCCTTCACCGCCAAGAAGGAGAACTCGTAACTCGAATCCCCCAACAAGGTGCCGAAATCCACCACCGACTGCCCCGTCAAGGCGCCATCAGAAATGGCCACCGCGTCGACACGAGGATCGCCACCAATCTCGCCGGCAGCCCAGAGAATCGCATTGAGAAAGAGCTGCTTGCCATCATCCGTGAGAGTATCAAAAGTCGCATCCGTGATGGGAAAGGCCACACGACGAGCAGGTGACACGTTATCCGTGACTCCAGCTCCCGCCGCAACCTCACCACCCGCATCCGTCACGAAGAGCATGCTCAGCCCATCGACGGCACCGCCCACGCCATCACCTACCGACGTCGTCCCTGCGGAAAGCTCGGCTGATCCTAACGTTTCGCCACCAGTCAGGAAATCGATCGTCGTCCCAGCAAGATCGCCAGCGACCGGATGATCGCCCAGAGCCATCTGAGTGGTATCCGCCGACTTCGTCATGACGGCCACACTCTGACCGAACTCACCGTCGGCACTGGCATCCATCACCGCTTCCTCCCAATTCAGGATCGGCACTGCAGCGTTGTGGAACTTCCCTCGCACAGATCCTGATCCGAACGTCGAAGACATGATAATGACATCTGCCGCTTCCGAGCCATCGGTCGAGTCGGAATTGGCATAGCGAATGTTGTCAGCCCCGAACGATTCCCGAAGGAAAGTAAGAACATTGGCGTCCGCCCCCGTCTCGCCCGTATCATCTGCCCCGAGCACGAGAAGATCGAGCGGCGGCAAACTAGGCTCGACCGGATCAGCGACCTCTTTCACCACGCGAATATAGTCGAACGCTACGATCTCATTCCACCAAGTGGTCTCCGCCTCAATACGAATGACCAAATCCGTCGCTCCATCCGGAATATCATAGGTGATCTCTCGCAAGGCGATGTTCAAATCAGTCGTCCCGTCAGAGAAGAATTTGTCGTTCCCTGAGGGAGCCGTGAAGTGAATGAGATCTTGGAAGGACCCACTGTTGTTAGGGTCGATCCTCACATCGAGGAAATCGCTAGTCTCGAAGTCCAAGGTGCTCGCCGCTACTAGCATTCGCAGCTTGAGCCCAGTCTCACCCGTCACATCCACGGGATTGAAAGTAACTGTCTTTGGCGAAACCGCCCCCTCAAACTTATTCAATGCCGCTCCTGCAAAGAAGCCCGTACCTTCAAAATCGATAAACGCACCACCACCGAAGACTTGCCCCTCTTCCTCAGGTCCATTGATCGCCACAATGAGTGGGCGATTCTCAATCACCTGAGATGGCTGCTCATACTTGGTCACTGCGATCTCGCCATTCAAGTTCAGCGGCAAGCTATCGATACCTAAAGCTTCCCAATCAGCCAAGGGCGCCCAAGCACTCTGGTCATCCAAAGGCTCGCGCTGATCCGCACCAGAGACAAAGGTGAAAAAGACTTCGGAGCCGAAATCCACGGTAGGGCTGTAGGCAACCCACTCAAAGGCATAGTCACCCACAGTAGGAAACGCGACATCCGCATAGTTCGACGTGCCATCGATCACTCCATCAACATCGAACGCCGGCGTGTCTTGCGTGATCACGGTATCCCCATCATCGATACCGTTGCCATCGAGATCGATACGCAGACGGGCACCACCAGCGACCCACAAGGCCATGCCAAAGGTGCCAGCTTCCTTCACATTGAAGGTTCCCGTGGCTACGGTAGCGAAACTTCCTATCGGGCTTCCAGGAACAGGGTTGTCTCCTCCATTCCCAGAGAAACTCCCCTGATTGCCACTGTCCATGTCGGCCACAGGTATAGTTCCTTCATCCACCACGGTCTCCACGTCGCCAGCGATCATTGCTTCGATGTCTGCTAGACTCGTGACCGGAGGGACATCCACAATAGGATAAGTCGCCACCGTGGTCGATCCATCAGGCACCCCCGTTCCAGGAAAGTCTAAAGTAACTTCGCCGGTGAAGAAGCTAAGCTCCCCCGTCTTTCCCGCAGCGGCTGGGTGATCAGGATTGGCAACAGTGATATCACCGAGATTTCTTGTCTCTGAGAGACCGATTGTAGTGACCAACTCATCGTCATGGTCAGGCCCATTGTAGGTGAGATACGGCACCGGGTAGTTCGTAAAACGGCTAGGATTGGCACCGTTACTTGAGTGAATGACCAAATCAAAAGAACCAGCCGCAGGCACTGCCCCTGCCACATCATCATCGGTGATGGTCGCCCCCTTGGCCACCAACCGATCTACCAACAGGGTGTCTCCATCCCCTGCGGGTGCCGGTGAGAAGAGCACGCGTAGATTGGCTTTGTCCTTGGTCAGCCACGCAATCGTGGCGTCCATCATTTCCAAGCCATCTTCAGTCACGCTCTCAGCTGTGAGTTCGTGATGCCAAGCGACGACCGCGCGGCGCGCAGCCGTCAGGCTGGGTACTCCTACGAGCGAGACCTCGGAATTGAGTCCCCAGTAGACAGGGCCTTCTTGGTCAACAATAGCGAGCGCTTCGTGAGCAGGTTTCTCCGCGACAAGTCGGCCTTCGCTAGTATAGCGCGTGCCTTCACCGTCATCATTAAAGTTCTCTTCAAACAGGATCTCATCGGCCGCGATGAGTGAAGGAACCGTTATAGCTAACCACGACAACACGCCGATGGTTATGAAGCGTTCTATCTTCATAAGACTTCTTGGATATAAGTGAGTTGGGATTTAGAAGCCAACCGCGTCATAGATGCACGCCTGACCCTTCAGCCATACCAAGAAGCACATTTGTTAATCAAGGAAATACAACGAAATCGTAACGTTAGCCACGCCGTCGAGCTTGCCCAATCCAGTTAGCACCTCGGATTTGAGCCTCATCCAAGCCTAACTGATCAGCCACCCTGGCGATATGTTCATCCGACCAATGAGCCATCTGAAAAAAGCGAGTCTGTCCCATCGCGTATAGCTGTCTCTCCATGGAAGGAGACAATCCGGTCAACTCGGAAAGGCGCTGAGTGACCAGTCCGGTAGCCGCTTCAGCTGGGGCTACAGGCGGCACCACGGCTTCTCCACGAGCGCGTCGGCGCCGTCGCAAAGACAGTTTGTTATGACGCCGTGTGCGGGCCGAATGAGGCATCGGACCAGCCGTTGAAAGGGCACCTCTTCGGGACCGACGGGAACGCTGGCGAGATTCTCTGATCGACATACGTCGGACACTCAGCTGATCCTCTGCCCAGCGCAACGCTAGAAATGAGGGAACTCAGCTACTGAGTCGCTGTAATCTCTGAGGGCCGGACATCGCTCTTCAGCGTATCGAAACGCACCGCATCAATGTCAAATGCTGCCAAGGTAATGCCAGGCAAGACCGAATCAGATACCAGTTTCGGGTCAGAAGCCGAAAGATCGAATCGGTAGCGCCGCCCCTCAGACAAACGCCAATCTTTCACGCTAGCATCATACTGAAACCAAAGATCAATCCCTGCGTGTTGGTAATCCCTCGAGGCATGATGACGCAGCCCAAAGATCCCCGCCCGCTTCGCTCCATGCGGCAGGAAGAGCCCCTCAAACGGATCACCCTGTCCTTCACCAAGATGGCGGCGGCACGCTCGTGGCGATGCCAGGATCGTCTGGAAGTCGCCTAGTCGCTGCTCACGTTGTGCCAAGACCAACCAACGGAATGGCGTCGGCCCTGTTTCCTCCATCGCCATGACAAGGAAACTTCCACGAGCCGTCGTCAGCTCACCACTTACACTGTCTAACAATGCCCAGCCTTGAGGGACAAAGTCAGCAGCCTCTTTCCCAGAAGCAGGGATACTCCCTCTTGAACCAGTAACGCGACGCCCCTTCGAATCTATCAACCCCACACCAGTATGCGCCGTCCCTTGAAGTTCATCACGCTCGGAACTGTAGGCCCACTCAAAGCGTCCCGCATCAGCCCCCTCCCCTCCTCGATCTTCCCTATAGTGGCAGATCAAGCGACCACCTTCGAAATGACCATCTAAAGCAATCGTCGACTGTTGGTCTGTTGGCAGCGGCCTACCATGGGCACGAAGGCGACGCCCTCTTCCTATCACTCCATTAATCTCCGTCACAAAGCGCACCCGATACTCTATGGGACCTTGACGGTCGAAACGCTGTAATATCCAGTCCCCTACAATCTCGCCATAGTGCAGATCATCCCGGAGAGGCACGTAGAAGGGTTGCTTACTCTTACCGCAACGCATGAGCTCGCCTGGCAAATAGCCTTTCGTGTCTAACAACGTATCCGCCAGATACGGACTATAAACGAGGTTCTTCCACTTGGACATCTCCGCCGTGGGATAGGCACGTAATCGTCCATCGGCCTCCCACACCTCGGACCTAGTCACTGGCTTAACATCCTTCTTATAACGCAAGAGCGCGACCTTCCCCACACTTGCTAAGCAAACGAGGATGATAAGAAGAACAATGAATCGCATGGGCGGTGAGCGCTAAAGTGAATGGTATCATGAAGCTTGGATGTCTCAACAAGTTGATCATTAAGAACTCTTACTTTTTAGCTAAATTGAACTTAGTTATTAAGGCCTCAAGATAGTTTAGACACCTTAAATATTGCACCCAGCAAGGATACGCCACATTCTCTAATAGATGAGCCTAACCATCCCCGAGATGCCTCACAGCCCCTACTGCATCCCGATCACCCGAGCACTGGAAGCCTTTGCGATTCCTTTCGATCGAGTCCATGTAAGCAACTGGGATCGCCGTGAGATTATGGAGCTCACAGACGGAGCCTACTACCAAGTCCCCGTTCTCGCTCATGACGAAGCTCTCATTTATGAGACTTCCGATCGCAGTTTGGACGTCGCTCGCTATGTCGATAAGCACTTCGGCAGCGGGCAGCTCTTTCCTTCAACCACCGCAGGAATCGACGAAGTCCTCATTGAGCACATTGAGAATGACGTCGAAGGGCTCAGCTTCCGGCTGTGTGACGTTCACTATACCAAGCGCCATCATA
>CALLLI010000213.1 GCA_938082635.1 uncultured Verrucomicrobiales bacterium
GGTCGGCCTCTCGGACAACCTGATCGACACCGCCGCCATAGACCTCATCACGCACGCCAGCCAAGGACTCCCAAGAACCGCCCTCCAAGTAGCCCGAGCAGCCTGGATCGCAGCAAGCCAAACCAAAGCCAACGTCATCACTGCCGCGCACATACAAAGCATCCTCCCCACCATCCCAGCCGTGAGCGATGGCCTAACACCGTCACTCACCTAGGATAGGTAATTTTCTGGTTAAACAGAAGCAGGCACTGCAGAGGTGCAACCTGACCAAAGGATAGCCAGAGCAGGTGCGACAAAAGAAAGTCGCAACAACCAGGGCCGCATGGGTAAACCATGCGGCCCTCAACGCATCAAGATCTTTCTTTCGAGCACCTGCCCATGCCTAAGAAAAACTAACAAAGAATTACACGGCAGAGCGTGACAATCCCCACGGTATAAAGTCACGATGCCACGGCCCAAACGGCAATGATCTCCACGGCAAAGCGAGGCGCGGAACAGTGAAGACGGGCATCTGAACTCGATTCTCAGTCAACACAATGGAAACCGGATCTCCTAACCAATCTTTCCCCGCCGTCGAAATCGGCGAACCGTAGTTTACAAAACCATTAAATCTCGTGCTCTCTGCTCTCAAACTCACCTCAAGGTCGCCGGAGCTGTTTACGATAGGCGTGACGGAAGCTTGAACAGCGTATTGGCTTGACCTTTCCACCGAAGGAATATCTGCCACTGAAAGACCCAGCACCACTCTACCAGCTCGCGGATCCTGCCGTCGAACTTGGACAGGCGCTGGATCCATGGGTCGGCAAGAATCCGGTGCCTCCTCTCGGAATCACCTTTGAGCCCTTTGCCCATAAGCTAGCACTTCCTCCAGGAAGTCATGTCATCGTCCATGGCGAATTGCATGGAGATATACGATCCTTGATGGCCTCGCTCTCAGACTTGCCGACACGTAACATTCTCACTGGCTTCAAAGCTAAGAATCCTAACACCAATCCACTAGTTCCGGGAGACTAAACGGATAGAGGTTACGGCGGCATCGAAGTGCTCTACACACTGCTTCGCTTGCGCCTCGAGAATCCCCAGAATGTCTGGCTCGCACGCGGCAACCATGAAGATCCCTACATGACAGATCGCTATGGCTTCACCGACGAAGGGATCAATAAATATGGCTATACGTTCGACGACAAACGCGTTACGGCATTCTTTGAGAAGCTACTCTTCGTGATCTACGTTGGCAGCGGTGGAAATTTCCTCCAAAGCTGCCACGGCGGCATGGAACCCGGCTACGATCCGAGAGAACTCCTCCAAAGCGAGGGAAACCTTGGTTACCAACGTCTCGGCAAGCTTGCTCGGAGGACGTTCCGGAACGCCCATCGAGAACTCTTTGACCAAGCGATAGACCCACTTCACATCACCGATCTCAATGAAGCGATGGCCGACTTCCAGCCCACCGATGCTGGCAGGCTCCATTCGCTTGGGTTCCTGTGGCACGACTTCACACTCTTTCAGAATCAACCAGGGCTCACGATGGAATCAACCTATGTGGGACGCATGCAGTTTGGATATTCACTGACTCAAGGTATTCGAAAACGTCATTCTACGCCTGCAGCCAAACTCCGGGGGGCTTCGAGCGCACCAGCACGCCAGCGTCCTCAATCCGATGATGCGGCGGCTCATTGCCACCCGAGACGTCTTCCGTCATTGGCAGGAACAAGAGATTCCCCCTGAGAATGCCCCACTGACACCCCTAGAGTTCGGAGTCATGCGCCCGATCGCTGACGGCGGCGTGTATACTTTTAATGTTTCGCCCGATCGCCGATACGGTGTGGGCTGTGATTACAACTTCCATACCTAGAGAATCCTCACACTCGCTTAAAAATTTGCCGATTGGCGTATCGAGGTCGTGAATCTTGAAGTCCTCCCCTGAGCCAGGGATCTCTAAGAACCTGCAGAGGCTCTGCCAAACGATGAAAGCCCTAACAGATACGACTCCGTTAAGGCCTTCAAATAAATCCAGTAATCCAACTAACTACTCAGCGCGACGAAGGCGATAGATTTGGAGCGGCTCCGCAGGCTTGGCCACGCTAGCACTTGTCGCTTTTGCCTGGCCGGTGATGGATTCGCCGATGGCCGTCCAGGAGTCCGAGGTGGCCGTTGTCGACCCTTCGATCACATAGACAACACCTTCTTGGGAACTCCAAGAGAGATTTACGTTGGCCCCGTCCTCACTCAATGAGACACTCGTGATGGCCAAGTCGCCCGAGGGCTCTGGCTCAAACGTATCGGCTGTTGGGCTCGCCGCTTGCACTGGGGCAAACTGCTCAGGATCGAAGACGATGTCCTCGGCCGGCATCCCACTGAACGCGTCCACACTCGTCGACTGGAACAACTCCACTTGCGCTCCGCCGCCGTTCTCAAAGTAAAACAACTCGAAAGCGTGCTTCCCAGCCTGTAAGCGAACCGTAACAAACGTGTCTTCAGACCCACGTGCTGCGGCAAACTCTGACACTGCGTTGCCATCAATGAGAAGGCGAAACCCGTCATCCGAATTCACGCCGAATGTCCAGTCTGCCGTTTCTGCGATGTCGGCCACACCACGGGCGTGAATAGCGAAATTATCATTATCCCCGGCTTCACCAAAAACCGGGAAAGACACCTCGCCATCGGTGAAATTACCACTGCCACTGTCCGTGAAATTGATTGTGAAATTACCGGTCACCGACTCGGCAAGTGTCGGCGCACCGCTCGCGATCCGTTCGACCACAGCATCGATGTCTGCGAAGCCACTCGCGTAAGCGAGATTGCGCACCACGAAGACGGCAGGCGCGTCGTCGCCACTCACTGGACTGGTAGACTCCGTCACCTCGATGCCATCGGGAATCGTATCGCCGTCACTGTCTATGTTAAGCGGATCAGTGCCCGTGTCATTGCTATCGACAAAAGTGCCCATGTTCGTTTCGCGCCCATCCAAGAGACCATCTCCATCGGTATCAGGACGCGTCGGGTCAGTGCCAAGCGCAATCTCTTCTTCATCCGTCAGCCCATCAGTATCACTGTCCAAGGCTCCGAAAGACGCCAACGTGGCGCCATGATTCTGTGTTAGGAAATTTCGCGCATCCTCATTCAAAACCTTGGTGTAGAACTGCACATCATCCATCGTGCCGTTGAACCCAAGGATACCACCGTAGGCTCCAAAGTAGATTGGGAAACCTGCGTCAACGTCCAGAGCAGAGAGACCGCTGATGCGCTCGACCTCTTGTCCATCCACAAACAACGCAAGAAAGTCCGCGCCGGCTGCCTCTGGATCGCTCTTCTGATAGGACAACACCAAGTGATGCGCTTGATCCGCCCCGAGAGTAGAACCCGACCCAGCAGGTACACCGTCTAGCAAGAGTTTCAAGCTGCCCTCGATGATGGCAACTGCCCAGATCGGCGCTTCGCCCCGCTCTGGAGATCCTTGGGCAGCCAGGACGGCACCTGCTTCACCATCGGCAGCTTCCTGAGCCCAGAAGGAAAGCGTGAATTGATCGAACGCACCGAAGCGATCCACTTGAGCAAAGCCAACACCAGCGCCCGCGGCATCGTCGAAACGCACAGAAGTGCCCGTCGCGAGACCGGCCTGACCTAACTGATAGTTTCCTCCGGCGGCACTGACGTAATCCCCTTGTCGATCTTTCCCTGAAATATCGCCCAACTGCATGCCGTCGCTCTCGTCCATCGGATAGTGGGCACCAAGGATGGGAAGCGCGTCCACATTGAGGCGTAAGTTAACCAAACGCTCAGGCTGACTTTCGTCATTCGAGCTAATGGCAAGCTGACCCGTAAAGGTGCCCGGTTGTCCTTGCGGATCGAAGACCAATTCAACGGCTGCCGAGGCTCCCGACGTAATCTCTTCCTCAGGGAACACCGTGCCAGGATCGGTGATGAAGAGTTGACGCTCATTAATGAAGAGCGTCCGGCTCACCTCTTCAGAAAGCTCCATGTCGAACATCGATTTACTCCGCTGGGCAAGGTCCCGAGTCTGATGAGAGAGCACGCCACCCGTATCCGGCTTGAGCCATACCGAGTAAGTAAAGCTCGCGGTGTGTGGTGGTGCTGACACCATGTAGGTAGAACCTTCATCGCCACTGAGCACTGCGGTGCCTTCACTGCCAGCGATCGACTCTTCTCCGAAGACCCAGGAACCACCATCGATAAAGGTACCCGTGAGTTCATTGCCAGAGAGATCCATAGCTGCGGCTGGCTCCAGGTCATCCAAGGGCCAGTGCAAGGACAAGCCATCCGTCCGCCAAGCCTGACCGGCCAGTGCAACCACACTGTCAGGATCGAGCGGATCGGGATCATTGCTCGTGATACGAATTTCCGCATGCTGGATACCCGCCACTCCGTTAGGCGTGAAGGTGATCGGCACACGCGCCACTTCAAGGCTCGGCAAGGTGATAGGTAATACAGGCGCGTCAGCACTCAACGCAAAGGCAGCCACTTGATCACCGTTGAGATCTAGCGCTTCGATCACCAGATCATCCGTGCCCGTGTTCTGCAGAAGCAGGGTCGCCTCGGCAGTCTCATCAACACGCAAGAGCGGGAAACCACCAAAGGTCGACTTAATGTCTGAAGGCCCAGAAGCGGGCAATCCGCCAGTGACTAGCAGGGAATTAGGATCAAAGTCTCCTTCGAAGGTGAAGACGCGAATCTCATCGAGCGAACCGTTCCAGTGCACACCACCGCCAGAATTCACTCCAATGTGAATGCGCTGCGGATCACCAGGAGGCACAGGGCTTCCTCCATCCAGATGCGTCGCGGCCAACTCGCCATCTACATATTACATATAGCTTCATTGTGCCGTTGTCCGCCACCACGGCCATGTTCACCCACTCGTTTAGGGTCGCATCTGTGAGAGTAACCTCCCCAAAGTCAATCTCCCCCCGTCCGACGTGTTCCGCGCCTTGATCACATCGCCTTGCTGGATCAAGCCGATGCCATTCGGACCTCCCAGACCAAAGATCCACGCATTGCTCTGGGTGTCATTCTGTGGGCGGATCCACATCTCGATGGCATAATTGTCAGTGAGATCTGCATCGACTAACGAACCATCTTCTTGAAGAATCTGTAACGGATCGTCCCGCCAGTTGCCGCGGTTACTCCAATCCACCGCCACTGCGCTGCCGGTCTTACTCGCTGCACTCGCCGCAATGTCCTCAATGTAGGAGCCTCCACCAGGGAACGTGCCAGACCAGCCATTGTCATTTCCTGATGGATCCACTGGCGCTCCAGGTTGACCACCCGCAGTACCACCCTCGTCTTCGACCATGCGATAGAAGGCCACGACATCTTTGATATTCGATCCTTGCGCCTCATTAACTAACAAATCTACCGGATCAAAAGGCCCGCTGAAAGTGAACACTCGGATTTCATCGAGAAGGCCATTCCAATGCACGCCTCCTCCAGAATTCACCCCAATGTGAATGCGCTGAGGATCACCAGGAGGCACCGGACTTCCCGCCTCAATATGCTCCGCAACCATCTCACCATTCACAAACAATTTCACCGTCCCGTTGTCCGCCACCAAAGCCAGGTGCACCCACTGTTCCAATGCAGCATCTCTGAGGGCAACCTCGCCGAAATCACTCTCGCCACCTGAAGAGGTGTTCCGCGCCTTGATCACGTCGCCCTGGCACTCAACGGTGGTTACAGCGGCGACGCTCTAGCACATACGGAATCACGGCCCGTTCGGACCTCCAGATCTTCAGTATCGCAACTCTCTTTTTCAGCTTCGGTTAGGGATGACTTCGACGAACGGACGCTTGTGGAGCATAAACATTGAGATGATCAATAAACCACGTTCACACAGCAACCGTTCATAGTAGCCGTGCGCTGTGCGTTTCCAACGTCCGGGCCCACAAAGCATAGGAGCAGCGTCACATGTAAACCATACCGCGTCCCTAATTGCACGACCGCCTCTAATCTCGACTTCCCTCTGCCACTTGTTGAAATATCGTTCAATGTGTTCACCATCTCAGTATGGAGTCCAGATTCATCGATGGCAGCGCGATCCTCCATCAAACCTAAAATACAAGGCAACGCCCCTTACCGACAATTAAATCATGCGCCAACCCAGACTCATTGTTAGCGGAAAGGAATCCATCGTTCTTTGCTGGTGTCGTCTCGCCAGTGAATCCAACTCCATGGACGCCTCCACCATGGAGCACCTGGTCCACCTCATCCGAACCACGAGTGACTTCTGCGACATCAAGCTCCTGGCCTACTCCGTCGGGCCGCGTCAATTCGAGATCCTACTCCACGCACCGAAAGCCCACAAGCTAAGCGACAAGGAGATCTTGCACCGCTACATCAGCTACAATGGGGAAGAGTCCCAGACCACGCTCAAGTTGATTCGCTCGTTGAAGCATCTCAAGAGCGGCACCAGAGGCAAAGAAGAGCGCGCCCGGTCTCAAAAGCAGTTCCACGACATCTCCCGATGTCTCGGACTCATCAAACAGAAGCTGCGGTTTGACATCAAGAGCACCAAGGATGAACTGACCCACCCCCAATTCTGGGCCGATCGCTATCACAGCATGTTAGTCGAGGACCGCCCAGAGATCATTGCTGAAGCAGCTGCCCATGTCGAGGCCTTGCCCATTTGGGAAGAAATCACGGATGACCCTAGCAACTACAGTTTCAGCAGTTTCGGGGAAGCCTGTTCAAGCGCCAATCCCTTTCGGACAGCCATCAAAGACTTCTATCAAACGCCCTCGTGGCCCTGGGCAAAAGCGACCCACAAACGCGCCATCCTCGCAACGCCGCCTCCGAAGAGACGATGGAACATGCCACGCGTCTTCGGCAACATTTCCTCCGCCTCCGTGCTCAAAACTAAAGACAAGGCACGCGCCCGACAAGGCGAGAGCAGCGGCCGTTACACCAAACGGCCCTTCAAAGACTGGCTCAAGGAGCTTCGTGCTTTTAAAAAACAACACGTCCACGTAAGCGTATCTTCAGTCGACAAAGAATATCGTTCGCTCGGTAGATGGTTAGTTCGCATTCGCGCCAAGCAACGCGCCGGTCGCCTCGCGGAAGACCAACAAATCGCGCTCGAAAAGCTCGGCGTGAAATGGGGCCCCCAGCCACGGGGACGGGGAAAGCGTCCATCATAGGAACATCAGCACACTTGTATATTCGTTCGTAGTGGAGTTCCCCTGAATTGATAGACATGGTCTAGGTCGAATGGCACCAGTTTAAACAGCTTCATCGAGGATTTTTCTGGGAGGATTTTCATCTCGGAAATGCTCAAAATAGGTGTGCCTGGGTTTTTGCAACCATCCATAGCTTTTCGGCCTTCGCTTCTTCTTGCGTGGTTCATTA
>CALLLI010000214.1 GCA_938082635.1 uncultured Verrucomicrobiales bacterium
ACAAACCGCTCATTCACGCGCAGGATCATTTTACGAATTCAACGAGCTTACGGTCTGAAGCCGCGTTATGATCGTCTAAGAAAGCGGGGACTTCTTACACCGCAGGAAATCGCTGAACGCCTGAACATTTGCACAGAAACCAGAGAACGTCTGGACCACACACGGTATCCTCAAAGCCGTCCCCTACGACGACAAGGCCAGAGGCTTATACGAACCCCCGGGCCCAAATATCCGCAAGATGCAAGGACTCAAAAATCCGCTAAAAACCCGAAAAAACCAATTCCAGTAACAAAGAACCCATGAGGTGCATTATGAAGCATAGCCCTTCAAATTGGGAGACCGCGCCGGAAGGCGCACTGTCTTCACTCCTGCACTCTCTAGGATCTCTTTAAGATCCCGTTGTGTCCGGAAATTCAAATCGCCTGGTATCATTCTGCCTACCGGTATCGGTAACGAAACAACCCACCCAAACGCCCGCGACATTCAACGCTCCCTTAACCTGATAGAGCGAACTCAGGTTCAATGCTTCAGACCTCAAATCTCGTCCTGCAAGTAGTCGATCATATGCTCCTGTTACTGGTTCACCCAGCCATAGATACCAGCATCAGCCTGAATACATCTATTTCAGATTTCTGCGGTTTCGAAGCAGAACTACAGATCGAGATCTCTTCCCTTCGATTCCGCAACCGATTGAAAGTCAGCAATTCATGTCGCAACCGAATTTCTGGACACTACGCTACAACGGTACCGGAATTACCCCGGCACGTTCTTCACGAACAATCTTCAAGGCAACCGCGTCAACAACGACCGGTTGCTACCTAACAAATCCACTTACAACGGCGTTCATTCCGATGACTTTCTGTTTGGCAACGATCCCTCATTTCGTGGCCTCACGATCAAGTATGGTCCAGATGGCGACGTCTACGTTTCCGACTGGCACGAGTTCGGTGAGTGTCATGACAGCGACGGCAGCCATCGTAGCAGCGGCCGCCTCTGCAAGGTCGTCTACGGACAACCAGAAAAGCGAACCGTCGATTTGAAGCAATTGTCAGAACTCGAAATCGCTGATCTCCACGTCCACCAGAACGCGTGGTTCACTCGTCACGCTCGGCGAATCCTCCACGAGAGGGCTGCAGCGGGACAAGACTTGAGCGGCGCACAAGGCCGGCTACGTGAAGTCTTTGAAAAGTCCCAAGACGAGACGCATCAGCTACGCGCGCTCTGGACGCTCTTTGTCACCGGAGCCTTCGACGAGGGCGCTCTAGTGGAACTTCTCGATCATTCAAGCCAGCACGTGCGCCGATGGGCGATCCGTTTCCTCGTGGACGAGAAGAAGCAGCCAAGTCAGGCCGCGCTCGCGGCGATGGCTCGGCTCGCCAAAGAGGATTCGTCGCCGAAAGTCCGGCTCGCTCTGGCAAGTGCGCTCCAACGTTTTAAGCTTCCGGATCGCATGGAGATCGCCAAAGGGTTAGCCTCTCATGGGAGCGACGCCCAGGACCCGCATCTTCCGTTGATGATCTGGTATGGCATTGAGCCCTTGGTCGTAGCGGATCGAGAAGCAGCCCTCCGTCTGGCTTCCAGTGCCAAGATTCCATTACTGCGGCGCTACATCGCACGTCGGGCTCTCGATGAAGAGCACCCCGACATTGAGGAGGTCTTCAGTGCGGTCGCTCGCACACCGATCGAAGCGGTTCGCCTCGACCTCCTTGGCGGCGCGCTCGATGCCTTCGACGAACGCGGCCAACCACGAAACGCATCACGGCGCTGTGGAAGGACGATGCGAGCACTATTCAGAAGGCCGTCCAGTTGGGCCATCTGAATAGCAAGATGACCCCAAATTATCTGGAAACGGATGACGCTCGCGCCGGACGAGTCCTCTTTGAAGAAACCTGCGCCACGTGTCACGTGCTCTTCGGCGAAGGAAACGACCTGGGCCCAGACCTCACCGGCTCGGGACGCCAGGACACCGACTACGTCTTGAGCAACCTGATTGGCCCTAACGCTACCATTTATGAAGCCTTTCGATTGACGACAGTCCTAACGAAGATCGGCAAGTTCTTCGGCTGCTTCATTGTTCACCAGAACGACAAGTTCCTCGCCTTGCGCATGCAGGAGACGCGCATGCGTGTGGACCTCAGTGACGTCGCTGAGATCCACACTTCTAACACATCCATGATGCCAGAGGGAATGCTTGCCTCCTTCAACGACGAACAGGTGCGCGACTTGCTCCGCTATCTCGCCAGCCCGCAACAGGTCGACCGGCCGCAAGTGGAAACGAGATGACGAGGCTATTTCGGCAAAGAACGCGGCTGGCTAATCGGCAACAAAGCTTTTCTAGCAGATACTGAAGAAGCTCCTAATGAGCCGAGTTGTCTAATCCCAGCTGAATCCGGGCCCTTGAGGGAGCTTTAGTCGACCGTCCACCAGGTGGTCTGTCCCGCCGGTTTCCACGTAGATCACGTTGGGCAGGCACGCCATCACGTTCATGTGTGCAGCACCGCCTCCGTGCGATGCATAAGGAATGTTGTAAGCGTTAGAGAGGTGGCCGATTTCTAGCAGAGCCGTGGGGCCACCGCTGCGTCGAAGATCCGGCTGCACGATATCAACAGCGTTGTGCCGAATAAAGCGGCCGAAGTCTTGAGGACTGAACAGATTCTCACCTGTGGCCAGTTGAATACCGATCTCCTCGTTGATACGGCGATAACCCTCCAGGTCATGTGCAGGTATCGGTTCTTCAAACCACCAGCAACCCAGTTCTTCAAACACTCGGCCTCGCATGATCGCTTCGCCTACGGTCAACACCTGGTTGGCATCCACCATCAGCCTCACATCGTCACCAATGATCTTGCGCACAAATTCGATCCGCTTGACGTCTTCTTTCAATGACGGAAATCCGACCTTCAATTTGAGGGCTCGATAGCCCTGCGCCAAGGCCTGCTCGCAACGCTCCTTGAGTTGATCCTCGGTGTAGTTGATCCAACCCAACATGCCGTAGGCGGGAATGGAACCGTGGCAGCCTCCCCAGATCTGCCAACACGGAACATTCAGTGTCTTTCCCAGACAATCCCAAAGCGCGGTGTCGACGGCGGCGATGCCAAGCGTCGCCAAACCTTGTGTCCCATGATAGTCGGTTTCCTTGCGCATCGCTTCATGCGTCTGACGAATGTGTGAGAGACGGGTACCCTGGACGATGGGAGTGAGTTCGTGTTCGATCAAC
Source organism: uncultured Verrucomicrobiales bacterium (assembly GCA_938082635.1). Classification (GTDB taxonomy): domain Bacteria; phylum Verrucomicrobiota; class Verrucomicrobiia; order Verrucomicrobiales; family DEV007; genus JAACDM01. The sequence goes on from CALLLI010000214.1 coordinate 3,218, forward strand.
GCCTTCAACGCATCAAGACCACCGGCGATGCGGCCATAGCCTATGTCACCTTGCCCGGTGATACCCTCGTCGGACGTGATGGTGACGACAACATTACCGACGCCTGGTAGAGATTGCAGCGCATCGCGAATCGGATCCGGATTGGGCCTTCTTCGCCGTAGCGTGACGTCGATCGACTTCACTCGGCTCTGGAGAGCTGATTGGGGTTTGTCTGTCGGCGGCTCCTGACCGTGTACAAATTCAGGCAAAGCGGAACCCAGCCCGATAGACGCAAACGGTAGGGTCTTGAGAAGTCTTCGTCGGGACGTGGAATGGTTGGATGTGCGCATATCAAAGATTAAAGGGACACTCGGAAGCAGGCAATCTTCAATCAACGCTGGCTCTTGCCCCTGCATCCGCCAGGAAGACCGGAGCTTGGTTCTTACCGTATTCCTCCCGCCTCGCCGATCGGTCTAAGGAGGATCTCGCGCAGGTCGACAAGCTCTCCTGTTAGGGTACCAGCCGGACGCATTAGCAAGCGATTGGTACCCTCTTTCAAGTCCACGGCTCCGATCTCGACTTCCTTGAACTGATCGAAACCACCCGTGCTGCCGATCTTCCCTTTCAGTTGCGAAATGTCCGTCTCGACCACGAATTCGTTGCCAGCGTTCTTGTCGTCGCAGGCGTGGAGGAGTTGGACCTGGTAGAGTCCGCTCGCGAGGGCTTGCAGGTGCCAGAGGGCGGCATCGCTTTGAACGACCCATGGACCGAGGATATCGAGATCCTCGTGGCAACGAAGTTTAATTGCGAGGACTGTCGCGAGTTTCGCGGTGAGGATGATAGTGCCATCTGCCTTGCTTTTGACGATGTTAAGATCCGCGCTTTTCTCATCGATCCCGGAACCTCCAAGTTCTTGCGCAGTCCACGGAAACTTTCGATCAGCAGCAGCCGCCCTCGTCTTGGAAACCACGGAGGTCGCCACAGGATCCGCGTGGTTTCCCCACGCCCGCCGAATGAATGTCAGGATCGCGGCGATCTCCTGGTCGTCGATCGCGCCACCGAACCCGAGCCCGGGCATGTGGAGGTCCCACTCCTTGTCCCGCACTTTGATCGGCCCCATCAGACCGTGGAGGACGATCTTGGCCAGCCTTTCGGGCGAACCGCTGACCCATTCGCTACCGCCGAGCGGTGGCGCCAATCCCGGCGCACCGCCACCGTGCGGCTGGTGGCAACTGGCACAGAATTGGGCGTACTTCGTGCTGCCGAGTTTGGCCATTTCGGCCTGCTCCGACGTGAGAGGTTGCAAATCAACCTGCGCGACGCGCCATGGCGTGTTGCCGGGTCAGGTCAATCGCCCGCGCAATTGCATCGCCTTCTCCTTCTCAGCGACATTGTAAGAGCTAGAGAGTTGTGTGACTAGCTTGGGTTCTTCTGCGAGTGTGACAGGATTCCCCTCCGACTGCTCCGCGATCAGCGCGTCGGCAATCATGTTAGCCCATGCTCCTCCTTCCTCGCCGATCTTGAGGAGTTGCGCCACACGCTTGGGTTTGCTTTCGATGACGACCAGCTTCGCAAGATCAGAAAGGAACTTCTGCACCTGCGGCTTCTCGTCCTGGTCATGAATGTGCTGGAGGAATTCGAGTTCGCGTCCGTTTAGCGAAGAGAGCGCTGCGGTGCTCGCGAGTGGATGGTTGTGCGACAGCAGAAGCTCGCGCATCATCTGGAAATAAGCTTCCGTAAGGGAAGGCAGTTCTCCAAGTGAAAGGAGCGCCTGTTGCCGAACAATCTCCGTATCATTGGCGACATGGATTTCGGTGAGCGCATCGAAGAAGTCCGCTTCTCGCTCAGGCGTCAACAGCGGCTCCATGCCGCGCAATGCCGCGCAATGCCGCGCAATGCCGTGGCGCGGACGTATTCATGGGGATCGGCTAGGGCTACCCTCGCCGTGTCCCAAACGAGTGCGCCCATGCCCGCGAGCGCCCACAGCGCATGCATGCGGCCGAGGTGCGTCTTGCCTTCGCGGGTGAATTCTTTCAAGAGCGGAATCGCCGAGGCGTCGCCACCGTCCACCAACAGTCGCTGTGCCGTGTCCCGCCACCAGCCGTTTGGATGGTCTAACGCAGCGATCAATTGCTCGACCGGTGCCGCCGAAAGTTGGGGTGCCTTGCGGGAGATGGGATTGTCTTCATAGACGATCCGCCAGATCCGCCCAAGGTCATTGCCCTCTTCAAGCTTCCTCGCCTTAATCTGATCAGCTACCCAGGGCACCATGAAGATGACGTGTTCGATGATGCCGTGGTACATGTCAGCAATGTAGAGCGCTCCGTCAGGACCGGTGCGGGCATTGAGAGGACGGAACCGCTCATCGGTCGACGCGATCAATTCCTGATCGTCTGGATAGAATCGCTTGTCGTCGAATGTTAGTCCGGAACCTTCGAGTTTGAGACGTCCGACCAAATGCCCGCCGGCCTCGGGCACAAAGAGGTTTCCGCGTGCGTCTTCTAGGAACTGGTCACCGCGATAAACACAGGTGCCGGCAACGATCGTGTAAGTACGGAGCGTTCCGTCGTCTCGCAGCTCAAGCCCGCCGAGTGTGATCTGGGGCGTTGGCCGAATGAGGAAGACCACCTGGGCGTTGCGGGCGATCGAAATGTGAACGCCTAACGCATCGGCGTTGCGCTTCCTCAGGAGAGAAATCAGCTTAGGGTTACACAGCAAGTATTCCGCCGGGATGAAATCGGCGGTCGCCGCATTGCTCTCGTGGCAGGTGAAGAAGCGCCCGAAGTCATCGAAGCTGACACCGAACTGCCCACGATGAATCGTGTCTTGTTCGATCAACTGGCCATCGCGAAACTGGTGCCGCTTACCCCAATCGGCAGAATGCAGCCAGTTGTCGATCCCGCGTCGCAAGCCGTTCGCGGTGTGCTGCGGGTTCCCCGCGACGCCATAGTTACCCACTTTGGTCCTCTTGTCGCAGCGTGAGTCGCCGTCCAGGTCCTGGCAATACCACAGGTTTGGCGGTTCAGCTAACAAAACATCACCCTCGACGAACGCAAAACTGCGCGGCATCACGAGACCTTCGAGGTAAACGATCTGCTTGTCCGCCTTGCCGTCTTCGTCCGTGTCTTCCAGTATGACCAATTTGCAGATCGGATCGCCTTCGCCTCGGCCTTCGAGGTCGCGCATGTAGCCGCGGTATTCCAGCGCCCAGATCCTGCCGTCCGCGTCGAACTCGAAGAAGATTGGATTGGCCACCATCGGCTCGGCAGCGACCAACTCGACGCGGTAGCCCGGCGCGAGTTTGAAAGTCGCCTGCTCCTCTTCGGGCGACAGCACCGGCGCAGGCGGGACGTTGATCTTGTCAAAGATCTTCTTGCCGCGTTCCCAATCGGCCCAGCCATGGAGCGCCGAAGGTGGGCGAATGGCCGGGCGCTCTTCTGGGACCGAACCGGACTCCTTGTCGTCCGCAAACGTCACGCCTAGCAGAACCAGTCCAAGCGCAAGATGCTAGGGAGCATGCATCATTTGAAAGCCATTAGACTATTCGTCCCCTCTTTTTCAAGGAAAGCTCCATCTGGCATCCAGGCAGCCCAAGACCTTGTCCAGGTCGAGTACATCTCCACAGCCTGTTCATCGGGTTCTTTGGCTAACATAGCCCGCGTCTTGAGGATGCCAGCAGATGTTTCAAAGCGGTAGTTTCAGCCCACTTGCTGCAGATCATTTTGAGATCCTAACATCATCGATGAGCCAACCGGTGCCGTTGTTAGGATTGCCGCCTTCCACGGACAAGAATGCGAACTGTACCATGAAAGGGCGAGCGGGCTCAAGTTTGGGGAGCCTGAGTTTCACGTCGGTCCACTCTGTGGTGTTGCCTTCTCCTCCGAGATAGAGTCCCTCAAGGTTCTCGAGGAGCGTGCCATCGGCTGCCAAGAGGCTGATCTGGCCGCCATCGCCTGCGGCAGCTTCGAGGTAGTAGGCGAACTCCAGTTGCACCCGCTGTGTCTCACCGGGATCAATGACAGGCGTGCGGAGTTGGACGGCTGTGCCATCAATGTAATCTCCGGCGAGCCCCGTGGCGGCAACGCCAGTCCCGGTGTTCGCTGCGCCTGGCCCCGAGGTTGGCGTGCCGAATTCCCACTGCGTGCCGTCTCCGCTCACCGTCCATTCGCCCATGCCTTCTTCGAAACTGGTTTCGAGAAACGGTGGCTTTACCAATCTGCGGACACGGAAGTAGCGCATGGCCGCATCGGCCGGACCTTGTACAGTGATGGAGGTAGTAATGGCAGGGTCAGGTTCCCCGAGGATGGCGAGCATGGAGGGCTGCCAGGATTCAAAAGTTAGATTTCCGGACGTCTCCACATCGTACAACTCCCCAGGGATGGATTGCCAGGCGAGATCCACGATACCATCGGCGCCGCGAGCCACGTCGGTGATCGCGAAACGGCCCCCAAATCCTTCCGCCGGTTCTCCGAGTTGAATATTATCGACGCGCAATCGTGTGTCCAAGCTATAGTCGACCTCAATCTCATCAAAGGCAATGTTAGTAAATCCGAAATAATTGTCAGGATTGTCGATCGAAATGGTGGTCTCGATCGACTCGACATCTTCCCCGTTCAGCCGAGCCGTGATGGTCGCTAGGGTGGGAGGCTGGGCGATCAACGTGACGGCCGCCGAGGCTAGCACACTCTCGAACTTGATCGAGAAGGGATTCACTTCGGGCTCGCCCGTGCGGAGGTTGGGGCCCTCGACATTCTGCCAATCGGGATGATCGGCGGTGCGATAGTTGAGGTTGGGCAAGAAGGTGGCTCCAAGGGCGGCGAACTCCGCAGATACTGGTGCCGTATCTGCGATGTCGACTTCATCAAACGTGATCGTACTCACCGGATCGGACAGACCATCTGGACTCAAATCGATGGGATCGGCAAGAAGTGAGGAACTGATGCCAATGAAGGCAAGCGAGTGGAATAGGGTTCTATTGAGTATCCGTTTCATGGCTGGGCTTATGGAATAAGATCGGTATTTGAAGAACATCTATCAACATTTCGGGAGGTTTTCACTCACAAAGAGATGAAGGAATCTTATTCTAGAACCAGCTGAGCGGGCGAACCGCTGCTGCTCAGGGGAAAGATGTCCTCACACCAACCCGAGGATGGGGTCGACATCGGTGATCGCTTTCTTAAGTTCGCCCGGGAGACTCACATCGAGGCGTAGCTGGCCGACATCAAACAGCTGGTGCATGATCGTCGCCATCATGTTCGGTGGGCGGTAGGGCGTGGTCGTGGCGCGGGTGGCATGTTTATCAGACTCGCCGATGACCTGTCCCATCTTCAAGCCTCCGCCGAAGAACACCAGCGGTGTCAGCTCGCCGTAATGGTCGCGCCCGCCGTTGTTGTTGATGCGCGGTGTGCGCCCCATCTCCCCGGTAATGACTAACAGGATCTTGTCTTCGAGTCCTCGCACCCGGACATCGTCGATGAACGCCGATACCGCATGATCCACTTGTGGCCCTAGCAGAGCGAAACCGCCGAGTCCTTTCGGGCTGTTGCTATTGCTATGGTGATCCCAACCACAGTCGCTGACGGTAACGAATCCGCAGCCGGCCTCACACAGCCGTCGCGCCATCAGCATCTGCTTACCCAAGAGGTTTGATGCCCGTTTCATGTCGCCCCAGCGAGTCACCTCACTGAGATCAAACAACTTGCTAGTGTCATACCGAGCAATCGTGCGCGGGTCTTCCTTCGACAAGTCGAAGGCATCGGCGACGCCGTCGGTGATGACGTCAAAGGCTTGCTGTTGAAAGCGATCGACCCCTGCTAGACCACCACCTTCATAAGCAAAGCGTTTGAGTTTATCAAGACTGGCTAACAGACCTCGACGATCGTCAAAACGTTCGCGCGGCAGCCTCAGCTCCATGCTCTCTTTCAATTCGCCTCCGCCTTTCGGATCGAACGCGAGGTGTCCACTCCCAAGCCCGCCCGGATCGGTAAGCGATGGCAGCGCGCTGGTTTCGAAGTTGCTGCCCAATTTCAATTTCGCGTCGACTGCCTCAGGCAGGATCACCACGTTGTTAGGGACGCCACTCGCCGGGTCATTCGCTCCGGCAATGCGCGAATAGATGGCACCCATCGCGGCCTTGGTCGCGTTGTCGCCGCTGGCAACCTTTTCATATGTGTGGCCGGAGTTGCCAGAACCGTAGGAGCGTACGACCGAGATGCGATCCGCACGCGCCGCCATTTGCGGAAAGTGCGATCCGAACGTGACGCCAGGGAGCTTCGTCTTCACTTCGCCGAAGATCGAGCGGATCTCAGACGGCGCGTCCATCTTAGGATCAAACGATTCGATGTGGGACGGGCCACCGTGAAGGAACAGGAAGACGACGGACCGATCTCGGACGACGTTGTGCAGTGGTGAGCTTGAGTCGGAGCGCGCCCGCAGCAGATTCGGGAGGGACAGACCAGCCATGCCGAGCGCACCGATCCGCAGGAAATCCCGGCGAAGGAAGCCCGAGCAGTTATGCGCGCATTTGGTATCTGAGATTGTTAGCATCTGATCTTAGGAGTTGAATTTAACGAGACATTATTCGTTTGGCACCTGCCTATTTATTCCGCGCCCTTTGCCAGCATCCCGCTGTGCGTTTGAATCCTCCGAACCGCTTCGGCGATATGATCTAAGTCCTGGCGTTCTGCTAGGAGCAGGTTCTGGGGAATTGCCACCGTCGTCGCGCAGACCTGTTGGTTGCCTTTCAATTCTTGGAAGCTCTCGCGATACGCTTTCAGCCGTTCGACGCTGAAGAGACGCTTGAATCCGCGCGACTGGATCGCTTCGTCGAGGAGGCCGTCGAAATACTGTTCATGATAGACGCTCGAACAGGGGATGCCTTCTGCGTTGAGCGCTTGTAGGAACTTGTCGCGAGCCAACCCGTTGAACTGTTTCGCGTCGTATCGGAGTGGATAGAGATGCCAAACGGCCTGGCTGTTTTCCGGCAAGCGCGCAGGCTGAATGCCGGGAATCTGTTTCAGCTGGACGCCCAAGTAGTCCGCGTTCTCCCGACGGCGTGCCATTTCGCGCACGAGCTTGTCGATCTGCTGCATCAGAATCACGGCTTGGAATTGCAGCATTCGGTAGTTGCAGCTGCGCGTGAAGAACTGCTTCTCGCCCTTGAAACTGTCGGTGGCGAGCCCGATGTTGTGGAAGGCGTGGCATCGGTCCAGCAGGTCATCGCTGTTGCCGGTGACGGCGCCGCCTCCACCGGCGGGAATGTGCTTGGAGTTCTGGAAACTGAAACAGGCCAGGTCTCCGAGTGTGCCACACTTGCGGCCTTTGTACTCCGCTAACCAAGCCTGACAAGCATCCTCGATCACGGCGAAATTGTGTTTGCCAGCAATGGCATTGATAGGGTCCATGTCGCATGGCATGCCGAAGATATGCACCGGCAGGATAGCGCGCGTGCGTTCGGTGATCCGGCTTTCGATCGAAGTCGGGTCCATGGTGAGCGTGGCCGGATCGGTGTCGGCGAACACGGGCAAGGCTTTGCAATTCAGAATGGCGTTGTAGGTGGCAACGAAAGTGTAAGGGGAGACGATGACTTCGTCGCCAGCATCCACATCCATGACGTGCAAGCTGACCTGCAGGGCGGTCGTGCCGCTCGCCGTGGCCAGACAGCGTTTGGCTCCGAGCAGTTTCGCGTATTCCGTCTCGAACTCCGCCACGTGACCTCCGCGACCGCACCACCATTTGCCACTGCGCAAGACGTTGATCACTGCGGGTTTCCATGCTTCCAGCCAGTTCGGCCAGTTCGGCCAGTTCGGCCAGCCACCACGATGCACGGGCGCGCCTCCGAGCAGGGCCGGATTGGCGGTCTTTTGGCCGAACGCCATGGGAGCTTGGCGCGAGCCTAGCCAGGTCATGGCAACCGAACCGGTCGTCGCCTTCCGAACGAATCTACGTCGAGTGAACTTGTTTTTCATGTTATTCGGTTCTTGAACCCCTCACGAGATGATGTTCCCCACAACTTCTCCGTAGTCATAATAGACTGTCTGCAGGCTATCACGAAAGGGTGCTTAGTCTGGCGGATAGCGCAGAATACGATAGCTCGAAGTCTCACCCTTTCCCAAATGCTTGCGATTGCGGTTCTTGTCCCAGGTCTCGGTGGCGGCGAAGACCGCTTCGAGGCCAAAGTAGTCGCGCTGGCTGATTGGGTCGTACTTGTGTTGATGGCAGTTGGCACAACCGACGCTAAGCCCTAGCATTGACTCGCTGAAGGTCACGACCTGATCGGTGCGACGAACATACGCGAGTTTCTCTGGGAAATCATCGAAGGCGTTAGGCCACTGCCCGAGTGTCCACACGGCCACGGCGTCTTGCATCGCCTCGCCTTGGTCCAGCCAGAGTTCATCGTCGGCGACTTGTTCTAACAGAAATTGATCGTAAGGTTTGTACTCGTTGAAACTGCGGATGACATAGTCGCGATAGTGCCAGGCCTGCTCGTAGAAGATGTCCGTCTCGTAGCCGCCGGAGTCCGCGAAGCGCACAATGTCGAGCCAGTGCCGCGCCCAGCGCTCGCCGTAGGCGCGCGATTCCAACCATCGATCGACCAGCTCCGCATAAGCCTCCGAGCGAGTGTCCCTGGTAAAAGTTCTGATCTCCTCGGGAGTCGGCGGCAGGCCGATGAGATCGAAAGACATGCGTCGCAACAGCGCTTCTTTCGTCGCCATCGCGGCGGGACGCAGCTTGGCCCCTTCGAGTTTTTCAAGAATGAAGGCGTCAATCGGTGAGGTGATCCAGGTGCTGTTGGTGGTCTCTGGAACATCGGGGCGCTGCAAAGGTTTGAACGACCCGTGTTCGGCTGCCGTGGCGATACGCGGATAATTCTCGCCCGCTTCCTCTCCGAGAGCATGCTGCCCGCCGATCCATGCGATCGAGGCAACTAGGAGGGTGAAGGAGAGAATCGTTATGGTTTGCAAGAGGGCGCAATCGCGTTCATCACATAAGAATGCTCTTCACGATGTTGCCGTGCACATCGGTAAGACGCCGATCAATGCCGCCGTGGCGGAAAGTAAGTTCCTCGTGATCGATGCCGAGCAGATGCAGAATCGTGGCGTGGAAATCGTAACTCGTGGTCACCTCTTCTGCGGCTTTCCACGACCACTCGTCGCTCTGGCCGTGGGCGGTGCCGGGCTTCACGCCAGCACCGGCGAACCATGAGACAAAGGTCCCGCCATTGTGATCACGACCGGTGCCGCCCTGACTGAATGGCATGCGGCCAAACTCCGTGGTCCACACTAGAAGGGTATCGTCGAGCAGGCCGCGCTCTTTCAGGTCGGTGAGTATGCCTGCGGCAGGGCGATCCATTCTGCCGGCTGCCACGCTGAGCTCACTAGCAATGTTGCCGTGATTGTCCCAATTGTCCGATCCCCCGCCTTGACCGCTCCACACTTGCACAAAGCGCACGCCGCGTTCGGCCATGCGTCGCGCCATCAGGCAACGTTTGCCAAAGTCCGAGGTCTGCGGTTCGTCGACTCCGTAAAGTTTCTTCGTTGCCGCTGTTTCGCCAGAAAGATCGAGCAATTCCGGTGCGGCCAACTGAAAGCGCGCGGCGAGTTCGTAACTTTCCATGCGGGCACGGAGCTGTGAATCGCCTGGTCGTTGTGCCGCGTGCGCGGTGTTCATTTCGCCTAACAACTTGAGGCCTTCGCGACGGCTTGTTGGCGTAATCTGAGTCGCGCTTGCGGGCGGTCGCAGGTGCGTGATCGGCTGCGGAGCGGAGGTGTTGATCACCGTGCCTTGATGATTCGCAGGCAAGAATCCGGCGGTGAACGCGCTGCGACCATTGTAAGGTAGCCCCTTGGCATCTGGCAGAGCGACGAAGGCGGGCACATTGTCGGCCAGACTACCCAGAGCATAGGAAATCCACGCACCGGCACTTGGGTAGCCTGGAGGCAGGAATCCGCTAGTCTGCAGGTAGGAAGCAGGGCCGTGAACATTCGACACCGATTGCATCGCCATGAGGAACGCCATCTCATCGACATGCTTCGCGAGATGCGGCAGCGCACTGCTGACCCAACGGCCGCTCTGCCCATGCTGCGCCCATTGGAACGGGCTCTTCATCAAGGCGCCTGGCGTACTAATGCTAGCCTCGACACGCACACCTGCGCCGGGGTCGAACTTCTGTCCGTGCCGCGCGATGAGTTGAGGTTTGTAGTCGAACAGGTCGCACTGGCTCGCGCCGCCGTTCATGAATAGCTGAATGACGCGCTTCGCCTTCGGCGCGAATGGTGGCGGAGTGGCACCCATGGTTTCACGCTGCATGAGCGAAGCCAAGGCGATGCCACTGAGACCGGAACCGAGATGGCCGAGAAACTCACGACGTTGGAGAGTGGGATGCTTCACAATGCTAGTCGAGGTGGAGAAATTCGTTGCTGTTGAGGAGCAGTTGACAGGCGTTGGCGAGACCATGACGCCCTGCGTACTCGGCCAACTTCGCCCGTTCGTCTGCTTGTGCGCCGCGCAGTAAAATGAGTTGGTAAGCCGATTCGACTTGATTGATAGTAGACTGCTCAGTGGCGGCAAGGCGCTCAGCGATGTGTTCGCATTGACGAATGAGGAAAGTATCATTCAACATCGCAAAGGCTTGCAGCGGGGTGGTGGAAACATTGCGTACAGGCGTGAAGTCACCACCATCAGGGCAATCGAGCGCATCCATCAGCGGATCAGGAACCGTCCGAAACAGAAAGCGGTAGATCGCACGCCGACGCGCCGCCGGAGAGTCGGGATCAAAGTGTTCGTAGTCGAGAAAGGCCGGATTCCCACCCGGCATAAAGGTCGCATCGCTCCGGTGGATGAATTGCACCACGGAGGGGCCGCCCATAGTGAGATCGAGACGATTGCCTAAGACTAACATCGTATCCCTCAACTGCTCGCCGGACAGGCGCCGCCGATTCTGCCGCCAGAGCAATCGGTTGTCGCCATCGCTGGTGGCTCCGTGATCTGTGAGTGTCGACTGCCTCCAGGTTTCGCTGGTGACGATCAAGCGATGTAGCGCTTTGAGCGAACCTTTCGCCTCGTCACGAAACCAAACGGCGAGCCAATCGAGCAATTCAGGGTGGCTCGGCGCGCCGCCCATCTTGCCAAAGTCATTCGGCGAGTCGCATAGGCCGCGACCAAAGTGGTAATGCCAAACGCGGTTCACAATGCTGCGCCAGGTCAGCACGTTTCGTGAATCCGTGAGCCAGCGAGCGAGCGCGGCGCGGCGTTGTGATTCGTCATTAGCGTTGTCGATGACGAGTTCGCCCGGCATTCCAGGCACACAAGCCACCGTGCCCGGACCGACAAGCTCACCCGGCTTGCTAAGTTCACCGCGCTCTAACAAATGAATTGGTCGTGGTTGAGGCGATGGCTTGAAGTTCGGGCCGTCCGGTGGAAAGTCTCGCGTCACGGCGTAGACAAACCTTGGCGGAGGCAAGGCTGCGAGTGCTTGTTCATTCTCCATCCGCAACACTGCTAGTACCAATTCTTGACGTTGAGCAGCCGTTCGTTCGGTCGCGGGCACGCGCAAGATTTCCACCAGCTCGGTCGGTAAGGGGGCGAGCGCGGCTACGGAATCGAGCTTGGCGTCACTGGCGGAAAGGCGAAATCGCCCAATCCCATGACCGGTCACGCCGTCTTGAAACTCGAGTGCCACGGTGAACGTCGTGCCGTCTGGATACACGGCCGGCTCGGCAAATTCGAAAACGGCTTCATGCGGCTCGCCGTAGCGTGGGTGCACGCCCCAGTGTGACTTGTCGTTGCCATCGATCGCCTGTGCTGCGGATATCGTGGCGCCCTCATCGTGGTCGGCAGTGGCGCGGCTTATCACCAGCGCCGTCGCGCTCGCGCCTGACTCTGGCAGGGTCGCCGAGGCGCGGATCTCGGTGAGATGAAAGTTGCCATTATCCCAGCGACCAGGACCACCTTGGGGCAGCCGGTCATCAGGCAGCACCTCGAGTCGTAGCGCGCTCATCGTTCCCGCCGGTCGACGGGCGGTCACGATGTAGGAATCGCTTTGGGGCCGAGTGCCACTGGTAAACCACGAACCATCTGCTTGCCGGGTGAGGGTGGCTCCCCCTGTAGAAACCATTTTGACAATCTCAAACGGCACCCACGCGTCCTCACGTTCAGCCCATGCCCGTTCCCAATCCGCCACTTGTTTTGTCACGGGCGGTGAAGTGAGTTCTTCTAACAACGCCACCTCCCGCTGTTGCAATGCCTGCTTTCTGGCAAGTAATCGGGAACGTTCCGCCTGCGTAGTCGGGTCGCTATCGAGCGGCCGATCTGCGCGATCCACGCCTGCGAACACCGCCTGAAGCGCGTAGTATTCGCGCTGCGTGATGGGATCGAACTTGTGATCATGACAGCGAGCGCAGTGGACCGTGAGACTTTGAAAGGTGCCCATTACCGTGGTCACCATGAGATCGCGATCCAGGTTCTGCGCGCTGCGATGATCGACCGTATCTTCGCGCACGGTCACCATCAAGGTGTGATCCCACGGCCCTGCGGCGAGAAAGCCAAGCGCTGCCGTGGCCTGTGGATCCACCGGGAAGAGCGTATCGCCAGCGATCTGTTCCTCCACGAAACGGG
>CALLLI010000215.1 GCA_938082635.1 uncultured Verrucomicrobiales bacterium
CCATCCCAGGGCGGCCGGTCTCCTGCTTATCTCCAACAATCTTGCGTTCGAGCAGCGCAAAAATTTGCTCATTGATCTCGGGAGTTTTGAAAACCCACTGCAGCCCGGCGAGAACTGGAGGCAATTCATCACGGCTATTGAAAGGAATGGAAACGTTCTCGATGGGAATTTGGCCTAGCCCAATTTGGACGTCGAATCGTCGTCTCATGAAGAGTTACTTCGTCGAATAATCCGTCATAACAAAACGCTAGAACCGTTCTACTAGGGGATTCATGGCACTAAACCGTTCGCGATGTCTGAAGATTCAATTGGCGCTATGCGCCCCTGCCCCCGACAGACCAAGCGCTGCGTCGTTCCCGCTCAGGCACTAATTAGAGGATTATTCAGCAGAGCTGGAGCCACAAATCGAGAAGCCTTCCACTCCTGCGGCGTGGTCACAGGATCCGTTGTAAGAACTACCCCACTTCATTGCCCTAACAACGCAACCGAGGCTTACGAGACGTTCCATGAAACACTGTTTCCTCCGGTCGAGCTAGGCCACGTCCAGCTACTATCCGAAAGCAGCGCCCATTCGCGCGTGGGGTCATCTACATTGAATGCCACGCATCGGCAGGATCGCCTTCCGGAAATTCTTCTAACACGCGCCCTTCAATCACAGACTCATCTCCTGGGGCATATCGCCGCCGATCCAATAGCGTCCACGAAGACGACCATTCACCAAAGTTCGACGCCGTCGGCGAGAACCCCGAGCTAAACCGACCCAACTCAAAATAGAATTGGCGATCCATGGAGACTCCCGTGCCCATGATTCCCAGATGGCAACTTCCAGACGACATCGGTCGCCATACCGGAAGACAGCGCCATCATCGATCCCAGTAGGATGCTAGAATTTCGGCTAATCATCTTAGCGAAGATCATGATGAGCCCTCCCCATGAACCAATAGAAATGTTCATCAACATGCTCGCGCAACGACAACGATTCCAGGTCTCCGGGGCGAGTAAGATCGGGCTCCTGCACAAACGTCAGGGTATGGGTGCTCGTATCTGTCTCACGAAGCAGCATGCGGACACTCGTCACCCGATCCCTAACCGGCAACGCCAATAACGGAGTCACTCGATGCCGTTGCCCCTCAGTGAACGGCGATTTCGTGCTCCCCATGACCTGAAAGAAGACCACTTGCCGATTATCGAAAGCAAAGTCACTCGGTGGCAGCAAAGCTTCCTCGCCAAGCACCGTATCAACGGTATCATCACCAGGCCGAGGTTCAAACCGTGTACCGTTAGGGACAAGATTCACAAAGTCAGGCCGCCCAATCTCCGGAGTGTGCCGAAAGCCATAGGCCGCCGCCGTTGTCGACGCGCTCACAAGGATTCCTGTGTGATTGAGTCCATACCAGCAACAACCGCGCGCGACCGCCGACTTCAAATCGTGATCAGGCAACAAAATCTCTCGAGGAGATTTCCCTTCTTTGCGCAGGGCATCGCGCACCCGATCTGTAATCGACGGGAAACGGCAACTGCGTCCCGAATAGATGACCGCATCGAGATCCATCTCAGAGCTTGATCTGACGACCTCACGCACCAGTTCATCCATGGGTATAAATACTCCCTGCAGCAGCTCGGGCTGCGAATGCAACGGGTGCTCGGGCCACGGAGCATTCGTTTCGAAGAGTCTTCGGAAATGTTCCTTCACCTGAAGCCCTTCCAGGCAGTCCTGAAGCACGTTATCATTGATAATATCTAGCAATGCCTCATTCGCAGACAACCTCTCTTGTTTCGCCATCATTGCCCCATGCCGAACTTTGATCTCTCCCGCAGCACGATTCCATTTAAGCTTAAGACTCGCATGTTCGCTAGGACTCAGTCCCTTCGCAAAGGGATCAAAACTACGGAAAACTTCTCCGAAGTCAGTCCGCAAGGCACGACAGAGTGCTTGTATCAGATAATAATCGATGGCATCGCCGCCGATGCTATAGCCCATGCGCCCATGAACATCGACCTTGTACCTACGCTGCCCTTCCAAGTTCAGTGCCTTGAACCGCAAGATAGTCGCATTCATCGTCGAGCCTCCCATATCGAAGACCATCACCGTACGCGGCCGATCCGTCGGCACCTCACGCAGGCGACTGAGGTGATAGAAGAAGACGGCCTCAGCTTCCGTTAGACAGCGCACCTCATCGAATTTACCCAGCTCCGCCACGACCTCACGCATGGCCTGCGCCTGCGCCAGAGTGAAGGTGTTAGGAATAGCCACCACACAACGAGCCCCCTTTCCCTCGCCTAGACTAATTTCGGGATGACGCTCCTCCAAGTGGCGCTCAAAGTTCTCATACACATGCCGCACGAGCAATCGACTGAGATCCTTCCCCTCGAACTCCAAATTACCATGCTGATACTGCAACTTCAGCGGTTCGCGAAACCCCAAGAAGCGTTTGAAGGACTGAAAGGACGCCGTGCCAGGCAAGCCAAAGTCGGCCTGCGCACGTGCGCCAACCAAACGACACTCTTCAGGAATAACATTAGTCTCCATCTTGGGCGGTTGCGACCTTTCCCAGAAACTCCCAAACACAACCAACGAGGGGGTGATACGGTCACGCTTGTCCTGATCTTGCTCCACAATGATCTGATCGCCATGAATCCCTGCCGCAATACAACTGCCAGAAGTGCCCGGATCAAAGCCGACCCAAGTCGCTCCCAGATCTGGCCCCACAAAGAAATGCAACCGCGTCGTCGCCGTAAGCTTCCGCGCCAAGATGGCAAAGGGCCAATCACCGTCCACCGTGGCAACCGTGATTCGAGCAGTGACCAACGTCGGATTCTCCACATGGCCTGACAGCTTCAGGACAAAAGGCGTGAATGGATCGACCACCGTCTCCATCGCTTCCTGGTCTGGACCAAAATGCCGCCAGTCATCGCGGGCCGCAGCCAGTGCCAACTGAATCCCATTCGGCCCTTCCACCGTATCTAACGTGATCGCTAAGTTGCGAAACTTGCTTGCCAAGAAACGTAGCCCCGGCCAGGCAAACACCGCTGTCGTCGAGAGATGCAGGACTGCTTGGAACTCACCCGAAGCCGCATCCGGTTCGGATGTCAGGTAGGGACGCCGCAACCGACCGAGTTCTGGATCGTAGGTCTCGTAGGTATCAAACGGCGGCTTCCAATCCAAATGCAGGTACCTGGCACTGCACGCGCGGATCAATCCCGCGATGGCCCCCAAGAATACGAACATCAGGACTGGGCCTAGCATGAAAGTAGTCTAGCGGCTACTATGTCCTCAACAACCCGTTTCTGCTCCCGGGCAGGATCTTGACTCAGGTCACGGGCGGACCATCGTGACCCAGCCGAACTTACCTTGCCGATGAAACTGCTCACTCTCACCCTGCTCCTACTCACGTCTCTCGCCGCTTCAGCCGAATCCTGGTACAAGTGGCGTGGCCCCGCAGGCAATGGCATCAGCAAGGAGGTCTTACCCAGTTCCGGCTCTTGGCCAGAAGACTCACTCCGCCCCCTTTGGAAAAACAACGTCGGCACCGGCTTCTCAAGCCCCGTGGTCTACGAAGGCCGGCTCTTCCTCACCGGCAATGCCAATGATAGGGACACCGTCTATTGCCTCGATGCGAAGAACGGCAAGACCTTGTGGAAACACACCTGGAACAGCGAGGTCTGGCCCTACCTCTACGATGGAGGCCCCAATGCGACAGCGACGATCGACGGAGACGCTGTCTACGTGCTAGGACGCCACGGCCATTTCTTCAAATTCGAAGCCACCTCCGGCAAGATCCATTGGCAACTCGACCTCCACACCGATCTCAAGTTCAAGAAGCCCTCTTGGGGATTCACCAGCGCACCTCTCGTCCAGGGGGAACGTCTCTTCCTCAATGTGGGCACCCACGGCATCGCTTTGAACAAAGCCACAGGCAAACCCCTCTGGCAGAGTGGCGATGAAGACGCCGCCTACGCAACACCGGAGCCCATTCAGTTAGGCAATACCCAGGCGCTCATCATCTTTGGTCCCGAATCGTGCAGCGCCGTGATTGCCGACACGGGCAAGGCTCTCTGGGAAATCCCCTGGAAGGCCAAGTACAAGGTGAACGCCGCCCAGCCCATCACCGCTGGCAATGAAATGTTCCTCTCCTCTGCCTATGGCTTCGGCTGCGCGTTATTCAACATCAGCGACAAAGGCGCAAAGCAAGTTTGGCGAAACAAAGCCATGGAGAACCATTTCAACACCTGTGTCCTCATCGGCGAGCACCTCTACGGAATCTCTGGCACCACCGCTGACAAGTGCCTTTTAAAATGCATCGCCTGGAAAACTGGCGAGACACTCTGGGAGCAGAAAGGCGTCGGCATGGGTTCTATCATTGCCGCAAACGACAAACTCGTCGTCCTCACAGACCGCGGCGAATTGATCTTCGCCCCCGCGTCACCCAATAGCTTCTCACCCAACTACCGCACACAGATCCTCGGCGGCAAATGCTGGACACCTCCTGCCATCTCAGAAGGCCACCTCTACGCCCGCAACTCCCGCGGCGACGTCGTCGCCGTGAAGCTACCTTGATCTAGTTAGTCAATGCATAGAAGACTATGTTAATCCCAAGGGGGAAACATAGTTTCTCTGAATACTTCTCAAAGAACCACGGTTGGTAGCTTTCTTCTTCCCAACCATCTGCGATGTCATTGTTATGACAGACGAGCATCATCATACGTCCGTTGTCATCGAACCAAGCTTGAAAGCGAGGTGTATTGCGCTCCTCTTCCTCGTCTCCATTACGGCTCGGTTCGTAATGATTGTCTAACCCCATTTCCATCCACTGTTTCGCCGCATCGTGACTCGGGATCTGCGGCAAGTAGCCTAATTTCTTTAGGTTAAACACAGCGCTGAAGATGCGGTGATTGATATCGAGCTCTACAGGCTCTTTGTCAGGAAAGATACCTTTCATAGCATCGGAGACATACTCCCACGCACTGTCTCCCCACTGGTCATCCGCCATGATGAAGCCACCGTTCGTTAGGTAAGTCCGTAGAGCTTCTTCTTCAGCCTGACTAAAAGTGACCTCTCGCATGTCACTCATGAAGGCGAAGGGATATTGAAAGAGCTCAGGATCATTGATCGCAAAGTTCTTATAAACGGGGTTCACCTCCATCGAGGTAAGTTCTTGAAGGCGGCGCGTGAAATTGCGATCCGCCTTGGGGTAATCCGTAAAACCGCCGTCCTTGTCCCCATTATGCTGAAGCCTTACAAAAGTGAAATGATCCTCAGCAAAATCAGGATCCACGCCCCACTCGCGATCATGACCAGCCTCAGCCGGAGGCGCCGCGCGGAACCCGCCACCGCCCCCAAAGCCGCCCGGCCGCTGAGCCAGCACGAAAGCGAGAGGCAGGGCCACCAAGATGAAGAGCATTGCGCCGAGTCTAGACATGATGAGCAATGTAACGGGCATTTCTCCGAGGGAAACCCAGAAGCGCGGGAAGCCGATTAACAGATTTGAGAAAAGCATCACGATTGCTTTGCATCCTCAATTTATATAATCATTGATTATGGTAATTGTAAGATAAGCTCATCGGAGTTTCCATCCTCGCTTCTGCCGCTTACGCCTTTGCCTTCCAAGTAAACCAGGCCCCCGCCGCCGTCATCACTACTTCGTCTCGAGGGCAGGTAATGGCATCCATGAAAGCCAACCCATCGTTCTGGAACGTCGTGGGTACGAAAGCTTACATGGGCGGCGAAGAAGGCGTGGACGGGCAGCACGTACAGCCTTCCTACGACAAACTTGCTCAAGCTTGGTTGCAGTAGTGCTGACCGCCCCTTGCCAGCGCGATTGAACGGGCGCTTAATGGCAGCGTGAGTTCTCCTGCTGCCCTGGACATCGACGCCGTGCGTCGTGACTTCCCTATTCTCAAACAAGAGGTCCACGAGAAACCTCTGATCTACCTCGACAGCGCGGCGACCGCGCAGAAGCCTTACTCTGTCATTGAGGCGACAACCACGTTTTACGCGAACGAGAATGCGAACATCCATCGAGGTGTGCATTTCCTCAGCATGCAAGCAACGCAGCGCTACGATGAGGCGCGCGCGCGCATTGCCCAAGCGATCGGTGCCGCAGAAGCGCGTGAAGTAATCTTTGTCCGTGGCACGACCGAGGCAATCAACCTCGTGGCGCAGTGCTACCTCCGGCCACGCTTACAAGCAGGTGATGAAATCCTCCTCACGGAAATGGAGCACCATGCGAACATCATCCCTTGGCAACTGGTGGCCGAAGCCACAGGTGCCAAGGTTAAAGCGATTCCCATCACTGACGAAGGCGTGCTCGACCTCGCGGCTGCCTCTAGCATGATGAATGAGCGCACGCGCATGCTCGCGTTTACTCATATCTCGAATGTTCTCGGCACAATCAATCCTGCAAAAGGGCTGGTCGAGTTAGCCAAGTCTCACAACATCCCAGTCCTTATCGATGGTGCTCAAGCTGTTCCCCACGGCCCTGTCGATGTGCAGGCGTTAGGTGCTGACTTCTACACCTTCTCCGGTCACAAAGTTTATGGCCCAGACGGCATCGGCGTTCTTTACGGTCATGCCGACGTTCTGAATGCCATGCCTCCCTATCAGGGTGGCGGCGACATGATCGAACGAGTAAAATTCAGTGGCTCCACCTTCCGAAAAATCCCTGAACGCTTCGAAGCGGGCACACCCAATATCAGCGCCGCGCTCAGCCTAGCGGTGGCCTTTGATTACCTGGAATCCCTGGGCTGGGAGGCCATTCAGGCGCAAGAAGCCACCCTCCTCCATACCGCGCTTGAACGCCTAGCTGAAGTCCCAGGCATCACGCTCTACGGCCCCATCGAGAACCGCGCCTCCGTCGTATCCTTTGCAATCAAAGGGGTGCACCCTCACGATATCGGCACCTTTCTCGATGGCGACGGTATTGCGATTCGCGTAGGACATCATTGCGCTCAACCACTCATGGATCGGTTAGGCGTGGCCGCAACCACAAGAGCCTCTTTCGCCCTCTACAACACCATCGAGGAGATCGACAATCTCGTCGCCGCACTCCTCAAAGTTCAACGATTCTTTGGTTAGGATGAAGATTGCAATCACCGGAATCAACGGGCGCTTTGGCGGCGCCCTCGCACGGCACCACCGTGCGCTTGGAAATGACGTCATCGCTCTCGACCGTATCGCCTGCGACCTCAGCGACACCGCATCTCTCACACCAACGCTAGAGTCGCTCAACTTCGACGCCGTGATCAATCCTGCC
>CALLLI010000216.1 GCA_938082635.1 uncultured Verrucomicrobiales bacterium
GCTCCAAATGGAGAGAACAAACGTCTGTCTTTGGCAAATCCGCGAACGCATCAAAGCTGGGGCAAAGTTGCTCGAAGTAGCGGCTATCCGCATCGCGTATGGCCTTCTTCTTCAGGCCGTGGATATCGAGATCGCGATCAAATTCAGAAACAAGCTCCGGGAATTGATAGGTGATTTCGATGGCCTGGTTAACGAAACTGTTGAGTTCTGACGAGAGTTCCGCCTCAAAAAGCAGTTCTTGCCGAGCAGAGTGATCGGATCACTGTTGGTGGTAATGTTCTAAAAGTCAATGGGTTACGTTGACCAAAGACCAACAGGACGCTATCTGATTTTTCAAAAAAATGGGTTTTCGGCGAAGTTCTAGCTAACGTTTATCTGGCAGAGGGGCATTCTCAAATCGTTCGCGTTGACCCTTTAGTTCCTCATCGTTCGGAAGGTGCTTGATTGCCTCATCGGAGAGCTCCAGTGCTTTCGCCCGATCGCCCATCGCGAAGTGGACTTCTGCGAGCGTATCCAAGTAAGCTGCTGTTTTTGGTCGCAGCTTGCAAGCCAAGGTGGCTTGCTCTAACGCAGTGTCAAGCTGGCGACGAGAACGGGCATCAAGCCAGGCTAGGTTATTGTGCGCCATGGCTGATTTGGGAAATATCTCACAGGCTTCAAGCGCGAGGGCTCGTGTCTTCTCGTAGAACTCAAGGGCTTCCTTGGTCTTCCCGGCGGCTTCGAGCATGGGTAGGAGCTCTTCACCGATCGAGGCATTGCCCGGCGTGAGGTCCCAGAATTGCTGGGTTGCAGCTACGGCGGCATCCGCATTGCCTTCCTCTAGATGAAGAAGGGCCGTCCACTGACACCAGCGCGACTGCATGCTGAGATCGTAGGTATAGATAAGTTCGGGCATTAATTGACCGAGTACATAACGGCTGACCATGGCTCGTTCCAAGTAGCGGATGGCACGTTTGAGGTCGGTCTTCTTGAGTTCGTTGGCCAGGATGTTGAATACCTGCATGCCTAACGAGTCATTTGGTTGGGAGAGCCTCGCCACGAGTTCCCATTCCTCATGGGCTTGCTCCTTGTCGTCCATCGCGCTCATCGCGCGCGCCATCAAGAACCGAGCTTCAAGGTCGCCTAGGCAAAGCAGGCGTGCTTGGCGGGTCATTCTAGCGCCTTTGTCAGTTTCGCCCGCTTTCTCATAGGCCCTGCCTGCACGGTAGAGCAGTATGGGCCGCAGAGGCTGAACGTTGCCATTCTGAGCGTTGGTCTGCATCAGGTTAGCCTTGGCACTGGCAAGGTTGGTTTTCCACATGCGCTCATAAGTCTTCGCGGCAGCGAGCCATTGCTCGCGCTCTTCTAAAGCTTCTGCAAGGCTTTCTGTCCAGTAATCGGGGCTGAGTTTGTCGAGTTCCACGAGGTAGCTGAGGGCTTTGTCGCGCCGGCTATGTTCGTCGGCGGTTACCCAGAGATTACGTAGATAATTCGTTCTTGCGCGTTTGGGCATCTTCCCAACTTTCGCATAACCAGCACCTAACAGAGCATCGATCTCAGCTTCTGGCATCGGCGGATCTTCTTCTGCCACATTGATCAAACGCCAGGCTCGAAATAAAGTGTCCAGTCGTGGTTTAGCCTCTTGGTCTTCTTCCTGTTCTACAAAGTAGTCATACCACTGCTCGATAATGGGCGAGCCGATCATGAAGCGGTCTCGTAATTCATCGATAGGCACTGTTTCTGCGAGCTTTCGCAAGCGAGCTTCGGCGCGATCTCGCATTCCAAGCTTGATCTCCTTTCGGAGCACAGCGTCTTGCTGATCGGATGAGCCCTCAGTCGCTTCGAACGCTGCCTGAGTGATGCGTAGCGCCTCTTCTTCGCTGCCCATTTCATAGATGTTTTCGGCGAGTTCTAGCAATTCATTAAAGCATGGATCCTTGGCGTCTTTCCGGAGCCGAGCGCAACGTTCTTCGACCCACTCTGTGAAAGGTGGCTTGTCTACCTGAATGCCGATGGCCTTAAGGGCACTGCCGTAGTTTGCGCGAAAGGTCTGAATAGCGTAAGGGCCCTTGTTAGGAATCTTTGGTAAGTGAGGTAGGGCAGGGTCGACAACGCCGTTGAGGAACAGGGCGTCGATGGCCTCAAGTTGATGAAAGTCATCGGTCACTTTGGCGATGTTGATCAAATCGGTGATCGCTTGATCGTAACCTGCTTTGTCATCAGAGAGTCGTGCTTTGAACGCACGGTGACGGGCTCTCAGGGACGGCGAAGCAGTTTGATCTTTCAGGGCGACTTCACAGAAAGCGAGTGGATCACCGTCTGCACTTTTCAGAACGTTTGTCAGATCAATGTCATCCTTGGCGAGTTCTAGTGCTTCTTTCATACGGCCGGCAGCGCGGAGCAGCCAGAGCTTCACTTGGCGACCGTGCGCAGTGTCTTGGGCGTTGGCCAAGGCGTCATTGGTTTTCCCTGTCAAATGCGCAAAGACTGCGTAGTCGCGCATGCCTACTTGAGTCAACGCGGCTCGCTCCAAGAGAGTGATCGCGCTTTCCCAATCCTCAGAAGTTAGCTGATCCAAGAGTTTGACGCGAAAGGCGCTGGCAAGCCCCTGAGCCAACTCTTCACGGAGAATGTCGTTCTCCACTGATCGGAGAAGCCGTTGCGCGGTGGTGAGATCCTCTGACGAGGCCAACTCGTTTAGGATCTGACGTTTCTTGCTGACATCGCCATCGTGAAACTCATAGATCCGTCGCGCGACATCCAAGGGCGTGTCTGGCAGGATACCCAGCTGATGGGCCTCTTGGATCCTACCTGCGCGCAAACGAACCTCCGCATCGGAGGATGCTTGAGCCGCTTTCAGTTGCTCCCCTGCATCTTGTGCGTGTTTCCAAAGAAACCTCGTGGCGGCCTCACGGGTTTTAAAATCCGTACTACTGAGATCGGTAGCAGCTTGATCCAGCGCTACTTGATCAGGAGAAACGCTCTCCGCAGTGGCGATAGAGGCGTTAAAAACGGCGAGAGCGGACAAGAGTCGCAGTATCCAGCAGCAACGTCGGGAAAGCATGGCGTGATTATAAACGGCTTCTACCAGCCTGCTTGGGTTAATTTCAACGAGATCTTGAATACGGAAGACCAGATCTCCGTCTTGACGGACGAAACCATCTTGGCATCTGTCAATAAGTCTTTATTATCAAGTATTATGAAGTTCGATACATTTAAGAAAGTCATCTGTAGCCTCGCGGCACTCGGTTTGGTCACCTTCTTCGGTACCAGTTGTGGGAACACGATGTATGGGATGGGGCTCGATATGGAGCGCACGGGGCGGAAGCTCCAGACGAATCACGATCCTATTGCGGTCGGCTCCGGGACTCAAGGCGGTGGCTACCAGCAGCCGTACACACCGAATCCCTACGGCTACTATAGCCGTTGATTTACCCTTATTTAACCGTATTAAGCGCCCTTGGTGCTATTTTGGTGCTATTTATTCTGGATTTCTGACTTATTCGCGCTAGTTCTATCGGATGGCCTTAGGCTCTAAGTGCTCCATCCTCAAAGTCACCGATTCAAAAAAACGAGAGCAAGGTTATCGGTGGGTTGTTGCCTTCCATGCTGAGGACAATCGACGCCGGAAGTTCTTTAAGCGCAAAACTGACGCGGAAGACTTTGCCGAGTCTCGCGAGCGAGAGGCGGTTGAGCATGGGAGTAGCGAACTCTCCGCTAGTGAACGCGCTGCCATGCTTGATCTCCGGGATCGCTTGGCGAGTTGCGGTGGCACGGTCCGAGCCGCCATAGAAGAATTCTGCGCGAAACGCGAAAGCGCAGCGAAGTCTGTTAATGTCGAAACACTCGTGGCCGATCTCATCGCCGCCAAGGAACGCGAGGGGAAGTCCAAGCGATACCTGCAAGACCTGCGCTCGCGACTTGGCCGCTTTGCCCAAGACTTCGAAGGCCGAACCATGGCCGACATCTCCACCGAAGAGATTAGTGAATGGCTCCACGAACTTCGCGTCACGCCAATCACAGAGGTGAACTATCGGCGCATCATCGTGCGGGCCTTCAACTTCGCTGAAAAGCGTGGATTCGTGCAGAGCAACGCCGCAATCGAATCGGAGAAGGTCAAAGTCATCCCTGGCCAGGTGGGAATCCTCGAACCTGCCCAGATTGCCGCTCTGCTCGATGCCGCTGACGAGAGCGTGATCCCGTCCTTGGCTATAGGAGCCTTCGCTGGCTTACGGCGTGCAGAGATCGAGCGCTTGGACTGGTCCGAGATTGATTTGGATTCCAACTTAATCGAGGTGACCGCCGCGAAGTCTAAGAGTGCTCGCCGTCGCCTTGTCGAGATTTCGCCTAACCTTCGTGAGTGGCTTCTCCCGCATCGCAAACTCGCCGGGAAAGTTGATCCACCAGGCGCACGAGAGAGGGCAGAGGAAGCGAGAGAGAGGGCAGAGATCCACGATTGGCCTAGTAACGCGCTTCGGCATTCGTACGCCAGCTATCACCTAGTCGAACACAAGGACGCGGCAAGACTAGCATTGGAGTTAGGGCATGTGAATAGCGTACTAATCTTTGCCAACTACCGGGAGGTGGTGAAGCCCAAGGACGCCGCCCGTTGGTGGGCAATCATGCCGGACGACAGCGACAGAAAGGTAATTGCGATATGAGCTTGATCATAGGCCATCAAGTTAAAGATTGGTTCGACTTCATTGCAAAGTGCCGCACTCTCATGAGAGGCAAGCTACGGGAGGAGCAGCAGAAAGATTTAGAGAGAGGATTAGGGCACCTTGGTGTCCAGACTGTAATTTCTGGGAGCTTATGTGGCGCTGAGCTTGTCTTCAATGGCTCCAACGATTCCAACTATTCCTTGATGGGTTATTAATCCGGCCCTCAAATACATTACGCCCTAAGAAGCATATGCTATCTTTTTCCCATTGAAGTAATTCATGATTCGCTCAGGTTGTTTCTGAATGCTGAGCATAAATGACATCACATTCGCTTTCAGTTCTGCGAGA
>CALLLI010000217.1 GCA_938082635.1 uncultured Verrucomicrobiales bacterium
CCTAACGAAGCAACCACGCGCTGCCGCGGGGAACCCTCGGCGTTGCGGTAGGATTCGACGAGTTGAAGCAACGGAGTGCCTTTGATAGTCTTGGTTCGGAAATACACGACCGCCAAGCTATGGGACCGCGGAAGAAAGCCAATCCCGATAAGTTAAAATTAAGCACTACAAAATGAAACTCAGAAATCGAAGCGTTGATTATCAACGAGTTATGATGTTTCGAGTTGAAAATAATCGTCAAAATAGCCGATTTTGACACACTAACAAGAAACTCGGGCTAGATAACGATCGCCCGTGGGCGCGAGGACTCCGCGGGGAGAAGGGGGAATGAATTTCTAGGGTAAGATGACTATCCTCGGCTCACCCTGTGGGTGAGCACGTAAGAGCTAATTGTTATTGTCGCCTATTTCTTCGAAATCGTTCGCCAGCAAGGGATTACACGCTCCATTTCGGAGAAATGGGCGACAATGAGGACATCCCATTCACGCTTTTAGGATTAATGTAGTAGAAGCTTGAAGGAGAAGGCGATGAGAAGGACGGCGAACAGCGCGTTGAAGGTACTTTGCCAGCGATAGAAGGTCGATCGGACTCTGGGCCGGATCATGAGCCAAGCAAAGAGTGGCCAGATGAGGACGGCTTCGACGATGATCGTGAGGCCGAAGAGCCAGCTCTGTCCCTGAGGATCTGCGGCGAGCGGAGCCAGCAGGCTGGTAAAAAGGATGACAACTTTGACATTCGTCAGATTGGTCACGAGACCCTCACGGAAGGCTTGGCCGAGTGAGGAAGGCTGGGCTATTGGTAGTGAGCTATTCTTGGCGGTCGCTCCTAAATGGCGAAGTAGCTTACTGGCGATCCAGAGGAGGTAGAGGGCACCCAGGATCTGCAGACTGCGCAAGAGTGCGGGGAAGGTGACTAATAAGGCTGCCGTGCCGTTGAGCACTAGAGCCACGTGAACGACGATTCCAAGGCAGATTCCAGCAATCGTTGCCAAGCCATTTCCTAGACCACGATTGAGCGTATTCTTTAGAATGAGAAGCATGTCAGGGCCGGGTGTCAGTTGCCCGGCGGCCATGGTGATGGCGAACGTAATCAGCTCCATAGGGCTACACGGCCTCAGGATTTGGCTGAAGGAGCAATGGGAGTCTCAGCTCGAAGACGGTTTCTTCTGAGGTGCTTCGCAACAGCTTCAATGTGCCATTGTGAGCTTTGACGAGCTCTAGCGAAAGATTTAAGCCAAGGCCAATGCCGTCTTCTCGGTTGGTGCGGGCAGCCTCTGCTCGATAGAAACGTTCGAAGAGGCGTCCTTGAGCTTCGTCTGGAACTGCGACACCGCTGTTGGTGACCTGGAGGACGGCTTCAGTTCCGTTCGTTTCGAGGGTGATGCCGAGCCAACCTTGCGGCTGATTGTACTTCACGGCATTCGTGATGAGATTGTGGAGGACTTGCTGTAGAAGGGTCGCGTCTCCTTCTACCTGCAGATCGGGAGCAATCGCGCTTCGGATCTGTAAGTCGTCTTCCTCTGCCATCATCCCAGCATCGTCGAGTGCATGCAAAGTAAGATCACTGAGAGAGGTGGGCTCGGTGGTCGTCTGAAGCCGACCTGCGTCTGCTTGAGAAAGGATGAGAAGGGTTTGGAGAATGGCCTGTTGATGATCTGTTTCCTCAAGGAGTGAGGTGTAGATGGTTTGCTCACGAGAACCTTCCTGAGAGTCTGCTAGAGCCCGTTCGAGAATGCCTTTCATGATGGCAACGGGCGTCTTCAGTTCGTGAGAGGCATCGGCGCTGAACCGAGTGGCCTGATGGAAGCTGCGTTCCAATCGGGCCATGGTGGTGTTGTAGACGCTGATGAGTGGTTGGAACTCTTTGTCCGCCTCAGATAGGTCAATGCGGGTGCTGAGGTCTCCAGCCGAGACGTTCTTTGTCGCTTCAGTGAGGGCTTCGATGGGTGTGAGTGCTTTGCGGGCGAGAAGCCAGGATCCTAGCGCAATGAGCGTGAGCGCTCCCGTGGAGGCCGTGGCAAAGCTGAGCCACAGGGAGCGAAGTTCTCCGCGCATCTCATCGAGGTTGGCACCTAATAGGATGTCGAATTTAGAGTTTCCAAAGACGCCGATGCGCCATTGCTGATCTCCAGCAGAGGCTTCGTAGAAGAGGGGCTTCTTGATTGTGCGTGTGGGAGGTTCTTCTCGCTTTGTAAAGGGATCGCGTCTTGACGGTCGCCGTTCTTCTTTCTGTTGGCGTCTGGCGCGCTCCGCGTTGCGATTCCAAGGAACAGGTGGGCGAAAGAAATCTCTGACCGAACCTCGCCATTCAAAGGTTTCGTCTGAAGCTTCAAAGTCTGTTAGAGTCAGGTTTTTGGGCCAAGATTCGGACTGGTAGAGGGGTGTGCTATTCTTCCTTCGCACGACGAGAAATCGGGAATCGATCTTCTCTTCACCTACGATCGATTCCATCGATTGATAAACCTTCTCCCAACCTTCTTTGGAGAAGCCGCGGCTGGCGAGGACATGCCCGCGGCGCGTTAGTTCTTCATCCAGGCGGAGCACACGGTCTTTGCGCCAGAGGCTGCTGGCTACGAGACCGAAGACGAACAAGCCAATGGCGGCGCTGGTGGCTGAGATCAAGGCGAGGCGTAATCTGAAAGAGCGCAGCTTCATGGGAATACGACGTCGAGTTATTCCAGGCCGAAGGTAAAGAGTCGAGACTCGTCTTGGAGGAGGCCGTCTTGGAAACGAAGCCCTTCGGCTTCTAATAGCTCGGTCTTGTGTGTGATGTCAGGGCCATCATCGGCCCCAGCAAATCCGCCGACTCGTGGTCCCACAGCGATCACTCTATGGCAAGGGATCGAGTCGAAGGAGCATCGCCTGAGCGCTTGACCGACTGCGCGTGGCGAGTGGCAGCCAATGGAGAGTCCTAACCATTTGTAGGTCGTGACTCGGCCATGGGGAATCTCCATGGTGGCTTCGTAGACGCGCCGCTGAAAGTCAGAGATCTCGGCGCACTCGTCTAACAAGCTCATGGAGTCTCGGGTTCAGTGGTGGCCTTACTCTGATCCTCATAGGATTTCAGCACTAGATCGCTTAGGAAGCCCTCGGGATCGTCGACTGCCTGTGTGGGGAGAGTGAAGGAACGTCGCCCGGTATTCTTCTCAATAAGCTTCAGGCCGAACTGGAAGTCGCCGAAAGACTGTTCACACCAAGCCATGGCACTCATGTTCTTGGCTGCGCTGCGTTGACCTAGTAGGCGTACGGCGTTGAGATCTAGTGTGAGATCGATGCCATGCTTCTCTTGGAAATCGGCACAGAAGGTAGTCACCTCACGTTGCACCATCTGAGTGTCCGTGTCCTGGCAGAGTGCCATATATTTGGCCAAGGTCGCTGCCGGATGCGCAACGAGTTCTCCGTCGATCTTCAGTTCCGTGATGCCTGAGTCGGCCAGTTCAAACTTGAAATCTCGTAGGATGGCTTCAGCCACGGTCATTAAGCCGCGCGCTCCAGTCTGCTCTTTGACCGCGCGATTCGCGATGATTTCGAGAGCGGATCGTTCAAAGGTTGCTTTGATTCCGTAGGCTTCAAACTCCCTCTCATACTGACGAATGATGCTGCCCTCCGAGGTTTCCATGATTTCGCAGAGATCTGCGGATGCCAGAGGATCGCAGACGACCCGAATGGGCAGTCGGCCAACGAACTCGGCTTCAAAGCCGTATTCGATGAGGTCCCCTGTGCTAACTGCGCGAAAGAGGGAGCTGGTTTGGTCTTGTTCTTGGCCTTTGACGGCATCAAAGCCGATGGCCTTGCGCCCGACTCGGCGGGAAATGATCTCGTCCAGCCCAGAGAAGGCACCGCTGACAATGAAGAGGATGTGTCGTGTGCTAACGGTATCTTTTGAAGGTTTGCCACCGTTGCGCATTTGGAACATGGCTTGCATCTGACTCTGCATGTCCATGGGGTTCCTCACGGAAACCTCAGTATCCTCCATCAGCTTTAGCAAGGCTGTCTGCACTCCGCGACCGCTGACGTCGCGTCCCATGGCGTTGCCGCGAGTGGCGAGTTTATCGATTTCGTCGATGTAGATGATGCCGTGTTCCGCCAACTCGACATTGCCCTCGGCTCGTTTGACAAGGTCTCTGACAAGATCATCCACATCACCGCCCACGTAGCCCGTTTCGCTGAATTTGGTGGCATCTGCCTTGATGAATGGGACACCGATGAGCTCGGCAATGTGTTTGACGAGATAGGTTTTGCCGACTCCTGTGGGGCCTAAGACGACCACATTCTGCTTCGCGAACTCGATGTTCTCACTGTCCTGCTGACGCAAGTATTTCGCATGATTGTAATGATCGCACACGGCGAGAGCCAATGCCTTCTTGGCGTCTTCTTGACGGATCACAAAGCGATCTAGATGGCGCTTGATGTCCTTCGGCAGGTAATTGAAGTCGAAGATGGATTCGTCTCGTTGCGTGGGCCCTTCGCTAGGCTCCTCAGAGTCAGGTTCTTCGTTGGCATCGCCCATGCCGGCGAAGCTTGAGAAATTGACGTTACTGCCGAAGCTAGATTTCATGAAGTCCTCTAGCTTCTTGCTGATCTCTTCGGGGGTGGGAGGTTTTGAGTCGCTGTTGTTCATGCTATTTGGCAGGGAAGGATAGAGTTTTTAGGAAAGCTTGCCAACGGGTCCATCTCTGCCGGAACGCGCGGTTCTCGCGGGAGAGGATGTTCGCGTGGTTTCTCGCTACCTTACCGAGGTCTGTGAGATGAGCAAAGGCCACGAGTTGTTCTAGGCGCTCGTAGTAGAGATTGGCGTCGGTGACTTCGTTTAAGTCCCTTCGCGCGAAGCGTGCCAGCGTCCCTGGAGTGATCGATTCCAGGGGGAATGAGACTTCACCGGCGCCTAGTTGCGCCGTGACTTGCTCTGGGGAGATCGCGATTACTTTGCCTTGGACGCGGTTGCCATTGCGTTGCCGAATGGGGCCTTCAGCTCCCGCTAGGCTGGTGACGAGATGCTGTATCAAGCCATCAGCTGCCGTCCAGAGGTGGAGGTGATCTGTAAGGTGCGCCTTTCCTCGCTCTGATGGAAACCTGTCTGCTCGATCTCTTAAGAGATCGATACCCTTGGAGAACTGTAGAGTCTCTGCTAGAGGCTGGAGTTCCTGGCGTATGGCCTGCCATGCGTTCGTTTCCTGTTCACCGGTCGGCGCAAGGTTGGCAGTATTGTCGTTTGTGAGTTCGCGAAGCCGCTTTTTCAGGCGTGTATGGCGTTTAATTAGGAGGCTTTGTGCCTTCTTGGTCTTAGCATTGGCTCGATATTCACTTATGGCGGCTATCTCATTCTCAACGGTATCGATGCTCGTGAGGCTGCTAGGTTTATGCAGGCCTTTGAGAAGGGCGAGATCGGCAAAGTGGCTAGTGACTAGTAGTTTGTAGTCACTGATCCATTGGAAATCAGCACCTGGAGACATGGCTACGAATCGCTGCCAGTGTGCATCAGCTTCCTCGAATTTGTCCAATTTCCAATTCTTTAGCCCGTAGACTAACAGTGCTAGGGGATTGCAGAAACCTTCAGGCATGTCTGCTGCGGCTCGCTTGGAAATGGGGCCAGGCGCTAGCATTAATTCGCTGAGTGATTGAAAGAAGCGATTCAGATCTTGGCGCGGACCTTCGGAGGCTTCGAGCGAGTGGAAGATCTTCGTCGCCGCCGATTCGTTTCCTTGAAGTAGACTACTGAGCGCTCCGTGGTAGAGCGCCCATTGCCGCACGCTAGTAGATGTTTCCTCTGCTTCGAACACTGCATGGAAGCCTGTGCCCGCGGCTTCCCAATCTCCTGCTAGAAGCTGAGCCCGCGATTTGGCAAAGAGGGTGGTGTCCGCTTCTGAAGTGCTCGTTTCCTGTTGGGAGGCGGGCCCAGGAGAGGGGGAAGGCTTCCCTGGCTGTTTCTGAAACCATGTAATTCCTGCGCCAACAACGGCGATGCCAGCAGCGATAGTAATCCATGGCTTGATCCAGGAGGAGTGCTGCTGTTTGCGTTGTTGTGCGAGGAATCGTTCGCCTGCGCTTCCGCTAGTGCTGCCAGATTGCGCGTTCTCGATCTCGGTTAAGAGGGCTTCGTAGTCAGGTGGGCGGTCATTAGGACTCACGGCCATCATGCGGTTTACGAGCGCGCACGTTCCGCGTGACGCCTGCGCCATGAGTTCCTTCATGGGCAGAGGCTGTGTCTTGGCTGCGTGAAGTTCTTCGTAACTACCCGTGAAGACGTCGAAGGAAGGCTTGCCGACTAACAAATGGTATAGTGTGGCTCCCAAGCTGTAGATATCGCTTCGGTGGTCTTCGGGTTCGCTTATGAGTTTCTCTGGCGATACGTAGAACGGTGTGGCCCAAACGTCCTTTGAGTCATCGACGTCGCGTTGGAACATCAGCGCGAGTCCGAAATCGACGAGTTTGGCGGAATGGTCTTGGGCTAATAGAATATTGCCAGGCTTCACGTCCCTGTGAATGAGCCCGTTCTGATAGGCTGCCTGCAGACCTTGAGCGGTTTCGTGAGCCCACGTGAGAGCCTGACGTTCCGGCACCTTTCCAAGAGTGGCAATGCGCTCGTCGAGATTGCCGTTTTCTACGAGCTCCATGACGATGAAGAGATCGCCCTGATCGCGTCCAACAGCGTAGACCTTCACGACGTTAGGGTGGGCAAAGCTGGCGGTAATCTGAGCCTCTTTCTCGAATTGCTTGAGGCGCTCGTCGTCGTGGTTGAACTGGTCTAACAAGACCTTGAGGGCAACTTGACGGTCCAACGAGGAATCCTTGGCCAGAAAGACCCTGCTCATGCCGCCTCGGCCAATTTCCCTCTCGATTTCGTAATGCTGGATGACCTGCCTCACGCGGGTTGTCGTCTCACACGCTGGGCAGGCCATAATGGAGAACGGTGGGCAAGCGGAGACGTCAAACTCCGTGAAGCACGAAGGGCAGGTAGCTAGAGGAGACGCGTCTTTCAAGGCTGCTAGCCTAGCAGCAGCCCCTGCCGGGGGCAATAGTTGAGCCGCTACTTGGCCATCCAGGTGAGAACGGCATCCAGGGCCTCGCCTGGAGCAGCGTTATGTCCCATTCCTGGGACATGGAAATATTTCGCTCGGTAGCCTTGCTTCGTCCACTGCGGGCCAGAAGCTTTGGCAAACTCGTAATTGTAATCTTTCTCCCCAGAAACGAAGGCCCATCGTTTGTCCCGGTAGCGTTGGCTCATGCGGACATGCTTCTTTGCTAAATGAGGCAGGAAGGGAGGGTAAGTTGAGCCCGCCTTGTAGTTTACGGCTCCGGCGACATCCTTCTCAAGAGTGTAGCGCTCTAGCAGAGCGCCTCGGACGGTGTTGATGGCTCCGCGAAAGTGCTCTGGTCTTAGGTAGTTGATCAACGTAGAAGAGACGCCCCCACCAGAGACGCCACCGATGTAGCACCGAGTTTCGTCGATATGGTAGGCAGATTTGACCGTGGTTAGAGCGTCTAGCGCCAGTCCCATCCGATAGCTGAGAATGGCTTTGTTGCCGGCACCACCCGGACAGATATAGATCAGTTTGTGTTTGGCAAAGATCTTGCAATAGTCTGCCTGAGGCAGGAAAGCGCGGGAACCGGCGGTGATTTCGACATAGACGCCGAAGGGTTCAGATTCGTCATAATTTGTGGGGACGAATAGCGCGGCGGTTTGATCGGTGATGGCGTAGTCAAGCCCTTGCCGCATGTCGACCGTGTACTCCGGGACGGTTCTTTTGAGATACTCTTCGAAGACGTCGCCTTTGAGGTAGTCGTGAGGTTTCTCGTAGGCGCGTGCTGTGAGTGGATACTTTTCGAAGGAGCCAACAAGCTTGCCAAGGTGTTCGGCTCGCTTGGCTTCGTCGAGTTTCTGCCATTCTGCTAGGAATGTGCGATCTGTCTCAATGAGCTTCTCGATCGGCCAACGATAGTCCCTTCCTCGGACGCGAAGAGTGATCCGGGTATCATCCACGCGGATGACGGTAGCTTCAATTGACCGCCCATCTGTATCTGTCCACGTGCGAGTACTCTCGGAGAGTAATGAGGATGTTAACAGGATCAATGTTATAATAGTCCTTATCATTATGGCCATGGGCTGAACGCAAACCGGGGGAGTCCTTTCGAACTCCCCCGGCAACGATAAAGAGGTGGTTGTCGATGACAACCAGCGTGGGATTACTGGGTCACGGCCCGGTAGTAGGCACCGATCTGGCTGGTGCGCCCGGCGTCGGGGTCGGTAAATGTCGCGCTGGTGGCCTGAGCATCGACAGTCATGATCGCTGTGCCGATTGTTTCCCAGTTTACCAAGTTCGTGGAGAATTGCACTTCATAGGTCTTGCCGGTGACGGCAGGCCAGGAAAGCTCGATGCCATTCTCGGAACTGAGCAGCTCGGCGATGCGGAAGTAATCGGAGGCATCGTTAGCGTTGGTGCCTGCGATGGCTTCGTTGGCATCGGAGACGCCATCACCGTCGCTGTCACCTTCTCCACCGCCGCCATTTCCGCCGCGTAGATCGAGTGGGTTGGTGCCACCTGCGAGTGAGGCGACTTCAGAAGCGCTGAGAGCGCGGCTCCAAAGTGAGACATCATCGACCAGGCCAGTGAACCAGTGTGAGGAGGCCTCCCGGCGAATGCCGCCGATGGAAGTGGCGTTCAGATCGCCTTCAGCGAAGCTGCCAGCATTCCATCCTGTGAACGTATCGGCCACACCATCAATGTAGAGTGTGCCGGTATCGCCTTCTTCAGTCCAAGCGAGGTGACGCCAGGTGTCATCGAGAGGAAGCCCTTCGGAGTATTGATGAACTCCGGTGGGGCGAATGTACATATCGACCACATCGGTTTCTCCGGTATTCTGTGTTCCGATGTTGAAGAGAGGGCCGTTGTCTGTCGTGGACCCTTCCGAGAAGATTCGAAAGTCGTTCTGCCCTGTGCCTTTGCCTTTGACCCAGAAAGAAACGGTCTGAGCGGGATGAACACTGATGGGCAGTTCTTCGCCGGGTTCAGCGATATATTCTAACATTGTCTCGTCAGTATTGCTCAGGGAGATGGCGCTGCCAGCTTTGCCAGGGACAACGTCATCGCCAGTGAGGTTGACAGCGGTCAGGTGGAACAAGCCGCCTGCGTCTGGTGACACGCCATCTGTAATCTCATCTAGAGGCCAGTAGGCCACTAGAGCTGGATCTGGAGCGTCGGCACCAGGACTTGCGGCGCTGTTGGGATCGTAGCCGAGAGCAACTTCGCGACCATCGAGGTAGCCATCACTATCCGTGTCTGCAAGCAATGGGTTCGTGTTAGCGGTCTTCTCGCCTCCGTCATTGAGCCCATCGTTGTCAGAGTCGGGATCTTCAGGATCCGTGCCATCAGCAACTTCCGTCACGTCGGCGACACCGTCGCCGTCCGTGTCGAGAGTCAGGTTCTCTCCTAACACACTGCCTGGCGTGTCGAAGAGCGACTTCGCATCGTCTAATGTAAGTGGCTTCGCGTAGATCTGAACGTCGTCCATCGTGCCAGAGAGGCTCAAAGTGCCATAGTAGGAACCCAGCAAGAATGGGAAGTTTCCGCTGTCTGGAAGCTCGGCAGGGTTGTCTTCTGTATAGGCTTCTTCGCCGTCTACGTAGATGGCGAGGCGATCAGCACCTTCTGCCGATCCGTTGTCATCCTGGTAGGAGAAAACGACATGGTGGGTTTCGCCCCCAGTCATCGTGGCAACGGGCAACGGATCTTGGTCTTCCACAAACCAGAGAAGATTAGTGCCGTCGTAGAGTGCAGAGAATGCAGGAGAAGC
Source organism: uncultured Verrucomicrobiales bacterium (assembly GCA_938082635.1). GTDB lineage: Bacteria > Verrucomicrobiota > Verrucomicrobiia > Verrucomicrobiales > DEV007 > JAACDM01. The sequence goes on from CALLLI010000217.1 coordinate 9,792, forward strand.
GCCTTGCTCACCCTTTGCGAAGAGTGAGGAGTTTTCTGCATCCGTCTTGTTCACCCACATGCTGATACTGAATGAGCTCAGCGTGCCTCCGCCGGGACGGACTTGGGCGTAGCCGCCGTCCGTTTCGTTTGCGCGCACAAACGCCACAGCGGTTCCATCAGCAAGAGCATCTTGGCCTAGTTGGAAATCACCTGAACCCACCTTGATATACTTGCCATGCTTGAGAAGCGCAGCGTCGAGGAGTTCGTCACCTGCGGTGTCGTCCATGCGGTAGTGTCCAACCAATTGATTGGTCGACGGCACGATCGTAGAGAGATCAACGATGATGCTAGAGCTGGTTTGGTCGTTGCTGGTGAGCTCAAGTGTGGCGAGCACACCACCGGTCTTACCCGCTGGATCGAAGGTGATGTTGACCACGCCTTGAGCGCCTGGCTCAAGTGTGGCGGGGAACTCACCGAGTGTGAAGAGATTCTCGTCAGCGCCTGAAATCGTCCCGCCGCTGATCGTCAATGTCTTGGTACTACCGATGTTGAAGATGGGCACTTGCTTGGTCACCGTGCCGCCTCCTGGGACGAGATCGTCAAATAGGCCACGAGTACGGATGGCGAGGTTTGGATCGTCTGTGTCGAGAGGATCTGTTTCCAACACACCGTCACGGGAGATAAATAAGGTGTCGATGAGGAGTGAGTCTTCACCGGTAGACGCGTCACGAGGAGCAACGAAGAAGAAGATGTGGTTCAGAATGTTTCCACGATCACCGTCAGCGTTCTCGACGAGAGTGGTGCGCCCGGCTTCGGCTTCGCCTTGGACGTGAATGGAAATGGTGTCTGCGTTGTCACCAGCTCCATTGGTGATATCCATCCAAATTTTGTACCAAGTGCTCGACTCGAGCGTGTAGTCGAAGGCATCATTGGCATCGAACGGACCGACAGTGAGGACACCGTTATCGGCTCCTTCATCGCGGGAGATGTTGAGGAAGCCACCGAGGCCTGCATTGGCGTCACCGACGAAGCGGATCCCTTTGTTCGTGATTCCAATATTGGTGAAGATGCCAAATGTGTCTGGCTCGAGGTAGGCTTGAAAGAAGAAGGAGCGAGATTCTGCATCGCGAGTGGCAAAGCTTCCAAGCTCTGTTTGGCTCAGTCCCTGGCCAGAGCTGGCGGAGAGTACCTTGTTCCCGTCTTTGTCTGAGACGTGCACGACATTACTGTCAGGCTCGAACCATAGGCCGCCCGTTGCTGCAAGAATGGGGCCGGGCTCCCACGTTTCGAAGTCGTCAAACAAGGTCCAGCCTGGTCCAACGCCTTCGAGGATCTCAACGGCGGCTTCTTGGGTGACCGTTTCATCACCGCGAG
>CALLLI010000218.1 GCA_938082635.1 uncultured Verrucomicrobiales bacterium
GCACCCGACTGCCACTGAAGGATGGCCGGATCGTGACGGTGCGAAAGCCGAGCCTACCAGACGCGGAGCAAAGCCGAGTCTACCAACTCCTGGGGATCGATTGGAAACGTGCCTGCCCAGCAGTGAAGTCAGAACTGAAGGGGGCGACCACTTTGTAGTGCCTTTGCGGAGCGAGCCCTTGTTTTATAGTGCGAGACGCCGGTCATAAGAAACTTGGGCTCAAGCTCTGCTTTCCAGCTGATCTACAAACGTAGTCGTATGAACAAATAGAAACAGCTTAGAGTAAATGGCTAGAATCAGTTCCTCCAATTCCCCGCTCTCCTCTTTCGACGCCTTCTCTAACCGTTTTTCAGCGAACACGATCACCGCTCGAGCCAAGCCAAACGGATAGCTTGCGCTCACCTTAAACTCACTTCCCTCTTCAGTAAATTCACCTGCCAGCCTGCGTGTTTCCTTTTTAGCCGAGAAGCCCCTTGGTGCGCCAAGCACAAGCCCGCCTCCAAACACTATCAACGCACAAACACAAAGTTTCGTTCGTCTAAAAATCATCCTATCTCTCATTTTGTAGCCTCCAACTAGTGTCGTGACTGAATGATCGGTGAATTGGCCATCATAAATTCATCGCCGTAGAACCAGAACGATGTCCTCTTGGGAGTCATCAAGCTCACGCGGCACGGTGAGGTCGTAAGCAAAGTCATAGGAGGCGACGAGTGTTAGCTCCGGCACTTTCTTCAAGAGCCTACGCAACTGACTGGCATCGTAGGTTCGGAATTCCCAGGAGCTTTCGTGAAGCTTCTTTGAGCTGTCTTGCGCTTCGATCCGCAACCGGTTGCGCACACGTTCACGGCGCCGTTTGCGATCCGCTGGCCAGGTGCGAGTGTTGCAGATCACTCGCTGACCACCACGATCGACTACCCAACGCTCATGCACGGGGCGGTTCCTATCATAGTCAGACAGATGCAACCCAAGAACGAAGAGTCCGCCGGGCTTCAAGCAGGCGGCTACCCTCTGCAGGTGGGCAAGAGCGGACTCTTCTGTGAGTAGATATTTAAAGGAGCTGATCAAGGAGTAAGCCGCATCAAACTTCCCCTTCAGTTGGAAACTCTCCATCCGCTGACAGGAGAGCGTCACCGCCCCACGCGCTCGCCGTTCTCCGTGTTTCAGCATGGCCTCGCTGTCATCAAACCCGTGAGCCTCATAGCCACGCTTTGCGAGTTCGATGAGAAGCCGCCCGGTGCCACAGGCGGGTTCGAGAAGCCGCTGAGTCTTGGGGCGACCGTATTCGGCAAAGATCGCCTCTAAGAAGTCCGCTTCCTCTGACGTGCCATCATCAAAGATGATATCGTAATACTCTGGGTAGTCGTAGAGATCGACGTCCTTGAAGCTCGTAGCCATGCGCCAGCCTAGCGACATCACTAGCGGGTTGCAAAGGCTGGAAGAGCCTTCTAATCTCCGCTCATGTTCCGCCCATTCCCCCTCCTCACCGCCTTTGCTATCCTGGCATTGGTCTCATGCAAGAAAGAAGGTTCTGAAAGCGGCGGCCTCTTCGCACCAAAGGCAGAAATGGTCCGGGTGGGCGTCACTTCAGATCTCGGTGCCGCCCCCATCCTCATCGCGGAGAAACAAGGCCTATTTGGCAACGCCAATGTCAAGCTGACGTTGACCACCCATGCGTCGACAGAAGAAATTCGCGCCCAACTTGCTAACGGCCTGCTTGATGTCGGTATGATTACCCCGGCGGAAGCCCTGCTTTCAGACAGCGCCGTCGTGGTGCCTCACATATTGACCAGAAACGAAGGGCGGGTCTCCGTTTCCAAAGACGTTTGGAGCCAAATGAAGTTCCACCTTCTTCTCGATGCGGAAGGCGCACCGCTTCGTCCGATTTCTGCCGATGCCCTCATTCCAGTTGCTCAGGCCGTCGGGGATGGAAATCCACCGCTCACGTTCTCGGTAGCCTCGCTGCACGACACTAGCACCTACACCCTATGTTACTGGTTAGGCGCGGTCGGCATCACGCCGATTATCAACGGAGCCCCCATCGAACCTGCTCACCCCTATTTGGGAGCCGCCAGCGTGGCCATTTCCACATCGCCTGCAACCACCACCGCGAACCAAGGCTATGCCGGGGCAGCTCAAGGGAAACGCGTGATCGCAAACAGCTCCATTCTCCGTGACATCCCGACCTCAGTCCTCGCCTGCGCGGAAACGTGGGCAGACGCGAACCGCGAGACTCTGATCAAGGTCGTGGCGAGCGTGATCGATGCCGGGAACTGGATCGATGCCAGCAACGAGAATCGCCGCCAAGTGGGCACCGACTTAGCGAATGCCCTGCCGAGCTTCGAAAAGGAAGCCACTCACATGGTGTCCTTCGGGACCAACGCTAGTGGTGCCCCGGATCACAACCATGCCTTGTGGATCGCTAGCCAAATGATGCGTTGGGGCCAACTTCCCGAATCACTTACGGACGCAGAGCTTCAAGCCATGGTCATGAAGGTCTATCAGGCAGATGTGTTCAAGGAAGCCGCCGCCACTCTAGACACGCCTCTACAAGGCTCAGACATGCGTCTCGAGAAGCAATCGCTGGCGCATCTGGTCGATGGAAATGTCTTTGTTCCCCAACGTTCCAGCGCCTACGCGAGGTCATTCGAAATCGGCCCCAAGTGATTTCCCACCGAATTTCTTGTTGACAACACCGTGTCGGGTGATAAGCGCAGATTCCCGAATCGTCGGATTCTCTCATTATAATTCACCCTGCCACAACGAATTAGGTAGCACCGCTGTTCATGACCTCCTCAAAGATCATCGACTCTCCCCCGCTACGGGAGGCAGCACAGCGATCCAGCCTCGGGCATTGCCTATGAAAAGCCAGCTAGTTGAACAAGCCGCCAAGGTCATCACTGACATCCCTCTTCTTATAAATATCGTCTCCAAGCGAGTGCGTCAGCTAAATCAAGGTCGTCCCCCTCTCATCCTGGTACAAGGACGTATGGGCCAGGCTGACATTGCGCTGCAAGAGATCATCGAAGGCAAGGTGATTCCCGCCACCGCCGAGGGAAAAGAGAGCGCCGAGTAGGCGTCTCTGAGACGTTTCTACCACCAAACCTAGGAGAGATGTCTTTCAGCAATGGCCTCAAAAAAAAAGAAGAAAGCCGCTGCTGCTGACGGACAGATTGCCAAGAATCCCAAGGCGCTCCGGGACTATCATGTCCTAGAGTCGTTCGAATGTGGCATCGCGCTACGTGGGACCGAGGTAAAGTCCATCCGCGCAGGCAAGATCAATCTACGCGACGCCTTCTGTCGCATTGAGAAAGGCAATGCCGTTCTCCATGGCTGCGATATTCAGCCCTATGAATACGCCAGCCACGAGCAGCACGCTGGGAAGCGGCCGCGCCAATTGCTCTTGCATACCAAGGAAATCCGAGTCCTCCAAACTGCCGTTGAGCAACAGGGCCACACGATTGTCGCCATACGAGCTTATTGGAAGAACCGGCACGTAAAGATCGAGATCGCCACCGCAAAGGGTAAGGTCGAGCACGATCAGCGCCAGGACATCAAGAAGCGCGTTGAGCTCCGTGAAGCCCAACGTGAGATGGCAAAGTTCAACAAGTCGCGCGGCTAGCAGGCCGCTTCCGACTTGCTACTTGGTTTTCTGCTTAGGCTCTCGTAGACTCCGTCACGCATTATGAAGTTTAGAGCCACCGCCCTTTGTCGCCAGGCCTCTGCCCTGGGTCTTCTACTCACCTTTGCTAGCTGCGGTGATAAGCCAACGGAAGTTGTTGCTCAGGAGGCAAAGAAGCTTGCTGCTGCGGTCATCCCTAACGGCAAGACCACTCCGTCCTCACACTTCGCAAACGTCTCCAAGCATCTCGATCAGGGTGGCATCTTTTATGGCTACATTGATATCGATGGAGATCTGAATCGACTTTTAGAATTTGGCCAGAAGGCCCTCGACACCGTCCGCGAAGAAACGGGTGCCGAGATCCCCGAGCTTGATCTCGACGGCCTCGTCTCACCTCTCGGCCTTGAGAACATCACGGCGATGGGGGCCAGCTCCATAGCGACTTCCGCGGATCTCTATCGGAATCAAATGTTCGTCCACACTCCCGAGGGAGCGAAAGGACTGATGACACTCTTTGGCAAAGAAGCATCCCCGCTTCTCGCCCTGAAATCAGCTCCCGCAGGTTCGGACATTGTCATTGAACAAGAGTTCAGACTGAGCGCGCTCAAGGAGATCGCTCTTGGGATTTGGCAGCATCTGCCACCTGAAACTGGTGCGCCGCCACTCGAGCAGATGTTAGAGCAGGACGTTCCCAATATCGGCATGACGATTGGTGAAGTCATCGATAAGATGAACGGTCGCGCGCTCTTCACCGCGAAGTTCTCGGATACAGATAAACTCGATCTTCCCATTGATGGGAAGATGATCTCCATTCCAGCCTTCGACTTCACGTTAGACCTCCGCGGTCTTGGCTGGGTCTTTGAACAATTTGGCCCCATGATTCCTCAAGGTGGCCCCTTCCAGCGCGAGGAAGCTGATGGTGTCACCACCTTGACGATGCAAGTGCCTCCGGACACACCTTTCTCCATGTTTCAACCTGTGTTGATTCACGATCAGCCTAACAATCGCTTAGTTCTCTCAACATCTCCTGCCTTCCTAGCCACATGTTCAGAAGGTGAAGGCGACAAGATCACGAGTGATCCGAGCTTTAAAGCTCTTTCCGAAGGCCTGCCCACAGAAGGCAACGCCTTCTCCTACATGTCTCCACGATTGAAGGATATACTTGGCACCGTAGTTAAAGACGCCATGGCCAATGAAGGCGCTCCAGCAGGAGCAGCCAAGATCGTGGACTTCGTTCTCTCCAGCTTAGGCGGCGTTGCCGGAGTCACAGCCCACACAGAAGATGGCATTCATACCATCGCCAATAGCGGTCAATCTTTTAAATCATCCGCGGCTATGGGCCTGATGGCCTTTCCGGCCGCCGCAATGATCGGCATGAATGCCTCTCGGACTCCAGCCGCGGCTCTGATGACCGTAGACGCAGAGCAAGCTCATGCTGATACTAGGCCCCAACCCGTTAGGGAAATTGAGGATCCATCCGAGAACATGGCGAGAGCTCTCGTAGCCATCCAAGGCTATGCGAAGAAGAATGACGGCAAGTTCCCTGATACTCTCACCAATCTGATACCCGAGTTTCTCCCAGCCGGCGCTGCCGAGACGACCTTGAAATGGCGCAAGCCAAACGGAGACCTCACCGCGCTGGTCTACTTCAGTGGTCTCTCGATGACGGCCACGGGAAACCCCGTGCTACTCGCTACGCCAGAGCCTGATGGCAATGGCAAGCGCACCGTGGGTCGCCTCGACGGAACCACCGAACAGGTGAGCGAGGACGACTTCTTCAAGGCCGCCCGCGCCGCGATTGAGCAATCGGAGTAGACGCCTCAAGGACAGGCGCTTTTCAAACGCCCCACACATGGAAACCGCCACCCCTTGGGCCTACCCTTGCATCTGCTGACAAGCCTTCACGGTATTCGCCATGAGCATGGCAATCGTCATTGGGCCAACGCCACCTGGCACAGGAGTGATGGCCTGGCACTTTGGCGCCACGGCTTCGTAGTCCACATCCCCCACCAATCGATACCCGCGCTTTGCGCTGGAATCATCGACGCGATTGATACCGACATCGATCACCACGGCACCTTCACGCACATGGTCAGCCGTGATAAAGTTAGGGCGACCTATAGCAGCAACAAGGATGTCGGCTTGCCTGGTCACCACAGCGAGGTCTTTGGTGCGTGAGTGCGCAATCGTTACCGTGGCATTGGCTTGAGGAGCCTTTGCCATGAGCAAGAGGCCTAACGATTTCCCCACAATCAAACTCCGGCCCACAATGACCACGTGCGCGCCTTCGGTATCGATCCCGCTCGCACTAAGTAGTTTTTGACATCCCAACGGCGTGCAAGGCACAAAGGCGCTGGGATCTTCAAGAGCAAGCTTCGCCACATTGACAGGATGAAAGCCATCCACATCCTTCGCAGGATCGATCGCTCGAACGACGGCGGCCTCATCAATGTGTGGCGGCGGCGGCGATTGCACCAGAATTCCATGAATGCGAGGATCCTGATTCAACTCTTCGATGAGAGCCAAGAGTTCCTCCTGAGTCGTATCCGCAGCCAGCTCCTCTTTGCGCGAGTGCATGCCGAGCTTCTTGCAGGTGCGCTCCTTGGAACCCACATAGGCTTGCGAGGCCGGATCATGGCCTACCAGGACCACCGCCAAGCCCGGCTGCACGCCAACTTTACTCAGCTTATCCAAATCCACACAAACGTCGTCCAGCACAGCTGCTGCAATCTGCCTGCCATCGATGATCTTGGTTTCCATCCCCCTTCCTAACCTGATATACCTCGGAGACTCAACCCTGGCCTTGGCATTCCGGAGAATTCTTGACCACGGTAATTCCACTCCATGCACCGCCGCCGCCTCGAGAAAGCCTTTCCAAGACTCCATGTCATCGGTTCATTTCTGGTGCGAAACTACCTGCTGATCGATCAAGACCATAAGGAAGCTACCCTCATCGACAGCGGCCTCTTATGGGAACCGCACACCGTTCAGAAGCGGCTCCGCGCAAATGGGATCAAGCTCGAACACCTCACCACCATCCTGCTAACCCATGGTCATCTCGAGCACACGGCAAACCTAGCTTGACCTTCGCCGAAAACCCATTGGTTTGAAGAACCAGACAGCGTCCTGTTGGTCTTTGGTTAACGTAACCCGTTGACTTTTAGAATATTACCACCAACAGAATCCGATCACTCTGCTCGGCAAGAACTGCTTTTTGAGGCGGAACTCTCGTCAGAACTCAACAGTTTCGTTAACCAGGCCATCGAAATCACCTATCAATTCCCGGAGCTTGTTTCTGAAGTTGA
>CALLLI010000219.1 GCA_938082635.1 uncultured Verrucomicrobiales bacterium
GTGGATAGACGTGAAGCTTCCATCGGCCATCGCTCACGGCGCGTTGATTGTCTTGAAAGGGTAGGAAGTACGAATCCCTCACCTTTTCCGCTTTACCTTGGATAATGGGAAGCAGGCTCATCGAATCGACACCCTCCGGTGGATCGATTCCTGCCGTATCGCAAATGGTCGCATAGAGATCGTGAATGTAAGTGGGAGCGTTGCTCGACTGCCCTTTCGGGATGCCAGGGCCACGAAGAATCAGAGGGCAGCGCATGCTCTGCTCATAGACGTTCTGCTTTCCCAGAAGACCGTGACTGCCCATGGCCAGGCCGTGATCGGCCGTGTAGATGACCATAGTGTTATCGGTGTGGGGACTGTTTCGCAAAGCCGTTAGGACTCGTCCCACCTGCTCATCGAGATGGGTGACGAGTCCGTAGTATTCGCAGAGTTGGTCACTGATGACTTCCTTCGTCCGTGGCCAGGGAGCAAGACTTTCGTCCCGGCCCATCGTAACCTGTGGCGCGTTTTTGAAAAGATGCTGACTCAGGAAGTTCGGGGGAAGTGGCGGGCGGTTATCATAATAGCGTTGCCGGTGAGCCTCGGGCGGATTGCGAGGATCGTGCGGCGCCATGAACGCGACGTATAGGAAGAAGGGTTGGTCTGTCTCAGCGTCCTGGATAAACGAGATCGCTTCGTTAGCGAAGACTGTGCTGGAGAATCCGCCAGCGTCCTGTTTCGGGCCGAGCTTCCCCTCAACGAGATCCTGCACCTGGAAGTCGGCATGATTCGCCATCCCTCCCATGTAAACCGACCGGCCGTTTGAGAAGGACTTGTTGAGAGTCCCGCGCCCGTTGTGCCACTTGCCAATGATGAACGAGCGGTAGGCGCTCTCGCCTGTTAGCAGCGCGGGAAGAACAACGGAATCACCCCAGTTCGAGGCCGGTTTGTTTGCCGGCAGATTCATCCAGTACCGGCCGGTCATCAGCATGGCGCGACTGGCGACGCAGACCGCACCGCTGAACGACCCGGCGCAGTAGTTGCGACGGAAGCTGAAGCCCTCGTTGGCAAGCTGATCCAGGTTGGGCGTGTGAATGTGAGGATTCCCGTGCGCACTGATCGTGTCCGCACGCTGATCGTCGGCGAACAGAAAGATGATGTTGGGTGGCGATGCAGTATCTTCCTCGGCTCCGGCAATGCCAACGCACAAGATGATGGCGATCAATACCCTGCCAGCAACCGTTCTTGTGAGGGTGGCTTTCTTCATTTTCATTTCTAATGTTTTGTCAGTAATTCCACTTCGGTGAAATAAGCTCCACCCGCTTGTCCGTTCTTATCATAAAACCACGTCTGAAGCTTAGTTTTTCCGGCAGGCAACTCCAACTCAAACTCGACCACTTCACAGCCTGGCGTCACGGCTATTTCAGCTTCTTTGTTGGCGATTCGAACCTTGGCACGTTCCGCCACGACTGGCCGCGTTGCTTCTGGCGGAAACTGGCGCAGACCGATGCGGTAGCGTCCTGACGCTTTCACCTCGACCATCCATGGGCCGGTCTCGCGTACCAGCTTCTTGATGGCGCCGAAATTCCAGGGAGGGTTGCCGGTTGGCATGTACCAGTCCTGCGAACACAACATGGTCGGGTTCTGTGCAGGGCTGCCGAGGTCGATGGCAACTGGGGTCATTCGCGGTGAAACGGATTCCCAGAATGACATGTAGAAGCTGCGGAGTTCGTCGACTACCTGGGGATGCAAAGCAGCGATGTCGTTTCGTTGAGCCGGATCGGCGTCGAGGTCATAGAGTTCCTTTCCGTCCATGAGCCGCCAGCGGTCTTTCAACACGCAGGTGAATGCCCACGGCTTGGGCGCCTCGCGGAAATGCGGGCCGCCCTGAAACTGAACGATGAGATGATCGCGATGAGGGGGAGCGTTAGGGTCTTTCAATGGTGCCGCAAAGGAACGGCCGTCGAGCTTAGGCAGCTCCGGCAAAGCGAGTTCACACAAGGCAGCCAACGTGGGCAGAACGTCGATGTGCGCGGAGATCGACGTGAGATCACGCCCACCTTCAAGTTCACCGGCTGGCCAATGAATGAAAAACGCCACGCGATGACCTCCCTCGTAGACCGACGACTTCTTTCCGCGCATGCCAGCGTTAAACCCTTCAACCGCTTCCGAAGTTAGCCCCTCAAACTTCGCCCCGTTGGACGTGCCGTTGTCCGTCATGAAGATGAAGATGGTGTTTTCCGCCAGGCCGAGTTTTGACAGTTTCGAACGTAGCAGGCCGACGTTGTGATCGATGTTTGCCACCATCCCATAAAACTGAGCCGCCGATTTCCATCTTACCTTTTCCCGGTAAGGCTTGCTCCATTCATCGGGGACGCGATACGGCCCGTGGGGCGCGTTTGGAGCGAGATAGAGGAAGAATGGCTTTGTTCGGTTCTCTTCGACAAAGCGCATTGCTTCGGAAAACCACACATCGGTGCAATAACCCTCGAACTTCTCGAAGCGGCCGTTTCGTTCGTAGGTATCGTCGAAGTAGTCGTTGCCGTAGTAATCGGAGGCCTGCCCGATTCCCCCGCACCGATGCCACACCACCTCCTGAAAACCGCGGTCTTGCGGCCGGTGCGGAGCGTTGTCGCCCAGGTGCCATTTGCCAACCATGCCGGTGACGTAGCCTGAGTCGGCGAAGAGATCCGCCACCGTTCGCTCGTCTGTGTGGAGCATCGTCCGGCCACTGCTGGTGCGATAGGCGCCGGTTCGGGCCGGGTAGCGTCCTGTTAAAAGGGCCGCCCGCGTCGGCGTACAGAACGGACTGACGTGGAAATCGGTTAGGCATACGGACTGGCTGTGAAGTTGGTCGAGATGGGGTGTCTTCAGCACCGGGTTGCCATGGCAGCTCAGGTCGCCGTAGCCTTGATCATCCGTCATGATGAGAATGACGTTAGGGCGTGGCTGCGCTATCGCGGTTAATCCACTCGCCACTAGCAGCACGGTGAAAGTGAGGAGTTTGCTCATGGGTAATGGTAGGGGGCTCAGAAACGATCGTCAGTTGGCATTGTGAATGAAGTCCGAAATCTACCTCCTCACCAACTCAAGCGAATGCACATCGATAGCTTGCTGACCGCTGATCTTGAGGGCGCGAAGACGAAGCGCGGCTCGACCTTTGGGAAGCTTGATAGGACGGTCCATCCTCAGTGGTTTGAAGTCTTTCACAAAGTAATGTGATTTCTCAACACGCTCCTTCGACTTGTCGTAAAGCTGGGGATCAAAGGCCTCCGTGACGACCTTCTCAGTCGTGTTACCCTCATTCCCGTCATCGATGGACAGATGCATGTGCGCGCCCACGTCGCCCTCTGCGCAGGTGTAGTAGATGGTGGCCTCGTAAGATCCTTCCTGACCGACCTCGATGTCCCACGTGATGGCGCCATCGGTGTTGGTCCAGTTCTTGAAGAACGAGTTGTTAGGCGCTTTGGAGCTGCGCTGGATGGTTCCGTGAGGCACCCCGTCGCGGGCGGGCAGCGTGGTCGACTTGGCATAGCCGACGGTGAAGGGACGGTCTTTAAACTGACTCCGAATGGCGTTCATCGCTTGCACGTGCTTGACGAGGGCCTTCTGCAAGCGCGCCGCTTCCTGGGGATGTTGAGCAGCAACGTCCTTGTTCTGCCCGCGATCATTCGGGATGTCATAGAGCTTGCCGTCGGTATCCAGACGGAAGCGCGCGGTGCGCACGGTGGACTTATCACGCCAGACGCTGAACAAATCCCTTGCCGGAAACTTCGCGGATTTCTCGAATAGCAATGGTCCGACGCTTCGCCCATCCAGGGGTTTGTTAGGCTTCAGCGTGATCCCTGTCATTTCGGCCAAGGTTGGCAGCAGATCGATCGCCGCAGTCACCAGGGAGACGTTGGTGCCGGCCTTGATCTTGGCAGGCCAGCGAATATGCAGCGGCGAGCGCAGCCCACCTTCATCGACGGAAGCCTTGCGCCCCTTCATGCCCGCGTTCCAACGCCAGGAGTTGGGACCATTGTCGGAAAAGTAGAGAACTATCGTGTCTTCGCGCAGCGCAAGTTCATCGAGCTTCTTGAGCACGCGGCCAACATTCCAGTCGATGTTCTCACACATTGCCAAAGCCGCGCGGGTCATCATCACATCCTCCTTCTTTGGGTCGCGATGCTTCATGTTAGGATCCAGATCTTTGAATTTGTCGTAGAACTTGTCGCCGATCATCATCGGCGAGTGCGGCGTGTTGTACGGGAGGTAGCAGAAGAACGGCTCGTTCCGATTCTCTTCAATGAATGCCAGGGCATGATCCGTGAAATCATCCACGACGTAACCTTCGCCCCGTACCTTCTTCCCGTTGTGGTCGAGCGGTGGGCCGAAATAGTGGCCCCAATGGCCAGAAGTGAAGCCGTAGAATTCATCAAAGCCCCGGTCGTTGGGATGATAGGGTGACTGAGTGCCGTTGTGCCATTTGCCAAAGGCGCCCGTCGCGTAGCCCGCCGACTTGAACATATCGGCGATGGTCAGCTCATCGACATTCAAGCGCCCTTCACCAACGCTGACGCCGCTCACCCCGGTTCGCGGATGATAACGCCCCGTCAAGAACTCCGCACGCGTCGGCGCACAGACAGCACAGACGTAGAAGTTCTCAAAGCGAGCGCCTTCATGGGCCAGAGAATCGACGTTGGGAGTCGAGAGGTTGGTGTTGCCGTTGATACTGAGATCACCCCAGCCTTGATCGTCTGTCAGGAAGATCACGACGTTAGGCTTGCGAGCTTCTGCGAGTCCCGCCAAAGCGAAATATAGGGCGAAGGCGATACAAATCGTTCTGGTACGGCGCATGGCGCTATGAAATGACATTCGGGCTCGCACCTCAAGCCTGCTACGGCCAGATGCAAGTCCTGCAATGATTCGATCCCTTGTCCCTAGCGTGCACTCCGATCAAGGCGTATCGGCCAGGTCGATACGTTTCAAGATCTCGTGCCCTTGCTTGGACGTGAGGTTGAGTTTGGTTTGGGTGGCTGTATCCAAGATCGTCACTTCGAAGGTGGCAATCTTGGACCATTCGAGGGTGGCGGCTTTGTCAGTGTTCTTTGGCTTGAAGGCTTCCCGGTCGATCACGATTTCCTGAATGGCGTCTCCTTCGACTTGTTTTACGAAGGAGAAACTACCCTGATCGTTTCCTGAACCTAGGAACTTGCTTTCCACATTCAGTCGCACGGAAAGCGATTTTCCTTTCGGGTTGATGGTGAGCCGAAGTTTCCTGGTGTTTGAGACATCGAGATCAGGGCTTTGAAACTTGTAGGTTTTGATCGTTCGGCCATCTCTCGAGGACCAATCTTGCATCCCGTTTTTGAAATCCTCAAAGACGGGGCGGCTTTTCTTTAACTGACGCAGAAGCTGCAGATCGACGGTTTCTGGGATGATCGAGTGCTCCAGGGAATTCAAGGCGAAGCTTGACGTTTCGCCCCTTTGCAAGGCTACCTTTTCCGGCAAGTGATAATGACAGAGGGCGAAGGCGTAGAGGGGGAGCTTGGCGTGCACGGTTAAGCTTGTTTCCCAGGACTTCCCGGATTGCACTGCGTCCGCTCGGTTCCAGAATCGGGTTCTTGAGTTGGGATCGTAGCTGTAATAAATCTCGGTACCGATCAATCGGTCTTGATCTTCAGGCGTGACGGTGAAACGGGCCTGGTTGCCGTCGACAATGAAAGTGCTAGGTGGCGTCACGGGGATGTCCTGCTCGATCCCTTTAAGATGTTGATCAAACCATTTGTTCAGCAACACCCATTGCTCGGGGCCGGGGCCGTGGTTCTGATGAATGTTCGTGCTGACTCGCCAATTGGGGTGCTCTAGCAGGTCCATCGACTCATAGATCCGTTCGAAGGTGGAGTGAAAGTCGTTGGAGGAACTGAGAAAGAGGACGGGGCAGTTGACCAGGGGCCAATAGCCGCTGGCGTCGATGGTGTTTTGATAGAGTTCGAGGTCATCTTTGAAGTGTACTCGGATGCTGCTGCCTTGGATGCCTCCGGGGAAATCGACGTATTTGAAACCCGTGCCTCCTACCATGGGTACCACGGCTTTCAGTCGTGGATCGATCGCGGTGAGCGCGGTCACCATGCCGCCCATGGAGTAACCGCTGAAGCCGATCTTGTCGGCAGCCACTTCCGGTTGCCTTTCAAGAAAGGTGATCGCTCGTCTCGCCGCGACTGTGAGCAGAAACCAGTTGGCATTTCGAGGACTAACAATGGGGTCGATCGAGTAGTCATCTGGTTGAAGGTTCCGCTTCCAGCCTTTGCGCAGCGCCTTGGTATAGAAACGCGGACCCTGGGTCGGGTCCACCTTACCCCAATCGGTATTGAGATCGATTCCCTCTTCCATGGGCCGACCAAGCCAGTTGATGTCGATGGTGGCGAAGCCTTGTTTGGCAAAGTAGACGCCCCGGTTGCGCTCCGCGCGCTGACCACCGCCATGACTCCAGACGAAAGCGGCATTCCGTTTGCCATTGTCAGGAAAGGAGTAATAGGCGGCGATGCGGGATTCCGTTCCCTCGAAGGTGCCCACCGTGAATGTGATATAGCGCGTGACGACGCCTTCCGATTCCCATTCTTTCACCACGCGCACATCGAGGGCTTCCTTGCGGGCGTCGTAGTTTTTCCAAAGATCCGTCACGTTCTGCGGAACGTCGTCGGCCTTATGATAGGGGGTGAAGGTGTCTGCGGTCTTCTTGTCCGTTGCCGTGAATGTCGCCCGGAAATCGTCGAGCGAAGCGTCGTAGTCAATGTCAGGGACGATCCATAGATTGCGGAACGAGACTTCGGTGCCCTTGTGGTCTTGGAGTTTGAGCGGGCGCTTGCCGTGCTTCTGATAGGCTTTGCCGACTTCGCCATAGATCCAGACATCGTCTTGGATGAGAATACCGTTGTGGAAGATGGTCGTGCGCAGCGGTTCTGCCACCGAGCCGTCCTGGGAGAAGACCGGCGCTTTCATAAGGATCTCGTAAGTCTGCCACTCGCCTGGCTGGCGACTAGCATTCACGCGCGGCGGATGCTGGCCGTAGATCGCGCCGCACATGCCGTCAGCGAACGTGGGATTCCGATAGCTATTCACGACCTGCAGTTCGTAGCCAGACATGAGGAAGACGCCGGAGTTGCCGTAGAGCTGGCCCGTCCACTCTGGATCGTCGGAGGGCTCGAAACGGAACTCCACGTGAATGCGGGCGTCGCCGTAGGCTTGCTTGGTCGAGGTGTGGCTGTCGCCACGGCTCATCACGCCTTGCTCATCGACCGTCCAGCTCGGATTGCTCCACTGCGAGGCATCGAGGATGGTGGCTCCATCAGGAACGGGCAGCTCGCAATCTTGGGTTGGGAGCGGGGCCACCACCGGTGGAATGGGACGGCGCTTGTCGTTCCGATTCCACCCTGAGCCGACCAAGCTCCAGCCCTTACTACGTCCCGGGCGAGGCTCTTTGGCGGGACGACGTTTGTTGAGCGTGTAGAAGATGGTGTCGAAATCTAACATCGCTCCATCGGCGCCCAGTTGTCCGGGAAACTGGATGGCGTAGACCTTGCCTGTCGTCAGCGGTGCTTCGAAGCGAACGGTCTTGCGATCTTTGGAAACCACCATCTCAGCGACAGCGAGTTTCTTCTCGTCGACTCGCGGTGATCCGTAGGTGCTATGGTAGTGGTAGTGCCAGGAGCTGACTTCGGGCGTCACCTCTTTGCCAATCGGCTGTGTGAAAGTTACTTCGAACCCGTTCTTTGTTAGGCTGGCGGAGTGGATCGCAAACGGAACGGTTTCGTCATCCCATTCGGCGTATTGCAGGGCGGTGCGTTTCCCGCCGACACTGAACCAGCCGCGTCCTACTTGTGCGGACCAGAGTCGGCCCTTGGGATCGAACGACATCTTCACCGGTCCCGACTCGGTACCGCGTAGAAAGTCGATGCACCAGCCCTGGTAATCGCCGTCTACCTTCTCGACGCCGCTTCGGAAGTAGTTCGACTGGCGCTGGTCGCCGATGAACATCTGGCCTTCGAACGGCCCGAACTTTCCACCCGTGGTGTCCCAGACCGGGCTCCCCGGCGTGTTGGCGATCACCTCTCGAGGAAACCACACCGATGGAGGCGTTCGGAGCTTGGCAAAGTCCGCGGCTTTCATGGATAACACTTTCTCCTTGGTGAACTCAGGTCGCGCAGGGAGCGAGGCGGGGTGCCCATAGAAGTTGCCTTCGCGAATATGATAGAGACAGCTATCGGCCACCCAGTCCCCCTGGTTGTCAGTGATGAACAACTCGTCCGCCGGGCTCATGCCGATCCCACAAGGCGAGCGGAAACCAGAGGCGAGTGGTTGGAAATGCCCCAGCCGATCTGAACGGTAGACCCAACCGCGCCAGGGCGCATTGTAAGCCATGTTGCCACCGCCTTTGCCTTTGGGTTTGCCGTCGGGAACGGTGAAGTCACCGCGTGCGCCGAGATTAAGCGACGCGTACTTGCGCCCCAGCGAGTCGACAACGGGCCCGTAGTGATACTCGTGATATTCGCCGGAAATCCCGAAGGCGTCCGTCACGCACTCGTAGCGATCGCAAACGCCATCCTTGTCGACATCGATCAGCCGGGTCAGTTCTGGCTTCTGCGCGACGTAGTAAGCGGCTTCCTTCACGTCGTAGTAAATTCCGTTCGGCTCCATGAGGTGCTCAGCGAAGCGCGTCCAGGCCTTGTCCTTATATTCCCACACCTCGCCCTCCCAAGAAACGACCGCGAGCGTGCCGTCGGGTTTGTGACAGAGCCCGAGAATAGTGACCGCCCCTTTCGGCAGTGGGACGGTTTCCAATCGGTAGCCAGCGGGAAGTTGCGCGGAGGCCTGGCCGAAGAGGACGAATGTGAGAATGAACTGGATGAGCAGGCGGAGCATGGCGCTAGTTGAGGGAAACGGTGAAGGATTGGGCACCGTCGGGGGCGATGACAACGGCTTGTTCTTTGCCGCTTGTTAGGGAGACAATGTGCACCTGATCTCCACGGCTTTCGTAGCGAAGGAATCGGGAGCGCTCCGAGTCCGAGACTTGCGCTTCCGCGTCTTGGATCGGTTCGCCGCGAATCTCTGAAGGCTTCGTGCTTCTGTCAGGTAGCGATGGGGTCTGATTGATCTCGGCAGAGTGCCATGCGCGGATCACGGCGCCCTGTTCAACGTCGTAGGCGACGATCACGTGGTTCGGCAACAGGCAGAGCAGCGTCCTCGGTGGTAGCCCGGCGATCCATTTGCGGACGACCTTCGCCTCGGGACCGGCCTTGATGATCACGGGAATGTTTCCCTGCAGACTGCGACCGTGGAGCGGCCATTTCCTGCCACCTTCATGCACGAGGAAGCCATTGAATCGGTAGCGGTGGGCCGTCTTCTCTTCGTGCAGGATCTCGAAATCGTAGACGCCGGGCGCGAGTTCAAACGTCTCGTTGCGGTGCGTGCGCTTGGTGGTCTTCGCATCCGAATAGTGCACCTCCTTGCCATCGAGATAGATCGTGGTGCGACCGATCGGGCGAATCGTGAAGTGATAGTTGCCAGGCTGTTTGATGTGGAGCTTCGAGGTGCCCCGCAGGACACCGTCCTGATTACGTTCGAAGTAATACCAATTCTCCGGCAGCGCGGTCTGCGACTCCGGTTTGACCGGATCAAACAGCTCGGAAGTCAGACGCTTCCCCTGGAAAGGCGCACGTGGGTAAACGGCTCGCACCGTTTCTCGGAAGCCCTCCTGTGCCGAGAGGATGAAGTTGCGCATAGCGATCCGGTCGGCCTCCGGAAAGACGCTTTCGTAGGCAATCATCGGGGAACCGGGGACACCCTTGTCGATGACTTTGAGGATCGCCTCCGGTGACGAGCCGTGCTGCCAGTAACGGTCGTTCAAGGCAGGCCCCTGCCCCCCATCAAGTGCAGGCCCGTGACAGTTGAAGCAGACTTGAGCGTAGAGAGTCTTGCCCCGTTCTACATCTGCTGTAGCTACGGAGACTAACATTGAAAGGAGTAGCGAGGGAAGTAGTTGGAGGATCTTCATTCGTCGGGGATGCTTGAGAGGAGATGTGTAGCACGGATTCTTCGGCAACCGACTCGAAATAGACCGAGTCAACCTGGAAGCCATCGACTCCTTCTTTCGTAAGGATAGGTCTTGTTTTCTCCACGCCAAGCAGCGTTGAACTGCGGCAGGGCGAAGCGGTTGGGGTTCACCAGCCCAGTCGAGTCATCAATAATGATGAGGCCTACGGGAACCCGCACGCGGGGATTGATGATTCGAATGCCTTCAGCTTGCTTGGACCGTTCGCCGGGCTCTTGTGCGAATACGCTAGGTTGCGCTCCTTGCATGGCTAACATCGTAGCAGGAACAGCACGTGATGCCTGGTGGACAAAGCGTCTTCGGGTGAGGAATCGGGATTCTGAAGGGTTCATTGTATGCTCGTCGAATGGGCCAGATTCATGAATACTAGATCTATATAGAGTCAGCTCCCCTAAAGACCAATCCCCATTTCATGAATAGAGCCCTTAAGAAAGCATCTGTCTTTTGTGCAGCCATTGTTGCCAATGCGCTTCTCAGCTGCTTGATCGCCGAAGAAACGAAGCCTAGCAGCATCCTTCTTGCCGAGAGCTTTGATGATGCCGATCTCCTGAAGCGGGGCTGGTATGATGGCTCTCGTTTCGAGATCATCTCAGAGGACGCGTTTTCCGGAAAGGGATGCATTGAGTTTCGCTGGAAGGAGAAGACGACGAGCCCTCACACAAGTTCAGGTGTCCGCCATTCTATCAAGGCGACGGAGGAGCTATACATTCGATTTTACATCAAGCTTTCGAAGAATTGGGATTGGTCGGGAAGAGACTATCATCCTCACTTGGCGCATTTCCTCACGACGGAGAATGGCAAGTGGCATGGTCCCGCTCGAAGCCATCTAACACTCTATATGGAGCCTGTGAATGGGAAGCTCCGCCTTGGTGCCACCGACATGGAGAACGCAGACATGCCCAATGGGCTGACTCAAGGCCCTCTCAAAGGTGGTTACAATGGCAAGCTTTACGACTCGAAAGAGATCCTGTTCAGCGATGACAAGTGGCACTGCATTGAGGCCCAGTTTAAACTCAACACTCTAGACATTGCTAACGATAAGGCGAATTCTGATGGCATCATCCGGGGATGGTTCGACGGTAAACTCGTTGTCGAGCACACGGACATTGTCTTCAGGACGACGGATTTCCCGAATATGAAGTGGAACCAGTTTCTGCTGACTCCTTACTTCGGGCCTGGGCTGTTGCCCCACGCTCAGGCGCTTTGGATTGATGAACTCGTGGTCAGCACGGAGCGGATTGGTCTACTCTCTAGCGTTGATTAAATCTACTTTGTCATCCTACTTCATGAGCCGCTTGTCCTTCCTATCAATCGCATACCTTTTCGGGACAGCGCTGACTATCCTCAGAGACAGTGTCCGTAAACTCTTGTGGCTCCTCTAAGTCCCATACCTGGAACCATGTGCTCGATTCAAAATCTACAGTCAAATATCGGCACAGAACTCTCTTCTTGCGCCAACATCGGTAGTGCCCATGCCAGGAAAGTTAATGCAACGTTTGATCGAATCATTCAGTGATCGTATCCAGACCTGAAGTGAAACCAAGCCCAGTCTAGGAATCACCAAGTATTACCAGGAGAGGCGCCCTCGGACTACTGTTCTCCACTCGACGAGGCGGAATAGGCTGCCATCTTGGCGAGTAGCTTCGCATAGTAGTCACGCGCTCGGTTGAGACGCTCGTGGATGCCCTTGGCGCGGGAATCACTGGCAGGAGTGAATTCGCGGGCGATCTTCTCAATCGACTCAAGTTGTTTGCGGATCACGTCCGGGCCGCGATCCGGGCACCACGTTGGTCGATCATCAACCTTCACGTATACCGGGCTGGTGTGAGCAAGCGCATTGTTGTCGCACACGGTGCTCACCACCAGCCATTGGCTCTGGTCGATGGCTCGTTCCAAGTCGATGACGAGTGACTTGGCTTTCTCCGGGTTGAGCACTTCGAACAGGACACCCTCGTTGCCGACGAGTGTTAGAGACGTTGGGATGCCAATCGCAGGGTGGCTAAGCACACGCGCCTTAACACTAACCTTATCGCCAGCTTTTCTCGCGAGTTCCGTACCTGGAAGTTGGTCGTCAACCGTGAACTCCAGTGCTGGCCCATTGCTGACAAAGGTATGACCTGCCTTGAGATTTTGGAACCAAGTGTCGAGGTTCAGAGTTGGTCCGGAATGAACAAACGTGCGCACTTCACCAACGGTCGATCCCCAAGGCGCGTCACTCCCTGCGGCGGCGGTGAGTTTGAAGCCAAGGTTGAGATAGTCGTAGTAATCGATGGCGTTGATCTTGCTGAACTGCAGTAGTTCGATGAAGTCGAGTCCGCCCGTGGTTACATACCAGGGAAATCCCCTCGGGAGGTCACAACCGTTCCATGAGAAATGCGCGAAGCCGACCAGTGCTCCGCGTTGCTCATGGATACGCTTGAAGGCGAGATCGTAGAAGTCGTAAGTGCCAAGGTCGCGAGCCAGGGACGTTGTGTTGAGGCCGATGATATGCCCGAAGGTGCTGCGCGGTTCCTCTTGTCCGGAAACCAGCCAGTAGTCACCGTCATGCACTCTAAACTTTTCACCAAAGCCTGCCTGTTTGAAATCCGTGCCTTTGTGATGGCCCATCTCGAGTGCGTTGACGATGTGGAGATCGCAGGCTCGCGCATAGCTGAGAAGAAACTCACGGTGGCCCTTCTTCAGTGTTGGGTGATGAACGTGCACGTCTCCCGACCACCACCCGTTGGCGGGAAGATTGATCCAACGTTTGAGTTCGATCGGCAGCTTGAGTTCTCCTTCATCGTCGACGTTGAATGTCTTGACGACGGGGATGAACTCGAGTCCTCGATCTACCGCAATGCGCCATTCGCCAACAGGTAGCTGAATGGAGAACTCACCGGACGTTTGGTACATGACCGGTTCTTTCCAGTAAGGGATCGAGGGAAGTCTCCCGTAGACGTAGCTTCGATCGTTGTTATCGCCCATCCCCTGCATCTTGCGGACAGGCCCGATCCAATTGGGATCGGGATCGAATTCTACTCCTGAATAGAACGCCCGCGTCGATGATGGAGACGTCATGACGCGTCCATCAGGAGGCAACCTAACTTCACCGTCTGTCCCCGTGATGCAAACCATCGCAGGAGTGATCGAAGAAGTCTCTGCGTCCAGCAATCGAACATGGACGGTGGCGCCAGAGAGAAATGACAGCGTCAGAAGGAGAATGGCTGCGGTGATGCTAGTATGATGGGGCCAGGATGATTGTTTCATAGGCTCAAGGTGACGGCGGACAAGGATGATCCAAGGCGGGCTTGGGTGCGTGGGGGTAGTTGACGGGTTGATAGTGTATCGCGAGTTCAGGC
The DNA here is from genome assembly GCA_938082635.1 of uncultured Verrucomicrobiales bacterium. Lineage (GTDB taxonomy): Bacteria > Verrucomicrobiota > Verrucomicrobiia > Verrucomicrobiales > DEV007 > JAACDM01. The sequence continues at coordinate 13,411 of CALLLI010000219.1, forward strand.
GTAAGCAGTTTCTCGTGGCCTTGAAAACGTGAGGTAAGTGCTCGATCCAGAATGCCGCTGGTCAGCAACGTGCGTTCTACGGGGTAGGTCGGGCGACCGGTGTGGATCATGCATTCGATGCCTTTCAACAGCCAGGCGAAGTGAGGATGCCGAGGTTCTGCGCGTTCGTCAAAACGCGTTGCCAACAGGCCGTCCTGTCCTTTGAGTTTCAACGCCACCGATGTTCCGCGCGCGAACTTCGGCAGCATAAAGACCGCACCGACCAAACCATCGTGATACTGAAACAGAAACAGCGATGGCTCTTCACGCTTACGCAGATTGCCAGGCTCTCGAGGAACCGCTGCGAGTGCCGCATCGAACAAGTCTTGCCGAACCACGCCGTCATCAAGC
>CALLLI010000220.1 GCA_938082635.1 uncultured Verrucomicrobiales bacterium
GCCCCGGTTTATCATTTGTTATTCGGGGCGACTGAAAGTCACTTCCACCAAAGACATGAAGTCACCCATTCCATTTCAAGGATTCGACGAACGTGGAACCGTGAGGATCTATCAAGCAGGCGATCTTCCTCACTGGCGTCAAGATGGGTGCACGTACTTCGTAACGTTTCGATTGGCTGATGCTCTACCCCAGAGTGTTGTCTTCGAGTTGAGAGAAGAGCGCCACGTTTGGCTGAAAAGCAACGGCATTGATCCTAAAGCATCGGATTGGAAGGAGCGATTCGCCAAGCTTACCTCCGAGAAGCAACGGGAATACGAACGAACCATTGGTAAGAGCCTGAACCAAAGGCTCGATGAAGGGCTTGGATCGTGCTCCTTGAGAAATCCAGAGTGTCAGCGAGTCCTCGCCGACGCCTTAGACTTTTTCCATGGCGACCGCGTGTGGACTAGAGACTATGTTATCATGCCGAATCACGTGCATGTCTTAATGGCGCAAATGCCGGGCTTTGAGCTGGAGGGGATTCTGAAATCGGTCAGAGGCTATGCAGCGAGAGAGATTAATCAGGCGTTAGGATTGAGCGGTATCTTCTGGCAACGCGAAAGCTATGATCACATTGTCCGGGATCTCGAACGACTAGAACGCTTCCAGAAATATATCAGAGCGAATCCTTCGAAGGCCAAGCTTAAGAATGAAGACTACCATTTATCAGAGGAAGCCATTTATGAACTCGCTTAGTCGCCACAGACTTTTATCATTACTGTGGCGACTGAAAGTCACCACCACTATGCTCCTTGCATCGGCTTTCGCCGACTCGACGACAGTCATCAATGAGGTGCACTACCACCCTGCGAATGATTCCCAAACCGAGTGGATCGAACTCGCCAACACCATGTCATTCGACATGGATCTGGGTGGCTGGAGCCTAACGGGTGCCGTTGAGTATGACTTTCCACCCAATACCACCATCGCAGCCGGCAGGTATCTCGTCGTGGCGGCGGACCCTTCTAAGGTGAGGCTAAGATCGGCCTTCGAGAAGGCACTAGGCCCTTTCGAAGGACGGCTTTCCAATCAAGGGGAACGCATTGAGCTGCGTAATGTGAGCGGAAGGTTGATGAGCTGGGTCGATTACAATGATCGCGAACCCTGGCCGGTGGCTGCGGATGGTTCTGGCGCATCGCTCGCCAAACAACATGTGGAAACCGATAGTGCCTCCATCGAAAGTTGGGTGGCCAGCTCCGAGTATGGGGGAACGCCCGGCGGCGAGAACTTTAGATCGCCACCAGACACATCCCTCCGTATTACCGAAGTATCGCCTGCTGGTGAAACTGGCAGTTTCTGGTTCGAGATGTCTGCTGGAAACCTGAAAGATCACGTGGTGGCCATTGCCGGAGACCCCCAACGTGAAACGATCTTGCCAGACGGCGATTTCGTCGTGGTGTCAGGCGATCAGTTGGGCTTTGGCGCACAGGATGGCGATCTTCTTTGTTTGTATTCGCCTAACAAGACCCGCGTGCTTGACGCCGTCATTGTAGACAGCATCGTCCGCGGGCGGTCTCCAGTCTATCTCAACCGTTGGCTCTATCCAAACCAAGAGACGCCAGGCACTGCTAACATATTCTCATTCAATGATGCTGTCGTGATCAATGAGATCATGTATCGCTCCTACCCGCTTCCGGCATCACCGCCGACCCCGCCAGTTTTTGAACAGCAGGACTTGGCGGGCCCCGACTCAAGTTGGCGTTTCTGGCAGGGCGTGCCGCAACGAGACGACGCCTGGCAGCAGGTCGACTTTGACGACACCGAATGGGAAACAGGCGGACCACTGTTTAGCAGTGGTATCCAGATACTGCCCGAGGATTCCGGCGAATCGACCAGTATCAAGATCGGCAAATCCGTTTACTATTTCAGATTGGCCTTCACGGTCGATGCGATTGGCGAAGAACAAACGTTGCAGTTGCAGCATCTCGTGGATGATGGTGCGGTCATTTATCTCAACGGCGAGGAGATCACACGAGTCAACCTTCCTGACGGTGTGATCAACTCGAGCACACGTGCCACGGATCTGATAGAGAATCCCACTTGGAGTGCTGCCATGGTGATTCCAAGTGACCGATTGCGCATCGGCGAGAATGTGATCGCAGCGGAAGTACACCAAAGTTCGGCTTTCGACCGCGACGTGGCCTTTAGCGTGGAGGTGTCTCTGGGTGAACTGATAGAGTCAGGCCTTGCTGCCCAGCCGTTCCGGGATGGTCCCGAGGAATGGATCGAACTTCACAATCGAAGCGAGCAGCTAGTGGATATGTCAGGATGGTCTTTTGACGAAGCGATCCGGTACGAATTTCCAGAAGGGACCATGATCGACCCGAACGGCTATTTGGTCGTGGCGAATGATCCTGAAGGCTTTCGTGGCTCGCTGGATAACAGTGGAGAGAACATTCTCTTGCGGGATCAGAATGGAAATCCTGCCGATGAGGTGCGCTATTTCGATGGTGGTCGCTGGCCAGACTACGCGGATGGGGGTGGGTCTAGTTTGGAGCTACGCAATCCCCATGCTGATAACAGCAAGGCTGAAGCCTGGGCGGCTAGCGATGAACGTAGCAAAGCCGAGTGGCAAGAAATCCGTTATCGCATGGTGTCAGGACAAGACTATGGCCTGAACACGTGGAACGAATTGGTTCTTGGCATGCTCACTGCCGGTGAGGTGTTGGTCGATGATGTGAAAGTCATTCACGATCCAGATGGCGAGGCCAAGCAATTGGTTCCCAATGATTCGATCAAAGGAACGTTGTTCAATAGCGATGCCACGCAGCGTTGGCGATTTGTTGGCAATCATCGACATTCCACTGCGGTGCCAGATCCCGATGATCCTAACAATACGGTGCTCCACATCCTGGCGTCCGGAGCCACGGACACAAAGCACAACCACGTGGAGACCACCATCTCAGACAAGCTGATCGACGGTGACGAGTATGAAGTTAGCATGCGCGCACGTTGGGTAGCGGGTTCCAATCAACTGAACATTCGCGGTTACTACGCGCGTTTGGCGAAGACGGTTGAGCTGGACACCCCAGACGAGCTCGGCACACCGGGAATGCCAAATTCTCAGTTCGTCGAGAACCATGGTCCAACCTACACCGGATTCACGCATGCGCCGCTCATGCCAGCGGCAGATGAAGCCGTGAGTGTCTCTGTGAACGCTAAGGATAGCGATGGAGTCAATTTGCTCACACTCTACTATGCCAAAGACGGCGAGACCGACTTTGGCAGTGTGCCCATGGAGGAATCTGAAGGAATGTTCACGGCGACGGTACCGGGAATGGCCGCCGCAACGGTCGTGCAATTCTACGTTGAAGGAACGGATGCTCTAGGCGTGGTCTCGCACTTCCCTGCTTCCGGTCCGAATTCACGGGCGCTCTACATTGTCGATGATGGACGCGGCTCAGATCTCGGCGTTCACGAACTTCGGCTTATCATGAAGGAAGCCGATTTCAATTTCATGTTTGATGAACTCAACTTGATTAGCAATGAACGCCTTGGCTGCAGTGTGGTGGTGGATAATCGAGAGATCATCTACAACACCGGAGTGCGTTTGAAAGGAAGTCCGGCCGGTCGAGCACGTGACGGAGCACTTTATCAGGGATTCAATATTGGTTTCCCACCCGAGCAACTTTATCGTGGAATTCATGATAGTGTGAGCATTGACCGTTCAGGTCGGGCGCCGACTCCCGGGGATCAGGATGAAATCTATGTGAAACACATGTTCAATCGCGCAGGAATCCCCTACATGTTCGATGATTTGGGCTACATCGTTTCGCCCACGAGGACACACACGGGTAGCGCGCTGTTCTCAATGGCGCGTTATGGACGCACCTTCACAAACACACAATTCGAGAATGGCGGCGAAGGTTCGGTCTTCAACTTGGAAATCACCTATGATCCAACGACGGCTTCTTCAGGTCGAGAGTCAGTGAAGAATCCGGTCCCCTTCTCGCACGGCGACATGACGGACTTTGCTGATCTCGGAGATGATAAGGAACAGTACCGTTGGGCCTTGGAAATGCGTACCGGACGACGCGCAGACGATTATGAAGGACTCATCAATTTCTGTCAGACGATGGATCTGCCGAAAGATCAGTTAGCCCGCAAGATCGACGAGGTCATGAATGTCGATGCTTGGATGCGCGCTGCGGCCATGCACAACCTGTGCGGCATTGGCGATACCTGGTGGAATGCCGGGCTACAGCACAACCTTCGACTTTATGTGCCCCAAGGAGGCAAGGGCGTGGTGGGCTTGCCCTGGGACTTGGATTTTGTCTTTACCGGCAGTGCCACTGGTCCGATCAAATCCACCGGAGGCAATCTACGACGCGTCATGGATATACCAACCAATACGCGCATCTATTACGGACATCTGTTAGATATCATCGACAACGTTTTCAATCCCGAATACATGGGGCCTTGGTTGACCCATTATGGAAGCACCGTAGGGCAGAATTTCTCTCCGCGATTGGGTTATATTAGTAGCCGCAGCAACTCGGTTCGTAGTCGAGTGCGCAGTGAAGTACAACCGGTCAGTTTCGCGATCACGACCAATGGAGGGGAATCCATGTCCACTGAGGAAAGTTCGATTACGCTCGAAGGCGACGGCTGGGTCAACGTCAGGGCCATTCGACTCGCAGGTGAGGAAGAACCTTTGGAGGTCACGTGGACCACAAGCACGACCTGGAAACTCAACGTGCCTCTGCTCTCCGGCCTCAACACGATCAGCCTACAGTCGGTCGATTTCCAAGGCAATGATCTCGGTTCTCTCTTCTCTCCTGGTGCCGATTCTATCACCGTCACCAGCACGGCCACGGAGCCAACGCCGTATGAGCATTTGCGGATCACGGAGCTACACTATCATCCCGCCAATGATGATGATCTTGAGTTTGTCGAACTGCATAACCTCAGTGACCAGCCCTTGGATCTCGCCGGGGTGAAGTTTGTTGATGGGATTGACTTCGTCTTTAGCGATGGCGTCACGATAGACGCCGGTTCCTACGCAGTGGTGGTGCGAAATCGAGTAGTGTTCGAAGCAGACTACGGAACTGACATTCTCATACTTGGCGAGTATGGCCCCGCGACGAGCCTAAGCAATCGCGGCGAGCGCGTCGAATTGCTCGATGGTCCTCATCAGATCCTGGCATTTGACTATCGCGATGATTGGTTAGAGACAACGGACGGTCAGGGAGAATCCTTGCAGTTAGTTGATGCTCAGTTTGATCGATCCCAATGGGGTGAAGCCGAGAGTTGGGGAACCGGGAACCCAAGTCCTGGCAAAGCGGGTGAAATTGAAATGCCTGTGCCTGCAGTGGAATGGGTAGATGTCGTCGAGACAGCTGACGGGATCGAGGCGAGCTATCGAAGACCGGTAGGCCTGGAGGATGCCGTCGAGATTTCTACCGACCTTCAGAGTTGGGCGACGACGGTTCTTGATAAGATTACTATTAGCCCTATGGGTGATCTCGAAGTCGTCACCTTACACATCCCCCGAGAAGAGAAAACGCAGTATGTTCGTATCATCGTTAAATAGAGCTATGGTAGTGATGTTGACTTTCAGCCGCCACGGTCTAACATTACCGTGGCGATTGAAAGTCGCCACCACCCTATTGTTGCTACTGATAGTATCCAGAGCGCACGCAGAGGTTTCCTTCGAAGACGACATCCAACCAATCCTCAACGCACACTGCGTCGATTGTCACGGACCCGACAAACAGAAGTCCAAGCTGAGGCTTGATTCTCCCGAGGGCATTCTGAAAGGCGGAGATTCTGGTGAACCCGTATATGTCGCAGGTGACAGTGCGAACAGCCACCTCATCAAACTCATCACCGGTGCCGATCCTGAAGAAATCATGCCGCCCAAAGGGGAGCGGCTTTCGCAGGAACAGATTCGAAAACTGCGTCTCTGGATAGACGAAGGCGCACCGCTTCCAGGCATCGCCAATTCTAACACACCCAAGATCGAATCGGAGCATTGGTCGTTTCAACCGGTGAAACGGCCAGTGCCTCCTTTCGAAGGCAATGAGGTCGATGCGTTCGTGCAGGCTAATCTAAAGGAACATGGCCTCACATTCTCTTCACGGGCAGACAAGGCGGCTCTGATCCGTCGTTTATATCTCATTGCACTTGGCCTGCCGCCAACTCCGAACGAAGTTGAGGCATTCGTGGAGGATACCGGCTCAAACGCCTATGAGAAGTTGGTCGAATCTGTATTGGAAAGTCCCCGCTATGGTGAACGCTGGGCAAGGCATTGGCTCGATGTGGTTCGCTACGCCGATTCCAATGGCTTTGAGACGAATCGTGAACGCAAGACAGCCTATCACTATCGCGACTATGTCATCAATGCCTTCAATGACGACAAGCCGTACGATCAGTTCATCATTGAGCAAATCGCTGGCGACGCTGTCGGTGCCGACGTGGCCACAGGGTTTCTAGTCGCTGGCCCTTACGACATTGTGAAAAGCCCCGATATTAACCTGACGCTAATGCAACGCCAGGATGAATTGGCAGACATGGTGAACACCACAGGGACGGCATTTCTCGGACTAACTTTGGGCTGTGCGCGCTGTCATAATCACAAATTTGACCCCATCCTGCAGAAAGATTATTACTCGATGCAAGCCGTCTTTGCTGGAGTGACCCATGGCGAACGTGCGATGAATATTCCAAAGGATCAACGCGCCGCCGAGAAGATTGCCACACTAGAGGCGCAACAATCCCCTCTTGAGAAAGAGCTCAAGAAGCTGCGAGCGATCGCTCAGGCCAAAGGCGCGAGTGCAGACGCTAAGCCGCTTCGCCCTGCGGTGACTTTTCAACGCAACGAAGAAAGCTTCTCCCCTAGCAAAGCTCAGTTTGTCAGGTTCACGATCAAGGCAAGCTCAGGTGCAGAACCTTGTATTGATGAGCTGGAGATTTACGATACCAACGGCAAGAATGTGGCCCTGACCGCGACACCGACGGCGTCAGGGACGCTCAAGGGCTATCCAATTCACAAGCTCGTGCACATCAATGACGGACGCCTTGGAAACAATCATAGTTGGATTTCTGACAGTCCCGGTAGCGGTTGGATCAAACTTGCCCTTGCTCAGCCGCAAACGGTCGAACGCGCCGTTTGGGCACGAGATCGAACGGGAGTTGTCAAGGATCGCTTAGCGACGGACTATGTGATCGAGGCATCGCTCGATGGAAAGGCCTGGAAAGTAATCGCTAGTTCAACGGATCGCGAGCCCTTCAATGGCAACTCGGACCCCAACGCCTTTGTGGCGAAGTTGAATCAAGCCCAAGCCACACGTGCGAAGGTATTGATCGCGAAGTCTAACAGACTAGCTTCCGAGATCAAAGACCTGCGTGACGGTCCCACGGCTTGGTTGGCCAATTTCAGCAAGCCTCCTCTGACACATCGTTTGTATCGTGGCGAACCCATGCAGAAGCGGGAGGTTGTCGCTCCAGATGCCTTGACCGTGACCGGTTCGCTAGGCATGGCGTTAGACGAAGCTGAACAGCAACGACGGCTCAAGTTGGCACGTTGGATCGCAAGCAAAGACAATCCATTAACGGCTCGTGTGATGGTCAACCGGCTATGGCATTACATATTTGGCACAGGCATTGCCGAGACGCCCAGCGATCTCGGTGTGAATGGAATTTCACCTTCCAATCCAGCATTGCTCGATTGGCTGGCCGATGAATTCATGACGTCCGGTTGGTCTATCAAGCACATGCAACGCCTCATCTTGTTGTCCCACACCTTTCAGCAATCTAGCAGGCCACGGGAAGACGCCATCAGCATTGATGCCGGGGCCAAGTACCTGTGGCGCTTTCCGCCTCGGCGGTTGGAAGCGGAGGCCATCCGTGACAGCATGTTAGCAGTGTCTGGAGCGCTCGATCTCTCCCTTGGAGGGCCCGGCTTTTACTTGCAACGAGTTCAGGTTGAGAACGTCATGCACTACTTTCCGAAGGAAGAATTCGGCCCGGCGGAGTTTCGCCGCATGGTCTACCTGTTTAAGATCCGACAGGAACAAGACGCCGTCTTTGGTTCATTCGATTGCCCGGATGGCAATCAAGTGATTCCTAAACGGAGCCGATCGAACACACCCCTTCAAGCATTGAATCTGTTCAACAGCGCCTTCGTCTTGCAGCAGGCTGACATACTTGCCACACGACTGAAGGAAGAACGGAGCGATACAGCATCGCGAGTTGAAAGGGCATTCAAACTGGTCTTTGGAAGACAGGCGGATGCGTTTGAGCTGGAAACCTCTTCGGAGATGATTGAATCAGAAGGCCTCCACGCCTTCTGCCGAGCCCTCTACAACACCAGCGAATTCCTATTCGTGTTCTAATGATAAACCTTAGTGGCGGTGACTTTCAGTCGCCGTTACTTTGTTAGATTAAGGCGACTGAAAGTCGCCTCCGCCTCCCATGAGCCACCCACTACTAAATCGCCGCAGCTTCCTTACTGAGAACGCTTCTGCCTTGAGCGGCATCGCACTGGCGCAGCTCCTTCAAACAGAAAACTTGTTAGGGGTCACCCGTGAAAGCGCTCCCGGAAAGACGCCCGTTCGACCTGACATCAACCCGGCAAATCCCAACGCACCTCGTAGACCGCACTTCGACCCCGCTGCTCGCAATGTGCTAATGATCTTCTGTTCGGGTGCCTGCAGTCCACTCGACACTTTCGATTACAAACCGGATCTCATCAAGTATCACGGTAAACCGATGCCTGGCGGCGACAAGTTGATCACGTTTCAAGGTGAGCAAGGCAATCTCACCAAGAGTCCGTGGGAGTTCCGGCCACGTGGTCAATGTGGCAAGATGATCTCTGATCTAGTCCCCCATTTGGGAGCCTTGGTCGATGACATGTGTTTCATTCATTCCCTCACTGGTAAGACCAATACTCACGGTCCCGGAGAGAATTTCATGAACACGGGCTTCACTCTCGATGGTTTTCCGAGTGTCGGTTCGTGGACAACGTATGCGCTCGGAAGTGAGAATGCCTCCCTACCAGCTTACGTCGCCATTCCCGATCCCCGGGGCAACCCGCAATCGAGCGTGAACTGCTGGGGGCCGGGCTTTCTCCCAGCTGCCTTCCAAGGGACGGATTTCAACGCGACCAACCCGGTAAGAAATATCAATAGGCCGAACGGAATCAGCCCATCAAGCGATCGCGCCACTCGCTCGTTCTTGGAAAAACTGAATCAGCATCATTTGAAACGCTACCCCGGCGACACGGAACTCGCCGCGCGCATCTCCAGCTACGAACTCGCCGCGCGCATGCAATTGAGCGTTCCCGAAGTCAGCGACATCAGTACGGAGCCCGCGCACATTCTCAAAATGTATGGTGCCAACGATGCCGGGGATTCTGTGAGAGATTTGAAAGCCGCCTATGCCAAGAATTGCATCCTAGCAAGACGCCTAGTCGAGAAAGGCGTGCGCTTCGTCCAACTCTTCAATGGTGCCTATCAAACAGGTGGCGAAGGCGTCAGCAACTGGGATGGGCACAAGTTTCTTCATGAACAATACGGCAAACACGGTCCCGTTCTGGATCAGCCGACAGCAGCATTGGTTCGCGACCTGAAACAGCGCGGCTTATTGGACAATACGTTGGTCATTTGGTGCACCGAATTTGGTCGCATGCCCACCTTCCAGAAAGGTGCCAGTGGTCGCGATCACAATCCGTCAGGCTTCACCGCCTGGATGGCGGGCGCAGGGGTCAAGGCACCCTACACCTATGGCGCCACCGATGCTTTCGGGCATAAAGCCGTCGAGAACGTCATGTCCGTCTACGACTTCTACGCCACCGTACTGCACATCCTCGGCCTTGATCATGAGCGGTTAAGCTTTTACCACAACGGCATCGAGCGAAGACTAACAGATGTTCACGGGAAAGTGGCTCAGGAGATCCTGTCCTAACTTGATTCGCGTTCGTTCGATATCACATCGTCGTCGTCAGCCAAACGCGCCACTGGAACGATATGATGACGTCTAGTATATTCACCACACATCCGCGAACGCTCTGGGGTGCCATGCTCATTGGGTGGACCTGTACGAACCAGACCAAGACCGAAGATGTCGTGAAGCTCTCAGACAAGACCACCGCGCAGTACTGCAAAGACGGCGTGAACGGTGATAAAGTCTGGCATTACAAGATCAAACAATTTGGGCATCGATTCCCGCATAAAGAGAATGGCACGGGGATCAATTCGGTGAAAGAAATCTGGAGGTTCTTCAAGAAAGTGAACGTTTCTGATGAGTGACGGAGTAAACAAAGTGCTCGCACGACCGGGCGTTTCGATTGCTCTTTAGTGACGAGCCGAGCTAGCATGCCCTGTGATCACTGTTTCAACCACCACGCGAACACTCCGGGTCGTCCTCGTTCTTCTCTCGATTCTCGGCTCGGCGGCTGTGCCATTCGTCTCGGCGATGGAACTGACCTTGCAGACGAGAGATTCTGAGACGGGAGAAATCCAGCAGGCGCTGGAAAAGATTGATCCGCGCAAGGTGGGGGTTGTGGCGGTGAATGTGTGGAACTTTCACTGGTGCAAGACGGCGACGATGCGGGTCGATGCCATTGTCCCGCGATTGAACAAAGCGCTAGAGGCTGCCAGAGAGATGGGCATGACGGTGATGTTGTGCCCGAGCGATGTGGTGGACAATTATGCCGGTTTCCCTCAGAGAGAAGCGATCTTTGCTTTGCCTAAAGTGGACGTTCCAGTCGTGGAAGATGTCCGTTGTCCTCCGGTTCCTGATGCTGGTGGGGGGGCCTGTGGCAAAGAACGCTGTGCGGTCAACTATGGATGGAATGCTATGCATCCGGCATTCAAGATCGGCGCGCACGATTTGATGCCTGACACTCAAGCGGAGGTTTACGCTATTTGTCAGGAACGAGGATTGTCTCATCTTCTGTATGTGGGGTTCCACACACAGGTCTGCTTGTTAGGCAAGCCGATGGGATTGAAGAATATGAAAGCGGCAGGATTGCGATGCCTGTTAGCGCGTGGCATGACGGACGCGCATCCCGGCTACGCTCCGGAACGCGGATTCACTCCTGATCTGAATACCCGTCAAGTCGTCGCACACTTCGAGAATCACCTCGCACCGACCATCCATTTGGAAGAAGAACTGGAGAAGCTTGGAAAATGGGGTTCTGCATGGGTGGTGGACCCTGTGCGCTTTGCTCCTTGGGGCACACCGAATCGTCCGCATCTCTTCGAACAACCCGTCACGGTCACGCTGGAGGCACCTTTGCAAGCAGGAGCCGACATTCATTATACTCTAGATGGCAGCACACCCACGCTTGCGTCATCGCGATACAGCAATCCGTTCGTGATCAAGAATAGTAGGCACGTGAAGGCGGTTGCCTTTCGAGATGGCAACGCTGTGAGCGTCGAATCAGAAGGCCTGTTTGTGAAGATGGGGCCGGAACCTCCGAAACCGGATATCGCAATTGGCGATCTAACACCTATTCGAAACGTTGGCTTTGGTCACACTTATAGCGGGGCAACACGCTACTCCGCCGGAGCCCTGCCACCACAAGTGGACAAGTCCAATCGTGGCCAAGAGTTGCGAATCAATCGACAGACCTACAAGCATGGCATGGGTGTGCGCGCCCCTTGCGCCCTTGCCTACAGTATTGAGCCTAACTACCAACGCTTCGTCGCCCTTGCTGGTGCGGACGAGAACATTGTTTCGGTCAGCCACGGTTCGAATCTTGCCAAATATCCTAGCATCGTGTTCATTGACGGCGTGGAAGCCGCCGCCAGTCCAGTGATGCGCATTCAGTTTCCCGCATGGCGATTCAATGTCGCCATTCCGAAAGACGCCAAGCTCATCTCCCTTGTTACGATGGACGCTGGTGATGGGAGCCGCGAAGATCTTGGCAACTGGCTCGACACAGGCTTTGTTGTCGCGAAGTGAAGTCTCGTAGTGGTAACGTCACCACTACCTTCTCCGAACCTGATGAAAAGTGACTTTCTCCTACTGATCGGACCCTGCTTGATTCTCGCGGGATTCGGAGACGTGACACAGGCGGAGGAACCACACTGGAGCCTGCAACCGCTACCTTCCATGAGGCAGTTGGCTGGCACTACCATCGATGACAACATCAATGAGAGACTGGCTGAGCATCAGCTTCCCACCGCCAAACCTGCCCTGGCACATCGGCAGATTCGTCGCTTGAGCCTCATGCTCACGGGGCTTCCTCCGGAGCCAACGATGGTGAAGGCTTTCGTCGAGCAACCGACGGATAATCACTATGCGCGCTTGGTGGATCGCTATCTCCAATCGCCGCGCTTCGGCGAGCGCTGGGCTCGGCACTGGATGGATGTGGTGCGCTATGCCGAGACTTATGGTTATGAGTGGAACCATCTCGTTCGCGAGGCCTGGCGTTACCGGGACTACTTGATTCGTGCCTTCAATCAAGACCTGCCCTTCGACCAACTGATCCGCGAACACATCGCGGGCGATCTCCTCGACCATCCTCGGGCCAACGAAGAACTCGGCATCTACGAGTCCTTGATTGGTGGCGCGTTCTATCGCTTCGGCGAAACTGGTCACGACGATTGCGTGCTGTATCCCGAGATCAGTCTCGATGTGATGGACAACCAGATCGACACGCTCTCGAAGAGTTTCCAGGCACTTACCGTATCCTGCGCCCGCTGTCATGATCACAAGCTTGATGACATCCCCCAGAAAGATTATTACGCACTGTTAGGAGTCATGGCGAGTTCGCGTCAGGTCATCCGAACAATCGATCTTCCAAATCAACAAGAGGGCGTAACGCGTCCTTTGACGGTCCTGAAGAAAGAGATCCGAAAGGAACTTGCTCAGATTTGGACCGAAGATATCCAAGCAATTTCAAAAGATCGATTGGCCGAGGCCCTCAAGGGTATCGACACGACAAAGAGCGAACACCCGTTCCATGCCTGGCAAAGCAATCAATTGGACGAGACCGCCGAAGCCCTGAGAATCGAACATGAGCGGCGCGTGACCTTCAATCGTAAAAACTTCGAGGTCTTCGGCAATTTCACGAGCAAGCACTGCGAGAACACAGGTTGGGGATTTGAAGGATTGGCCATTGAAGAAGGTTTCGTCTCGGATGGTGACTTTTCCATTCTTCCCAAAGGAGACAACGTCCTCCACAAGGTGCTTCCGGCGGGCTTCTACTCGCACTCGCTTTCACAGAAGTTCAACGCAGCATTGCGTTCGCCGCTCTTGCCCGAGGACAAACGGTATCTCAGCTACCAATCGGTTGGCGAACGAGGCAGCGTGTGCCGCACGATCATCGCCAATTGCACGCTCCCCTACTTCCATACCAACCGGTTCAATTCACCGAAACTCTCGTGGCACAAGGTGGGCCTGGAACATTTGCGGACTTCGCCACTAGTTCGACTTCGGACATACGTGGAATGGGCAACCGTTCTTGATGATCAGGGCTACCCAGTTCTCAACATGCCGCAGGTCGAGTATCACAAGACACTCAATGACCCGCGATCCTACTTCTGCCTAACCAAAGTCTTCGCGCACGATGTGAACCAGGCTCCATTCGAAGAACTGGAGGCGCAGTTGCTCGTCTTCAACTCGCCCATCACTAGCAATGATTCGCTCGTTCACCGCTATCGCGAAATTCTTCAGAACGCGGTGAACCGTTGGTCAAGAGGACTGGCCAATGCGAGTGACGTTTATTGGATCAATGCCTTCATTGAATTCAAGATTCTCAATCGAGGAGAGGACACCACCTCACGACTTGGAGAGCTGGTCGCGAGATACCGAGCCCTGGAAGACCAGCTGCAATCTCCCAAACGAATCGTGGGCATGGTGGATCCAGATGAAGGCTTTGATGTCGCCCTCTTTGGCAATGGTGAGGTCACGCAACCCAAGGACACCGTGCAGCGTGGCTACGTGACCTTGCTTGAAAACCTCATCCCAAGAGAGCCTAACCAATCGGGCAGTGGTCGCAAACGCATCGCCGAGTTGGTGGCGCATCCTGAGAATCCTCTAACGGCACGTGTCATGGCCAATCGACTCTGGCATTATCTCTTTGGCCACGGGTTAGTCCGCTCCGTGGATGACTTTGGGACGCTCGGAGATCTTCCCAGTCATCCAGAGCTTCTCGATTACCTGGCTCGCCGACTCATTGATTCCGGTTGGTCACTCAAATCCGTCATCCGCGAAATCGTTCTAAGCGACGCCTTTCGGCAGTCATCTGCGGCAACTGAGATTGGCAATCAAGTCGATCCTGAGAATCGTCTCTTGCATCGCTACCCTTCGCGGCGACTCGAAGCCGAAGTCATCCGCGACTCCATGCTTTGGGCGTCCGGTCGTCTCAATCTCACCATGTTCGGCCCTAGCATCAATCCCTATCGCGAGAACGACGTCGATCGCCGCAAACTTTACGCTGGTCCGCTGGACGGTGATGGTCGACGCAGTCTCTATCTGAAAGTGACGCGGATGGGACCTTCCAAGATGCTGGAACTTTTCAACTTTCCAGATCCCTCCATGACTCGCGGTCGCCGCGATCTCACCAATGTGCCATCGCAGGCTCTGGGTCTACTCAACCATCCCTTTGTCCACCAGGAAGCGGAGCGCCACGCTAAGACGATCGTCCAATCAGCGAATGAATACAGCTTGGAAGCCTTGTTGCGCAGTCTTTCGGTCAGTATGTTTGGACGCCAACCCGACGAGTCCGAGCTTCAGGACTACAAGGCTCTGTTCCACGAACTCTCAGCGATTCAGGGCATGGACCCTGCCAACGCGGTTAAAAGCGTTTCCGTGTGGAAAGATGTCATTCACATGTTCTTCAACTTGAAGGAGTTCCTCTATGTCCTCTAAGCTTCGTGGTGG
>CALLLI010000221.1 GCA_938082635.1 uncultured Verrucomicrobiales bacterium
GTGATCTTGAGCGCGATCAAAGTGCTCCTGGACGTCGGGGACGTTGATGGAGCGGTAGGGAAGGAAGGTGTCGGGGAGGACGCTGAGGGTTTTGCCAGTGAATTTGCAAAAGAAACGCTGGATGCGTGTCCTGCCAGAGCCTTCCGGGTGGGTGTTGCGCTCGTAGTGACCGTGACGCTGAAGGCACGGGCTGTCCTCGTGCTCGAACGGGCACGGAGGATGAGGGGCGTCTATTGGGAAGGAAGCGCGACGAATTTGCATCCGCCTATGAAAAAATATTCGCTGCCCGTCGTCACTCCCGTTCCCACGGGAGAGAGTGCTACTGCACACGGGTATGGAGAAGCAGTAGCGGGGAAGCGTTTGCGTCGATCAGGGCTGATGCGTGTGGTGGGCGAGACGAGCGGGGATGGGCGCAAGTGCCGTGGTGTGCAGGCGCAGTATCGGCGCTATCTTTATGGGGAGGGGGGATCTGTGAACGGACGCAAGGACGCGGCGGCTGCGCTGTTTGCGCGGTGGTGTTTCGCTGTGAAGAACAAGCGGAAACGGGGCCTCAGTGGGCAAGCCGTATCTAAGGCGGCACGCAAGCGTGGGTGAGCTTGAATGGCGATCGTTTAAGCTCTTTCGCACAGATGAACCTCCGTTCAAAATCTTCGATGAAACCGCGTAAACGAGCGCCATTCGGATTAGCTTGGCCTAACATATCTGTTAAGGATGCGAGTGCGTTACGTTACACAAAGTGCGGCGTTTGGGAGTCGCGAGTTTGTGGGAGCGATTTTCGCGCGGAATCGGGAGAAGATAAACGTGAAGCGGGGGGCGCGGGAACCGAATTGGGGCTGCGTTGCGCGGCAAGGCTTGGCGTGGATTGTTGGATTTGCGTGAGACTTGGACTGTGTGAGGGAGAAGACGATTTCTTCAATTGGGCTTTGTTGGGCGTCTCCAAACACACGTACGGATATGAATAGGCTCTACCTAGCGGTAGCGCGGCCCTTCAGCCAGCGGACTCGGTCAAAGATTGACCGAGCTACACTATGAACTGTCGCTGCGCGATTGTGGGAGACTGATCCGAACAATGCTGACGCTTTGCTAGCGGCCGCAGCATTGCTTGAACTTCTTGCCGCTTCCGCAGGGGCAGGGTTCGTTTCGGCCGACTTTTGGTTGATCGCGTTTGATGGGAAGCCGCACTTTTGGGCGGTTCTCGTTCTCGTCTTCTCCGCGGCTGGTGGTGACTCCAGGAGGCATGCCGCTTCCAGTTGAGGTGCTGGTACTCGAGCCTCCCATGGTGACGGCGGCTTGGGCCTGCGCCTGAGCTTGGTCGGCCGGGGATTGGGTGGAGGCTCCTTCGTGGAGGCTGGCGAGGAATTGCTTGAAGCCTTCGACGTTCGTCGTGCTGCGGAACAGGTTGGACAAGATATCGACGCGGATGCTGTCCATGAGTTCGACGAAGATGGCGTAGGCCTCGTTCTTGTATTCCACGAGGGGGTCCTTCTGGCCGTAGGAACGCAACCTGACAGAATCACGGAGTGAGTCCATGGCGTAGAGGTGTTCCTGCCAAAGACGATCCACGGCATTGAGCATGATGTGCTGCTCTAGCATGCTGCGAGCCTCGGGCTCTTCGTGCTCGGACTTCATCGTGTAAGCCTCGCGGATCTTCTTGATGAGGTGCGCGTCGACTTGCTCTTTGGTTTTTCCTTCAAACTCGGACTCGTCTTTGAGGCCGAGTGGGAAGGTGGAGTTCATCCAGTAGATGAGGCCACCGATGTCGTTGCCACCATCTGCACCTTCGGCGGGGGCGTCACTTAGGTACTCGTTTGTCTTGTAGGGGAGGGCGTCTTCGATGATCTCTTGAATCATCGAGTGAGGGTCTTCGGTATTGAGGATGTCATTACGGAAGCCGTAGACGACATCACGCTGCTGGTTCATGACGTTGTCATATTCCAGGATGTGTTTGCGTACTTGATAGTTGCGTGCCTCGACTCGCTTTTGAGCGGTTTCCACGCTTTTGTTCAGCCAGGGGTGGGCGAGCTCTTGACCTTCTTCGAGACCTAAGCGTTCCATCATCTTGGTCATGCGTTCGGCGGCCCCGAAGTTGCGCATGAGGCTGTCTTCAAAGCTGATGAAGAAGATGGTTTCACCGGGATCTCCCTGACGCGCACAACGACCGCGCAGCTGGCGGTCGATCCGGCGAGATTCGTGGCGCTCGGTGGCTAGCACCATGAGGCCGCCGAGATCAGGGACGCCTTGGCCGAGCTTAATGTCGGTTCCGCGTCCGGCCATGTTGGTGGAGACGGTGACGGAGCCTTTCTGACCTGCGCTGGACACGATTTCAGCCTCGGCACCGTGATGTTTGGCGTTCAGGACGTTGTGAGGGATCTTGGCACGACTGAGAAGGCGAGAGACTTTCTCGGAATTATCGACGCTGGCGGTGCCCACGAGGATGGGCTGGCCAGTTTTGTGAACTTCTTGAATGCGCAGCACGGCCGCGCTGAGTTTCTCGCGCTCGGTCTTGTACATGTGGTCGTTCTCGTCCTTGCGCTGTACAGGGCGGTTTGTTGGCACTACCATCAGTTGTAGTCCGTAGATGTCGTGGAACTCGGCGGCTTCCGTTTCGGCCGTGCCGGTCATGCCTGACAGTTTTTGATAAAGGCGGAAGTAGTTCTGAATGGTGATCGTGGCGAGGGTCTGTGTCTCGCGGTCGATCTTGACGCCTTCCTTGGCTTCGACGGCTTGGTGGAGGCCATCACTCCAACGGCGACCGGGCATCTTACGACCGGTGTGCTCGTCAACGATGACGACCTTGTTTTCTTCAACGACGTATTCGCGGTCTCGCTCGTAAAGACAGTAGGCTTTGAGAAGTTGGGCAATGTTATGAATGCGTTCGCTTTGGAAATCGAGGCTCTTCTGCATTTCCTCTTTCTGCTTGGCTTGCTCTTCGCGAGAAAGCGATTCGTTGCCATCGATGTCACTGAAAGCGCTGGCGAGGTCTGGCAAGACGAAGGCTTCAGGCTCATCGGGGTTGAGGAAGGAACGGCCTTTGTCGGAGAGGTCGGCATCGTGGGTCTTCTCATCGATGCTGTAGAAGAGCTCTTCTTTGAGGGCGAAGAGGGCTGTCTTTTGAGTGTCCTGATAGTAACTCAGCTCGGTTTTCTCGAGGTTTCTACGCACCTCGGGATCTTCCATTAGGCGCATGAGTCCGCGATTCCGCGGCTGGCTCAGCTTCACCTTCATGAGGGCGGTCCCGGCGTCTTCGGTTTCGCCTTTCTCAATAAGCGCCTTGGCTTCAGCGACGAGCTCGTTGCAGAGGACGCCTTGTTTGCGCACTAGCTGATCTACTAATGGCTTAAAGCGATCAAACTGATGAGTCGATACGGAAACGGGGCCACTGATGATGAGTGGTGTTCGTGCTTCATCGATGAGGACGGAGTCGACCTCATCAACGATGGCAAAGTAGTGCCCGCGTTGGACTTGCTCTTCTTTGGAGCGGGCCATGCCGTTGTCACGCAGGTAGTCGAAGCCAAATTCAGCGTTCGTACCATAGGTGATGTCATTGGCATAAATCTCGCGTCGGAGGTGTGGCGGCTGATTGTTCTGAATGCAGCCGATGGTGAGCCCGAGGAACTGATACAGGTGACCCATCCACTCGGAATCTCGTTTCGCGAGGTAGTCGTTTACGGTGACGACATGAACGCCGCGGCAGGTGAGCGCGTTGAGATAGACGGGGAGGGTGGCGACCAAGGTCTTGCCTTCACCGGTGGCCATCTCTGCGATGCGCCCTTGGTGAAGGGCTATCCCTCCGACAAGTTGGACGTCGAAGTGGACCATTTCCCAGTCCATGGGTTGATCACAGGCGATGAGATTGGTGCCACAGAGTCGGCGAGCCGCGTTCTTGACCACGGCAAAGGCTTCCGGAAGGATCTCCTCGAGGGCAGCCTGGAGTTCATCGTAATCCTCAATTTTTGATAGCTGGGCCTTCCAGGCGAGGGTCTTCTCTTTCAGTGCGTCATCCGAGAGCTTCTGGTAGTCCTCCTCTAATTGATTGATCTTCTGAATGGTAGGCCACATGCGTTTGACAACGCGTTGGTTTTTAGAGCCGATCAGCTTCTTGGTGATCCATTGAAACATGGTGCAGAGAAATTAGAAATTTGGGAGTTTGAAAGAATCCTACCCGCACTTACCGCGCGCGGGCCATGCGTCAAGAAATGACCTGAAAACCCGGACCGAAAGGCCCTTATTCCCGCTCTGAATCGGCTGCGAGCGCTGCTTTGGAGAGGGTGAGGTTCGTTTCCAAGACGTCTAGGAAGAATTCGCGACCAGTGCAAAAATCTAAATAGTTGCTAGCGGGATAGTTTCCTTCGGTTGTGAGGCATCGATAGGTGAGGAAATGATCCTCATCCTGAGAGGTTTCAAAGGCGAACATTTCTCCATCAGACCTACGCTCGATTGGTAAGACGGCCGAACCTGAGGGTTTCAGGGTCGTGCCGGCAGGAAGCGTCAGGGTCACGGTCCCTTTGAGTTCTTGATTACAGAAGACCCGGATAGGTGATTGGCGCTTGGCGGCACTGTCATCGGTAGAGAGGAGCATGACCTCGATCGGCCAGGCCAAGGTTCCTTGTCTTCCGGTATGGGAAGGGGCGAAGGCGTCGGCTATGTCGTAGCCGAGGGTGAGGGTGAGTGGCTGGGATGGATCTTCTAAGTTTTCGAACTCAACGGATTTCATCTGGAACCGACGAGACATGCGTAGCATGCGATCGAGGGTGGTTTCACGCTGTGCAGTTGTCATGGAGGCAAAGGTCGCTCGGTGTATAGTACCGCTACTTCCGGTGAAGGTCGCGGTGTCACGGCACGAGAGAGAGCCATCCTCATTCAGGGTGACGTCATGATGAATGGCAACACGATGCTCGATGCCCTCGCTGGGAATGGTGCCTAGTCTACTAGCGCTTTCCTCGAGGATCAGGCAACGTCTTCCTGCCATAGATTCGGCGGAGTGTCCGATGATTGGGGCATATTTGTTGGTGCAGTCAATGTAGTGCAGGCTGTCGTCGAGCTGAACGGCTAGGATCATGTGGTTGAACTGCCCCACGTTTGGGAGGTGTTCATTCAAGCCGAGGCGAGAGTGGATGAGGACGAGATGACTTGGAATCCCAACGGAGCGGAGCAGTTGATGGAGGAGGAGTGAGTGGTCCTTGCAGTCTCCGTAGCGATTTTGGATAATCTGGCTGCTCTTGTTCGGCATGAGTGCGCGTTGCCCAAATTCGATGCCTTTGTAGGTGATGGACTTCTGCACGTAGCGTGCAAGTACCTCCACTTTCTCTTTTGGAGTCGTGGCCAAGGCTGTTTCTTGGCGCGCGGTGGCGCGGGTAGGTTCATCGATGACGAGACGCGTTTTCAAGGAATGGAGGTAATCATCGCCCTGGCTTTTCCAAGAATCGCGTGAGGACTCGCCAACGTAGAGGACGGGAACGAAGCTCTCAATGGGAGCTTCGTAGGCTTCGTGGGCAAGCGGAGGAATGTTCTGGCCCGACCAGACCAGTAGGCCTTTCTTCTTGGCTAGAGCGATGTCTGTCGTGGTGTGATAGTCGAGTGATGTCGTGTCGCCAGTGATGGCAAAGGCTCGGTAAGTGGTAGGATATTGCGTTGCAAAGATCTCGCGATGGAACCCAAAGTTACTGTCAGTACCTTGACGTTGTCTGGTCACTGCGATCTCAAGCTCATAGCCGGGCGCTAATCCTAGCGCAGGCACATGCATGATCTTTCCATCGGAGGCGATTTCGGTTGCCGGCATGTCTGTGATGAAGGTGTCGTTTACATCGCCCTCGGCGACAATCTCGCCGGAAGGATCGCGCACGAGAAGGTAGTTCACATAGATCTGATCAGCAGTTGGATGAAAGCCGTATTGCAAGGTTTTGAGAGCGCGAACGGCTGACTGGTCGAGCGCCTTTACTTTGCGGTATTCAGTTGTTCTGGAGGGGCGTCCTTTGCGATAGTCAGCGACAGAGACGTGATAGAGTTCATGGACACCATCGGTGGAATCAGCCTTCAGGGTTTTGATCGATTCCTTGACGATGCTAGGCATGGGGACCGCTTCAACTTTCACCAAAGAGCTGTCACCCTGGCCCATGATGGAGGAGGTGATTGCGAGGGCGCTTTGATACTGATGGTTCAAAGGATCGAGTTGAGCAGCCTTGGCATAGCTGGCCTTGGCGTCTTCGTAGGCTTCGATCTGCTCATGGCATACTCCTCGAATGTACTCTGCTAGAGCAGGGTCTTCTTTCATGGACTCGGAGTCTGCCAGGGCAAAGGCGTCTTTCTTGCGCTTCAAGCCGATCAAGGCCCGGACGAGTTCTTTAGCGACCATGGGGTCGCCATTTAAGTCTTTCTGGAGTGGCTTGAGGATCGCTAGACTGGTCTCGAAGTCGCCTTTGTCATTTAGGATCAAGCCCTCAAAGAGCGCTTGGAGAAGGGAGGATTCTTTCTCGCCCACCGTGCGGATCAGCTCGAGAGCTTCGTCATATCGGCGTTCAGAGGCGAGAGCGTTCATTAAGCCGAGGAAATGTTCTTGGTCGTGGAAATCCTGAGCGAACAAAGCCTCATACTGCCGCTTGCCTTCGTCGACCTGACCCGCCTGGCAGTGCATTAAGGCTAGTGCCGCTTTGGCTTTCACGTCATTGCGCTTCTGGACGAGTTCCTGGAGAAATGCTAGTCCCTCGGTCGTACGACCCACGCTGGTGAAGGTGCTGACGAGCTGGGTGTAAACTTCGTAGTAGGCAGGGAGTGTATCGACCGCGCTTTTGAAGTAGTTCAGGGCGAGATCGAGTTTCTGATTGTAAAGTTTAAGGACTCCTAGCTGATGCAGAATGGCGCTCTGAGCGCGACGCTGGCCGTAAGAGAGCTCTGTCGGTGTGCCACTTGGATTGGGCTCGCGGAAGCTCACTTGCTTCAGGGCTTTGGGAATCTCACGCGTGGCGATCTTATTGAACGCGGGTGACCAGCCTCCTGCCAAGTAGGCGAAATTTCCTCGTTTGATGACCTGAAGCTGATATTGTAGTCGATTGCGCCCTTTGGCCTGCTGAGCGATGATTTGGCGCCCTTGCCCGCGAGCCATGACGACGTCTTCGACTTGGAGGTCCTCAGCCGGGTAGCGAATGCCGAGGGTGCCGAGAAAGGCTGTCGTGAGGTCCTCCAGATTTGGGATCTCGCCAGAGAATTGCATGGGCATGACGCCGAAGACGCTGCCTTGGGCTGACTGGGCCGCCATGTGGGCACCAGGAAACTCAAACCCACGCAGTGGCCAAGGTTTCCAGAAATGCTCGCTTAGACTAACGCTGTAGCCATAGTGCGGAGAAGCAAAGGAGCCGACTTCGTAATTCTCGTTAAGAGCAAGCACGCGTTGACGGTCGATGAGGTCAAAATGGCGGAGCATTTCCATGGCTTTCGCTTGGACTGGCGCTTCGTGATCGCCGTCGCCCTCTCCGAAAGTGATCAACTGATAGAAGAAGCCGTTGTGAAACATGTTGATGTTCACGATGTAGCGCTTGGCACTATCCATGCGGGCACGGGCATCAAACCTATTGAAGCTCATCCCTTTGCTTTCGATCTTTCCTTTATTGATAAACTGTAGGTGAGGAGTGAAAGCCAGCATATGGGTCTTCACGACTTCGAGAAGATCCTGTTTTGTATAAGAGCCATCCTCTCCCAGGGCTTCGCCGATGACGACAAACTGACAACCGTCGTCCGCGTGCTCGAGCATGACTTGGGCTTCCGGAACGGCGTTGCTGGAGCTTAACAACCAGTCCTTGCCTGGAGCATTGAAGATAAAATTCTCTGTTGGGAATTCGTGATGACGAGGGCGCTTGCGTTCACGGTTCAGCTTCACTAGCGCTTTAGCAAATCCGCTCTTGGCAACGAGGGGTTTACCGGCCTTAGGTTCACTTGTCGTGGTCTCTTTCTCGGCGGAGCTGGCTTCGCTTTCTCCTTCTATGTGGTGCCCTAGTTTCTTATTGTGCTGCTGGAGAAAGACGATACCGCCAATGACGACGAGGAGCGTGATGATTCCAGGCACGGCGAATTCTACAAGAGGACTCTTTCGGCGGGCGCGCTCTACGGGACGTTCTGGCGGTGCCAGTTTGACGGTTACGTTCTGGAGAGGATCCGTTGAAATGGGTTGGTTGTCATCCCAAGTCGTTGGCGTGGAAGACGTCGTCGGTGGACCTCCTTCGAAGCCTGTCTCCTGGGGTGCTGAATCGATGAGAGGCAGCTCCGAGGGGAGTTCATTGTTGCCCGGGCTGGGCGCAGCTTCGGCAAGGTTCGCAGGAAGAGGAGGCAACGTGTCATTGCCGGGGCAGGGCGCTGCTTGGGCAAGGTTCGCAGGAAGAGGAGGCAACGTGTCATTGCCAGGGCAGGGCGCAGCTTCGGCAAGGTTTGCAGGAAGCGGAGGCAACGTGTCATTGCCCGGACTGGGCGCTGCTTGGGCAAGGATCGCGGGAAGCGGAGGAAGTTCGATCTCAGGAGAAGCCTTGATTACGGAGGAAGGCGGAGGAGCCGTTTGCGACACATTGGAAATCAGAGGGGCATGGGCAAGTGCCGGGGCGGGGGCCGGAATGTGTTCCTGAGGTGGGGCGGCGAGGGGGACCTCGGCTGGTGTCTGGATCGCGCTTGGGGTGGTCAGGCGAGGAAATAGAATGGACGGAGCCTCCTCGACAACGGGCGCCTCTTTGGAAACGGCTTCGGGTTTGGCGGCTTCTGAGCTGACATGCGGGATAGATTCCTTTGCGGGAGCTGGCTGTTCCGTGGCTGGATCTTTCTTCAGAACCAGGGTGAAGGGGAGTGCGCCAATGCGGATGCTGTCCCCGCAAGAGAGATTTGCCAGACTCGTGACTGGCTTGTCATTCGCCAGTGTTTGGTAGGCATCGCCTCCGAGATGCTTGATCACATACCCTCCGAGTAAGGGGCGAAGCTCAGCATGGACTTTCGCGAGGCCGAGGCCAGCTGGCAAAGCGACATCGACACCGGGGCCTTTCCCTAGGGTGACTTTGCCTGAGTGAAGTTCAGTGGTTAACCCTCCTGCAGCAATGAGACGTGGCATACGAAAATGATTGAAAACTCATTTAATTATAAAAAACATAATCATCAAGCTAAATGGATAAATTTACCCGGAGGCAGGAGGCCGAGATTTGTCAATATAGCCATAATGGTCCCGAGTGAGTTGCCCTCCAGGCGATTGTTCACATAGAGCACCGAGGGCTTCTTGCCTGGTTGTTCCATTGCTCGTTTGGCCAAGTCAGAGGCGGCTTGGCGTGCATCCGCGTCGACTTGCTGAACCTGATCGTAGGGACTGAAGGTATCGACGGCCTCCTGATACTTACGTCCGGGAGTCAGTAGAAAGCGGGCACCGGTGAAATCCGTGGTGAAGGAGCGTTTCAACTGGAGTTGGGCACTCACGGGAGGCATGCGTTGCCATTGATTGTAGATGTGAGCCACCCCGTGTTTGGCCAAGGTGGCGAAGTAGTCTTCGTGGAGGAAGTTTTCGTTCCGAATCTCGACGCCGTATTGCCAGTCAGCTGGAAGCTGTGCAAGAAAGCCATCGAGAGCCGCGATGAAGTCTCGACCACGTTCAAAGTCTTTCTTGTAGAAGTGTGGGAACTCAAAGATGAGCACGCCCACTTTCTCTCGCATGGACTTGAGAGGTCCGAGGAAGGCGCTTTGAAAAAGGTTAGCGTTGAGGAAGTTTTTGTTGAGCTGACCGGCACGAGATCCGTAGCGGGGGAGTCGTGTGAAATGCTTGGTGGTGATTTCTTGTGTGACCTTGAAAGAGAATCGAAAGTCGTTAGGAACTTGAATGGCTAGAGCCTCAACGGTCTTGGGCTGTGGAAATTGATAGTATCCGGCGTCGACACAGACGGTCTTGAAGACCTCGGCGTACTCGCTGAGGCATTGCTTTTCAAAACGGGTCTTGGCAACCTTTCCCCGATAGAGGTAGCGCTGCTCCTCGTAGAGCTGGCCTAACCATCCTGGATACTTCCAGGAAGACGTGCCTAGATAGATTTTATTCTTTGCTAGTTTAGCTAACGCTGATGCGCAGGTCTCGCGATCAAACGCCATTCAAAGTGTAATGTAAGTGAGGCGTGTAGAGCTCGGGCTCTAACAAGAAAGAGTCGTGTCCTTTCTCTGAGTGTACCGTGATGTACATGTTATTCACGCCAGCATTTTGGAGCTGAGAGACGAGCTGGCGTTGCTGATCTGGGTAGAAGCAGACATCACTACTGATGCTGAATATCAGGTATTTCTGGTGTTTGCAGCGCTCGAAGGTCTCGGCATGAGATGCCGCGCCCACTTGCTTGAGGAGGTCGAACTTCTGCCACACGTCGAGGATGCGAAGGTAGGTATTCGCGTCGAATCGCGTCACGAACTTGTTTCCCTGGTGAAGCATGTAAGACTCTAGCGGACTCTCAATCTTGTACCATGAGAGCTGATCTTCTTCTTGTCTGACGATCTCACTCCTGGCTCGGCGTTGGATCGTTCGAAGGGAAATAAACGTCTTATGGCTGATCATGCGGGCCAGGGCCAAGCCTCGCGCCGGAGAGTCGCCGTCGTAATAGTCTCCTCCGTTGAAATTCGGATCATTCTCGATGGCTAGCACTTGCTCAAGTATGAGCAGGTGTTGCAAATGGCTGACCTCGAGAGCGGTAGCTACAGGAATGACGATCGTAACTCTGTCAGGATAGCGTGTGGCTAAATTGAGAGCAAGCAGGCCTCCGACCGAATTGCCGATGACGGCGTGAAGTTGTTTGACTCCCAAGTGGTCCAGCAAGGCGAGCTGACTGTCCACGATGTCCGAGGCATTTACCTGGGGAAAGGTGGCACCGTAAGGTTTGCCGGTCTTGGGATTGATCGAGGCGGGGCCGGTGGAGCCATAGCATCCACCTAGGTAGTTGACGCAGATCACGCAGAAACGCTCTGTATTCACGGCTTTGCCAGGCCCGACAAAGTCGTCCCACCAACCGGGATGGCACTCCCGAGTCCAGAGTGGGCCAAGCACGCCATCTGGATCGGTATTCTCACCGGCTGCGTGTTGGCTTCCGGAAAGGGCATGGAAGAGCAGTACGACATTGTCTTTGGCGGCGTTCATTTCGCCGTACATTTCGTAGGCGAGTTGGAAGTCTGCTAGGCGGCCGCCACCGCTCAGCTCAAAGGCTAATGGGTGTTGGAAGAATTGGGTCGTGGTCGCGTCATTGCGCATAGAGAGGGTATCAAGTCGCGAATCCGGGTTGTGAGCAACTGAAATCTTGTTTCTGTCGCCTGAGTCTCACGCGACAGAATACACCCGTTCGGTTCGAGTATCGATGTAAGAGAACTGCATTTCGTATAGCATTTCAACATAGTGTCCGAAGGTGTCCAGGCAGAGATTGATATGACCACCGGACTTGGTGACTCGGATCTCGGATCTCGGATCTCGGATCTCGGATCTCGGATCTCGGATCTCGGATCTCTGAATCCGGATCTCGGATCTCGGATCTCGGATCTCGGATCTCGGATCTCGGATCTCGGATCTTGGATCTGAGATCTCGGGTCCAGTACTTG
>CALLLI010000222.1 GCA_938082635.1 uncultured Verrucomicrobiales bacterium
GTTGAGATCCAGTGGCTGGTTCTTTTAGTCACCGCGGAATGCTTGGGTTCGATACTGTGGCGACTAAAAGTCACCACCACCAACCAGTCAACGCGACTACGTTAGTATTGGGCTGGAAATTAGTGACGGCGCTTGGTATAACTTCAAGGCCCACTGGCTAGAACCTAATGGTTGTGACCATCGGAACCGACGATCTCGTCTAGCTGCTTGGTGACCTTCTTGATGTTGATCACGTTGTCGATGATGACGGCTTCGTTCTGTTCGGGGAAGCTGAAGATCAGTCGGCCAGAGCGGACGAACGGAAGGTAGTATTCCATCACGTCGTTGATCTCTTTCGTGTAGCGCATGCGCATGGTGTCATAGCGTTGCTGACGCTCTAGCATGCCGCCGACGACCATGACTTCTTTGGCCTCGACCTTCACATAGTGGAAGCGTGTGATGAAGAACGAGATCGCCATAAGGATCACCCAGACGAGAAAGACACCCAGGAAGAACTGGGCGTTCGCCATCGGGGTGATGTAATCGACAATGGGCAGGATCGTAGGAAAGAAGCCGATGGTGATGTCGAGAATCCATAAAAGGAGTGCTAGGATGACGAGTGCCGAAGCATAGATGATGGCCCAACGGACATCGAGGTCGATGCAGATCGCGAAGAGCGAGAAGAACAGGGCTAAGAGGAAGATGACGGCGAGTGTGCGATCAACACGTTTTTTCTCGAGTTCCTTCTCTGCGCTGTCTGCCGCGGGAGCGGCTGGTGCCTGAGCGACCAACACGGGGGACTGGCTGGCACTCGCTTGCGGATCAGCGGGCGCGTCCTCTGCCAGAGCGTCGGTGCCCGGCGTCGCGGAATCTTCTGCGACGGGCTCATCTTGACCGAAAGGGTAGTCGCTGAGATCGCTGCTCCCTGCAAAGTGCGCCACGAGGCAGCAAATGAGAGCCACGAGGGCCATGGGATAAAGAACGGGCGTCTTGGGCCACATCCGAATGATTATGGTCCTATTTGCCGGGCTAGAACTCCTCGCCACTGGTTGGGGTTCAGGGGATGAGGCAGGAGCAGGAGTGGCGTCTGGATGAGCTTGTTCTTCTGTCATGATAAAAGTATGAGATTGGCCTGGGCCGCGTGTCCTCGAGCGGACAACTACCGGTAGCAGTCTTCCCAGTGGGATTCAACAGGAATGGCCATTAGAGGTTTTCCAAAAGACATTGGAAATTCTACACCACGAGTTTCGGAATGACTCGGCCAGCCACATCCGTGAGCCGGAAATCACGTCCCTGGAATCGGTAAGTCAGGTCTTCGTGATCGATTCCCAAACAGTGCAACGCCGTCGCGTGCAGATCAGGCACGGCGACCTTGTCCTTCTCGGCGTGAAATCCGAAAGCATCCGTTTCTCCATAAGTCGTGCCACCACGAATCCCACCACCCGCCATCCACATGGAGAATCCATGTGGGTGATGATCGCGCCCCCAGAGACGCCCGGCTCCCTCGACGACCGGCGTTCTGCCAAACTCACCACCCCAGATAATCAAGGTCTCGTCTAACAAACCACGACGTTTCAGGTCCTTGATCAGTCCTGCCGTCGCTCTATCGATGCCGCGACATTGACGGGGGTGGTCTTTGATCAGGGACCCATGCGAGTCCCAACCCATGTCGTAGAGCTGCACGAAACGAGTCCCCCGTTCTACGAGGCGCCTTGCCATGAGACAGTTGTTGGCAAACGAACGTTCGCCTGGTCTTGCGCCATACAGCGCTAAGGTTTCGTCGGATTCCTGCTCGAGATCCGTCAACTCTGGGACGGAAGCCTGCATGCGGAACGCCAATTCGTACTGCTTGACCCGCGTCAGGATTTCCGGATCGCTCACCTGCGCGTGGTGCCTCTCATTCATCCAACCCAACATGTCGAGATCACGGCGGCGACGCTCTCGGGAGACGCCCTTCGGCGAGCGCAGATGCAAGACAGGATCGCCCGAAGGCCGAAACTCCACGCCCTGATGTTGCGTCGGCAGAAAGCCACTGCTCCAATAGCTATCTAACAAAGGCTGCAACTTGACGCCCGAAGTCAGCACGACAAAGGCTGGAAGATCTTCGTTCTCAGAACCCAGGCCATAGCTCATCCAGGCGCCCATGGTCGGCCTGCCCACACGGTCATGGCCGGTGTTGAGCAAAGTCACGGCAGGATCGTGGTTGAAGACGTGACTGTGCATGGACTTCACGACCGCGATCTCATCCACCACGTCGGCCGTGTGTGGCAAGAGGTCGGAGACCCACGTTCCCGCTTGTCCATGTTGACGAAAGCGGTAGGGCGAGGCTTTCAACTTTGGTCGGCCGCGTTGCCGACTGATTTGCGCGAAATGAACCCCTTTCGCCACACTGTCAGGGATCGCTTGGCCATCCCACTTCGTCAAGTCAGGCTTGTAGTCAAATAGATCGACGTGCGACGGCCCTCCCGACATGAAGAGTACGATGACGTGTTTCGCCTTTGCTGCTCGCTGTGCCTTGGCGATGACCTGGGGGCTCAATAACGAGCCTAGAGCCGTCGCGCCCAGAAAGTGCCGCCGAGATAGGAATAGGTTTCTGTCAGAATCCATCATTCGCGTGTGAGAAACTCGTCGAGGTTGAAGAGCACCGTGGCTAGGGTTTGCGAAAGCTCTGCCGAGGGGACCGTTTGCCAACGATCTCGTTCAACGGAAGAAGGTTCCCGGGCCAAGGCCATACGGAATGCGTGGCTTAGCCTAACGGATTTTGGGAGCTCTTCTAGCGTTGCAGCAAAGGCTGTCTGGGTCTCCACCATCGCCGGGTCATTTAGCATGGCCAGGGCTTGCATCGGCGTATTCGTCCGTGAGCGTGTCACCGTACACCACTCGCGAGACGGCGCATCAAAGGTCGTCATGGCAGGATGAGGCGCCATGCGTTGCCAGAAGGTGTAAAGGGAGCGTCGGTATGGATCTCCGCCTTCACTCATCGTCCACTCGCCCGCCGTGGCGTCGCGAAACTCACCCACGCCCTCTGGCTGCTGCGGAAATACGCTCGGCCCGCCCATTGTTTCTACTAGCAAACCACTTACGGACAAGGCTTGATCGCGCAACGCTTCGGCCGTCATCCGGAACCGCACAGAAGCAAGCTGATACGCGGCAGAGGTTACCAAATCCCGGTGTAAGCGTTTCCTCGACCAGCCTTCGCGAGAGAACCGCAGAGCCATCCAGTCTAACAACTCGGGGTTGGTGGGGCGATCTCCATTCACCCCAAAGTCATTCGCCGTTCCTACGAGTCCTACTCCAAAGAATCGCTGCCACGCACGGTTCACGGCCACGCGAGCCGTCAGGGGCTGTTCCGGGGACACCAGCCATCGCGCCAAGCCTAACCTATCTACATCGCCACCACCAAACAGGGCCGGAAGCTTTGCCGTCACCTGCTCGCCCCGCTCCTCAAAGTTTCCTCGAACATGGATGTGAGTTGGGCGTGGTGTCTCAAGCGTGTCCATGACCTGGGCTTCCACTTCTTTTCCGTGCCGCATGGCAGTGAGTCTCGGCCCACGCACCTTAAACTTCTCTCCGTAGTGCGGCGTTTGGTTAAAGATGGCATACAGCTGGAAATACTCCTTCTGCGAAATGGGATCGTGCGTGTGATCATGGCATTCCGCACAAGCCAAGCTCAGGCCTAACCAAACCTGTCCCGTCACATCCACACGATCCACTACGCCACGGACCCGAAACTCTTCCTTGCGCGGGTTGTTGCCTAACGCTTGCATGGAGTTGCGATGAAACCCTGTCGCGATGCGTTGGCTCTCTGTCGCGTTCGGTAAGCGATCTCCCGCCACTTGCTCGATTGTAAATTGGTCATACGGCATGTCCGCATTCAACGCCTCGATTACCCAATCCCGATACAGCCACATGGTCCGAGGCTGATCGGCGGCGTGCCCCGTCGTGTCTGCATACCGTGCCAAGTCTAACCAATCCTGCGCCATGCGTTCGCCGTACTGCGGCGATGCAAGGAACCGATCGGCCAATCGACTTACTGCCTCCGGATGCTCGTCCTCAAGAAACGCCTTCTGCTCCATCAACGACACCGGCAACCCCCGCAGATTTAGACTTAACCGCCGCATGAGTTGGTTCGGCTGCGGGCAGCCAGAGGGTTCCTCCGAAAGAAAGGCATCTACTGGTGACTGGGCCCATTCAGCCACCGCCGGAATCTCAGCCTCCGCAGGTATTACAAAGGCCCAGTGCGTCTCTGCAGCGCTGGCAGACACGAGGAGCCATGAGAGGACGAGAAACCGCATCGCTCTGAGCATAAGCACCTTCATGCGAATGACCAGTCTCGGCTGAGATGAAGAGTGCGCGCACTTTCTCTCGCGGCAGCTTGAGGGTCCAGTGGGCTTTTACGAAGCTCAGAGGGCCTCACCGAGCCTTCCATTAAAAGATGAAATTGATTGGCACGAATCCTTAGGGCACACCGTGAAGCCCTTTCCATCGATCCCGATCCAATCGAGCGCCATCGACGTTGGCCCCATAACATTGATCAGACGCAGCGCAATGAAACCTGAAGCTTTGATTATACCTGGTTGGATCAGGATGGATTTCAGGGGGGGATTTCAATGGAGCGTTAGGATTCTTGTTCATCCGTCTGCTTAAGATTTTAATAGTTTCAATAAGATCTGAGTTGCAGAAATGCTGAAAGTTGAGTGTTTTGACTTGTCTAGGAGTGAGATAAGAAATAGAGCCACCAGAAAAAGCCTGGGAGGGTTTATAAAAAAGTTTATGAAAGGATTATTGGGTATTTGGATCTTGGTGTTGGGCTCTAACGCCATCGGACAACTAGTGATAAATGAGGTTGTGGCGAATCCTGATGGACGGTCGCCGTCAATAGGATTGAGGGAAACGCAGCTTCTTCATCTGGATCCGCCTACATATTCGGATTGGTTGGAGATTAAGAACGTGTCCGGGAACACCGTATCGTTGGACGGCTACACCCTAACGGATGATCCCTCCATTCCAGGGATGTGGACGTATCCATCTGGGATGTCGATTGCGCCTGGGGCCTTCCTCATCGTTCTCGCGGATGGACTCGACGGCGATGGAGACAATGTACACACTTCCTTCGGACTGTCCTCAAAGGGAGACTATGTACGTCTCTACAATGCGGCGGCAGCCGTGATCGACGAATGGGTGCCAGAGTTTCCTCGGCAATTCCCTTCACACAGTTTTGGACGTGAGTCTGGTGGCGCAACGCTGGGCTGCCTAGCCACGGCGACTCCTGGAGCAGAGAACCCTGGGACAGTTGTAGTGGGCTATGTCAGGAAGCCGACGTTTGATGTGCCTCCAGGTTTTCATGAAGCACCGGTTTCGGTAACGCTTTCCTCCGAGACTGCTGGAGCAGCGATTCACTACACGTTGAACGGAGACCAGCCGATCACGTCGATTACAATTTACACGGGTCCGATTGCGAGCACAGTGGGCGAAGTGCTAGGCATTCGCGCACGTGCCTTCATGGGCGATCTCGTGCCTTCGGTGACCACGTCGGCCACTTACTTGATGAATCAGCCGACAGCGCTCAAGACGCTACCCGTGATTTCGTGGCTCGGCGGTGAGGAGGAAGTATTCTACGATCCAGGCGGCATCATCGACAACACACGCGATCAGGATCGCGAGAGAGAGCGTGAGGCCTCGATGGAGTTCTTTCAGAATGACAAACTATACCCAACTCAACATTGGGTTGAGATTGGCTTTAGGGGCGGTGGATCCAGAGAGATTTCCGTCAGAGGGGAGCTGGGACTACCCTTGGAAGCGCCCAGGGTTTAATGGATTCTTTAGAGGCGAGTACGGAACGAGTAACTTTGAGAGTGAGACCTTCTTTCCACTATCATCTGTGAACTCGTTCGATGGGATTCGCTTTCGGAATAACACGAACGCACGCGAGCCCTATTTTTTGGACGAGTTTGTCCGTCGGGTGTTTCGGAATACGGGCAATGTCAGCTCCACTGGAACCTTTGCCTCCCTGTTTATTAACGGTGAGTTCAAGACGATCGTGAATCCTGTTGAACGTGTGAGAGACGGGTGGCTGCAGGAAGTCTTTGATTCCAATACGGCGTGGGATGTTCGTCACGTCTGGGACTGGGTGAACGGTGATTCGGATTTCCACTCGTCGATGAAAGGATTCTACAGGGGACATGACTTCTCCAATACGGCCAACTACAACACAGGCATCAGCTACATAGACCCGGTAAACTTCGCGGACTACTTGCTCGTTCTGAGCTACATGAGTACGGATGATTGGCCCGGCAACAACAAGATTTTGGCCCGAGAACGACTTGATGGAAGGTTTAGCTACTATGTGTGGGATGCAGAGCAAAGTATCGGCGCGGGGCATCCCGTGGACTACGATATGTTCGCTAATGAATTACAAGTAGATCCAGAAACGCACGGTGCATCGGACATACCGATCTACTTTACTCGTCTGCACGAATATCCTGAGTTTCGTCTTCTATGGGCGGATCGCGCTCAGAAGCACCTATTCAATGGAGGGGCTCTAGCACCAGCATCCATAGATAGCCTTTGGACAGAGCTCGAACAACTTCTGCAGCCCTTGATGCTTCACATGTGGGGGATTGATTACAACGATCCTGCCGGACAGGGAACCAGGAACGAAGCGAGGTTCGAGTCTTGGCGTGATGATCGGCCTAGGAGTCTGTCGGATTTTACAAATCTAAGGAAGATGCTAGGAATAGGGCATGAGCGTCCGCTTCGTTGATGTCGACCGTGAAACACCAATGCTCCTGCCACCCGATCTTCGTGACTGGGTGCCAGAAGACGATCTCGTTCACTTCATCCTCGAAGCCGTCCAGCGGCTCCCGCTCGAAGACTTCCAAGTCAATCATCGCG
>CALLLI010000223.1 GCA_938082635.1 uncultured Verrucomicrobiales bacterium
TGGCATCCTTCAGAAAGCGTTCACTCTGAGAGAGAGGTGAGTTATCTTCCCAAAATTCGTTCTTCGTCCGATGAGCTTGTGAAACTTTTCACAAATTCGTCTTGCCCGGGAAGGGCGTGCCCCTAGTTTGAATGGAAAGCGTCCAAGCATGGCTAAAACGGTTACCGAAATCGAGTCCCCCGACACCGCTGCGCGCGCGCAGCAGCAAATGGCCAGCTATGAGGCGACCACCGAGGATTTGGTGGGCGAGAAGCTGACTCTAAATATGGGTCCATCCCATCCGGCCACGCACGGCGTGCTCCGGCTCATTCTCGAGCTTGATGGCGAGATCATCACGAAGGCGATGCCGGATATCGGCTTTCTCCATCGTGGCGATGAGAAGATCGCGGAGAACATGCACTACAACCAGTTCGTGCCCTATACGGACCGGCTAGACTACCTTGCCCCGCTCTCCAATAACGTTGCCTATGCCTGCGCAGTTGAGAAGCTGATGGGCTGGGAACTGCCCGAGCGTGGTCAGGCTCTCCGAGTCATCTGCTGTGAGTTGGGCCGAATTTCCGCTCACATGCTCGGTGTGGGTTGCTTCGCCATGGACGTCGGTGCCATGACGGTCTTCCTCTACACCTTCCAGCAGCGCGAGTACATTTACAACCTGGCTGAGCAAATCTCAGGAGCGCGTTTCACGACATCCTACACGCGGGTCGGAGGTCAGACTCGGGATATGTCTGAGAAGACATTGCTGGAAATTGGTGAATTCCTCGATCAGCTCGTGCCGAATATTGAGGAAGTGGACGCACTTCTCACCCGAAATAAGATCTTCATCGACCGCACGGAAGACGTCGGCGCGATATCGAAGGAAGACGCTATCTCCTTTGGTCTGACCGGGCCAAACCTACGTGGCTGTGGGGTGGACCATGATTTGCGGAAAGCGAATCCCTACCTCGGCTACGAGAAATACGATTTCGACATTCCGATTGGCACCAAAGGCGACTCGTTTGATCGCTACCTCGTGCGGATGGAGGAGATGCGCCAAAGCGTGAAGATCATCCGCCAAGTCTTGGGCAACATGCCGAATGGCGAGATCAATGTTGTTGATCCTAAGAATCGTCTTCCTCGTAAGGAGCGCGTCTTGATGAGCATGGAGGAATTGATCCACCACTTCATCGTCGCGACGCAAGGTATCGACGCGCCTGAGGGCGAGGTCTACTTTGGGGCAGAGAACCCGAAAGGGGAGCTAGGTTTTTATATCAATAGTAAGGGCGGCGGTGTGCCGCACCGGTTGAAGATTCGCAGCCCTTCATTCGTGAACCTGAGTATCCTGCCCAAGATGTTGCCTGGGCACATGATCAGTGATGTCGTGGCAATCCTTGGAAGCTTGGACTTCGTCATGGGCGAATGTGATCGCTAAGGTGAAAGCGAGAGGATCATTGAAAGACTGACCGATTTCGTTAGGCCATGGACATTCCCGCAGAGCTCGAAACTAAGATCAACGAAGCCATCTCCCATTACCCCGTTTCCAAGCGAAGCGCGGTCTTGCCGGTGCTTCATTTGTTGCAGCATCATTTCGGCTTCGTGAGTGGAGACGGGGTGACCTACACGGCTGAGAAGTTGGGCCTGGAGCCTATCAATGTGCTCGAAGTGGTGACCTTCTATCCGGGTTTCCGGCAGAGTGCTCCTGGCAAATATCACATTCGTGTGTGCCGCACGCTCAGTTGCGCCATGTCTGGCAGCCATGAGCTGATGGAGAAACTGTGCTCTGAGGCGGGAATTGATCGCTCTACCGTGACGCATCACGATCCAGTCGCGGTGAGCAAAGATGGCAAGTACAGCATTGAGTTTGCTGAGTGCCTTGCGGGCTGTGGCTTCGGCCCTGTTTGCCTGGTGAATGACGAATTTCACGAGAAAGTCGAGCCTACCAAGGCCAAGGAACTTCTCGATCAGTATTCCTAACACACGAACGATCATGGCCGACATCAAGTATCTCAAGGGCAAAGAACCGCACGCACGCGAGAAGCGTTTGATCTTTCGCAACGTCGACCGTGAAGGTTGGGACACGAGCATTGATCGCTGTCTGAAAGAGGGCGGCTATGAGCAAACCAAAAAAGCGCTTAAGATGGAGCCCCAGGCTGTGACGAATGAAGTCAAAGGTTCTGGTCTTCGTGGTCGTGGTGGTGCGGGTTTCCCTACGGGTGTGAAATGGGGATTCATTCCGCCTAAGAATACCAAGCCTGTCTACCTCATCTGCAATGCGGATGAGTCCGAGCCTGGTACGTTTAAAGACCGCTACATCCTGCACCAAGATCCGCACCAGTTGATCGAGGGCATGATCATCTCCTGCTTCGCTGTCGGAGCTCATCTCGCTTACATCTATGTGAGGGAAGAGTTTCCCAAGGCGGCTCAGATTCTTGAGAAGGCCATTGCGGAAGCGCATGAGAAAGGTTTCCTCGGCAAGGACATCCAAGGAAGCGGTTTCGATCTTGAGATCTACGTGCACCGCGGAGCCGGAGCCTACATTTGCGGCGAAGAGACGGGCTTGATCGAGTCTCTCGAAGGCAAGCGTCCTTATCCAAGGATCAAGCCACCGTATTTCCCAGCGGCCTTAGGTCTCTACATGAGCCCTACCATTGTGAACAATGTGGAAACGTTATGCCACGTGAAGCACATTCTCGAAATGGGCGGCGAGGAGTATGCCAAACTCGGCACGCCTCGCAACACCGGCACGCGCATTCTCTGCGTCAGTGGCGATGTGCAAAAGCCAGGCTACTACGAAGTCGAGGTCGGCAAGCTGACCTTCGGCGAATTGCTCAATGACGTCTGCGGCGGCTTGCTTCCTGGCAGAAAGCTCAAGGCTGTGATTCCTGGCGGTAGTTCTGCGAAAGTGCTGCGAGCAGACGAACGCTTCAAGATTAAGAAGGGCGATGACGAAGTCGAGATCGGTGTGGAAGACATCCCTATGGATTTCGACACCCTCATGGCCTGTGGTTCCATGGCGGGTTCTGGTGGCGTCATCGTCATGGACGACAGCCGTTCCATGTCTTGGGTCCTGAACAACATCAATAATTTCTACGCCCACGAAAGCTGTGGCCAATGCACTCCTTGCCGTGAAGGCTCGTTGTGGATGAAGAAGATCACCGACCGCATCGAAGCTGGTGCAGGCATGCCAAGCGATGTGGACACGTTAGCCTCTGTGGCCAAGAACATCGATGGCCGCACGATTTGCGCTTTCGGTGAAGCCAGCTCTTGGCCAACCTCTAGCTTTGTCGCCAAGTTCCGCGACGAACTCGTCGCCGCTACGGATGAGGGCAACGCGACCAAGCCCTCGAACAAAGAGCAGGTTGCTCAACAGCGCTACCTCGCCGAAGAACCAGTCGCGTAGAGTGATATTCCAATGTCGCTTGGCTAGAGATGGCGTCACTGCTGCAACGACTTTGGAAAGTTGAGCTACGTAGGATGGCCATTCTTGGCCGTCCCTTTCTCACTGGGTGGCTATCTCTTCTAGCGGAGTGCTGGATTTGATGAAACGCGGATCGATTCCTGAGAGCGCCTGACTGAGCCTTTAGGGAATCACTTGCCTGAGGAGGCCCCATGAACTATGCGATTTGTCGATGAAGATCCTATGGCGCTGGCTCAGAAGAAAGGTCACCGATCCCAATGAGCGGGAGTATGGGCCGCCATGGGAGTCGAAGTCCGTGCTCGCCTCAGTCGCCGTCGCCGGTGCGGGCTCGCTGGGGGCGGTGGGCAACTACTCCCCCGCCTTGATGCACTTCGGCGGGAGCTACCTCGGAGGATTCGTCATCGGATGGTTCTTTCGACGTTTTGTGAAGGCGGCTGCCGTGGTCGCTGGTGTGGCGCTTTTGGCGATTGGCGTCATGAAGGCAACAGGCTGAATCGTTCTCGATTGGGTGAGTGTCGAAGCATGGGTGAATCAGACCTTACAGTCTCTCCAATCGGGAGCCGAAGGCCTCAAGCAGGTGCTAAGGGGCTACTTGCCATCAGCCGGAGCGGGCTCCACGGGGATCTTCTTTGGCTTCCGCAAGAAGTAAGCGGAGAAGGTGTGGCTGTTTCAAGTCATGATTGACGCAGATCGGCCTAAAGGCTTTCCTTCGGGAGCTTCTATGTCGTATCGGCTTGATCTCTCTCCCTCTGGCGCGCTTCGATTATGTGAAGACGCCGCGAACAAGTCTGTGGTGGACGCTAGGCGGCTACCGGCGCTGTTACTGTCTTTTGAGGAGTCCACGGGTGCGGGGTTGCTTCATCTTGGGGTGCATTTCCCGGAGGATAGTTTACCGGCGACGTTGTCGTACTGGCGTGACTTTGTTCGCCGCTTTCTCGTGGAGCTGCGCAATGCGACGCCGGAGGATGCGAGCGTGTCGGAGTGGCCACTGGTGGAGGTGCCTGTGGAGACTTGGGGGGATCTTTTACTGCAGGCTCCTCCGGGGCGCGGAATGGAGTATCTCACGCCTGCAGTGCAGACCGGCCTTTGGTGTGCGCTCGGAGAGACCGCGCAGGCACAGTGTGAGGCTCAGGGCGATGGAGTGAGGGCTTGGTTGCTTAGCGTGAATCCGGATAGGCAATTGTTGGGTCGAGTGACTTTTCATTTGGCCGAGAACAAGCGTGATGATGATAGGCCGTTCGCGTTCATTGCGACTTATAGTCATAGCCTTTCGAAGACGAAGCGTTTGCAACATGTGCCCTTGAGCAAAGCTCTGAAGCAATTCGCTGGTGAGCGGAATCGGGAGGCGATGGAGAACTTGCTCCGTCCAGTGCAGGAAGCGGCTCAAGCTAGTGCGCTGATTAAAGGTTTGCTCGACAGGCGTCAGCTCTTTCAGCCACTAGCGTGGACCCCGCAGCAAGCACATGCTTTCATGTGCGATATTCCGGTGATGGAAACGAGCGGCCTGGTCGTGCGTGTGCCGAACTGGTGGAAAGGGAAACGGCCTGCTCGTCCTCAGGTCAGTGTGAGCGTAGGCAAAGGGCAAGGCTTGGTCGGGCCGAGTGGCTTGTTAGATTTCTCGGTCGAAGTGGTTTTGCAAGGGGAGAGCCTGACGGAAGACGAGTTGATAGAGCTCTTGCAGGGTGATGGTAATTTGGTGCGCCTGCGAGGGCAGTGGATTGAGATGGACCGGGAGAAGCTTGAAGAAGTCTTGGACCATTGGGTCGAGGTCGAGAACACCCGTTTTCAAGAGGGCATTTCCTTTCTCGAAGGCATGCGCTTGCTGGCGGGCTATGGGATGACGGGAGAGGCCTCGGTCTTCTCTGAGGATGAGACGCATCGGCCGTGGATGGATCTTCAGGCTGGGGAGTGGTTGCGTGAGTCTCTGGCAACGATGCGCGATCCGGCGCAAGCTGAGGAAGCCCTTCCAGGGAAAGCACTCAAGGCGACTCTTCGTCCCTACCAGGAAGAGGGGGTGAATTGGTTGTGGTTCTTCTATCGAATGAGGATGGGCGCGTGCCTCGCTGACGATATGGGATTGGGCAAGACGATCCAAATCATCGCGCTCCTTCTAACGCTTAAACGTCAGACGGCTAAGAATGAGAAGCGTCAGCCGAGTCTGCTTGTGGTACCGGCGTCGTTGTTAGGGAATTGGCATGCTGAAGTTGCTAAATTTGCTCCTAGTTTGAAAGTCTTCTTTCTCCATCCCTCACAGAGTGCAGCTGACGAGCGGAAAGAGGCTGAGAAGGCGCCGGAGACTTTTTTTCAAGCCTACGATCTTGTGGTGACTACCTATGGTTTGGTTCGCCGGATGGAGGGAGTGCGCGAGGGGCCTTGGGACTTGCTCGTGTTGGACGAGGCTCAAGCGATCAAGAATCCGAATACGGCCCAGACGCGTGCGGTCAAGAAGGTGCGCTCCAGCGTGAGAATCGCCCTGAGTGGTACGCCGATTGAGAATCGCTTGAGTGATCTTTGGTCACTCTTTGATTTTATAAATCCGGGGTTGTTAGGCAGTTTCGCTGATTTTAAAAAATTCACCAAGATCTTGGAGGGTCAGGACGAGCCAGATTACACGCCCTTGCGCACGTTGGCCCGGCCTTACATCCTCCGAAGAATCAAGACGGACAAGGACGTCATCTCTGATCTTCCTGACAAGACTGAGATGCGCACGCTTTGTCAGTTGACGAAGGTTCAGGCGGCTCACTATCAGAATGCGGTGAGAGAGCTTGCTGAGGCGATGGCTGATGAAAGTGGGATTAAGCGACGCGGGATTGTGTTGGCTTACCTCATGCGTTTTAAGCAGATCTGCAATCATCCGGCGCAGTGGGTAGGCTCGGGAGATTACGCGATAAAAGGTAGTGGGAAATTTCAGCGTCTGGTGTCCTTGTGCGAGGAGCTTGCTTCACGGCAGGAACGCTTACTTGTCTTCACCCAATTTCGTGAAATGACAGAGCCTCTGGCGCAAGTGCTGGAGGAGCAATTCGGCCGCCCTGGATTGGTTCTTCACGGCGGTACTGCCGTGAAGGCTCGCCAGCGCATGGTGGAAGACTTTCAGCGTGAAGACGGACCGCCCTTCTTTGTCTTGTCCCTCAAAGCTGGAGGCACCGGATTGAATCTGACGGCGGCTTCTCAGGTCATTCACTTTGATCGCTGGTACAATCCTGCGGTGGAAGACCAGGCCACGGATCGCGCTTTCCGCATCGGTCAGAAACGCAACGTGCTCGTGCACAAGTTCGTCTGTCAGGGGACGGTTGAAGAGAGGATTGACCAGATGATTTCCGAGAAACGAGCGCTGGCTCAAGATATACTCGGCGCGACGGGGGGTGCGGAGAAGCTTCTCACAAACATGGGAGACGAGGAATTATTAGACTTCGTTTCTTTGGATTTGAACTCAGCTGTGGCCACTTAATATGTCTTATTGGGGATACCGTCCGTATGTGTCTGTTGCCGAGCGTCGCGCGAATGCCGCTCGCGATATCGTGAAACAGTTAGGCAAAGGTGTGTCTCCTGCTCCTATCGAGAAGTTTAGCGGTCGCAAGCTGGCGAAGACGTTCTGGGGAGAGGCCTGGTGCGAAAACCTGGAGTCTTACAGCGACTTTAAGAATCGGTTGGATCGTGGAAAGACCTACACCCGGAATGGGTCTATCGTTCATTTGGAGATAGGCGAAGGGAAGGTCACTGCCTTCATTGCTGGATCTGATCTTTATCGGGTGGACGTGACGCTTGAGGCTTTGGACGAAGTGCGTTGGGTCGCATTTAAGAAACGCTGTGGTGGAAAGATCGCGACGTTGTTAGACTTCTTGCAGGGGAAAGTGGCGGTTGCGGTTCTTGAAGAGATCACTGATAGAAAGATCGGGCTCTTTCCGTCGCCGGAAGAGATTAGTTTCGAGTGTTCGTGTCCAGACTATGCGATCATGTGCAAGCATGTGGCGGCGACGCTCTATGGTGTAGGAGTGAGGCTTGATTCCGCGCCGGAACTCTTCTTCGCGATGCGCGGTGTGGATCATGAAGAGATTATCGATGGAACCTCGATCGAACAGTTGGACGAAGATCTACCTGATTACGAGAGTGTCTTGGCCAGTGGAGATCTCAGTGACATCTTTGGAATTGAGTTCTCGGATCTTCCAGGAACAGCAGTTAAGAAACTGAGGGCGGCTCGTCGGCGATAGGTGGAGCGCGGAGGTTGTCTGGAAAAGCCTAAAAATCTTTCGCTACACTAGACGCATGGCAGTGGGCACGTGCGTCTTCTCACGAACCCTTTGCCAGCTTCTCGGCAACGAGAGTTTCAAGGGTCACCATGTCGGCAGCAAACTTACGGATGCCCTCAGCTGTCTTCTCCGTGGCCATGGCATCTTCATTCAAGAGAAAGCGGAAGGCGTTCTCGTCGTTGGGTAGGCGGTCCCATTTCAGTGATGCCGATTGAGAAGCGTCGAGTTTCTTCTCGATGGGCTCAGTGGCGTCTTGAAGTTCCTGTAAGAGCCCAGGGCTGATCGTGAGCAGATCACATCCAGCAAGTTCAGTGATCTGACCTTTGTTGCGGAAGGATGCTCCCATGACTTCGGTCTTGTAACCGAACTTCTTATAGTAATGAAAGATCGATTGGACCGACTGAACGCCGGGATCATCTGCCCCGACATACTCCGTGCCCGTGGATTTCTTATACCAGTCGTAGATACGGCCGACGAAAGGTGAGATGAGCTGAATGTCAGCTTCTGCACAAGCAACTGCTTGAACGATGGAGAACAGGAGTGTGAGATTGCAATGAATGCCTTCTTTCTCCAAAGTCTCAGCGGCTTTGATTCCTTCCCAAGTAGAAGCGATCTTGATGAGCACGCGTTCGCGGTCGATGCCTTCCTCCTCATAGCGTTTGATCAAGGCGCGCCCCTTGGCGACGGAGCCGTTGTAGTCGAACGAGAGGCGGGCATCTGTTTCCGTTGACACGCGTCCTGGAACAATGTTGAGGATCTCTTGGCCGAATAGAATGAGAATCTGATCAAGGACACTGTCAGTGAGTGCGGTGCCGGTAAGAGTGCTGGACCGGTGATCCGCAATGGCTTTGGCGACCAAAGGGGCGTAGGCTTCCTGCTGACTAGCGGCGAGGATGAGCGAGGGATTGGTTGTGGCGTCCTGAGGCTGGTAAGCCTTCATGGAGTCGAAGTCTCCCGTGTCAGCGACGACTTTCGTGAACTGCTTGAGTTGGTCGAGCTGGGAAACGGGTGTGGTCATGCTGCGACCATGGTCTTGATCTCTTGCAGTGACAAGTCGGGTCACGAAGCATGCTTGAGCGGAAGACCTTGGTGGATCTCAAGAGTTTGGATGCCTAACCCTAGAAACGTAAATGGGCACAGGAATACAGTCCGAATGGCGGGCGGCATTCGGTGTCAGGTGATGGGCCGCGAGTTAATGGAACGTATGAGCCACTGAGTATCCGATCGGAGTTTGGAGGCACCCCTGTGATCCATTTACCACCTAACCAACGCCGCAATAATCGCGTTAGTAACAGTGCCCAGCGTTCCTTGATCGTCCATTGCTCCGCAATGCGCATCATGGCATGTAACTGGCTGCTGATCAACGTCACGGCCCGGGCGATCACGTCTCCTTTCTCG
>CALLLI010000224.1 GCA_938082635.1 uncultured Verrucomicrobiales bacterium
ATTGTTGGTCTCTTCAGCGTTGACCCAGAAGGACCAGGTGAAGTCGGAGTCGAGCGTCTGAGCCGGGATCGTTCCAAGATCCAAGTGATCAGCTGCGGTAGAGACATACTCCGCAGGCCAGTAGCCTTCCAGACCAGCAACCCCGCCGCCGCCGCCGACTGCGATTTGTTCGCCAAGGGAGGCTCCATTGAAGAGGAGACCCACTTCATCCGCAGACAGACCGCGATTCCAGACGGCCACGTCATCAATGAGACCATTCCAGGTGCGGCCGTTGCCACCACCGTCAGCGTTCTCACCAATCATCATTGGCCACTCGTTGCCCTGGGTGCCACCTGCTGGTGCTTCACCAGCAAGGACGCCGTCGAGGTAGTAGTTAGAGCCATCAGGGCCATTCGTGATGATCACGTGGTGAATCTCACCATCATTGACGTCTGGGCCATCAACCATGTCGGCACCAGAATTCGCATTATCGGCCTTTGGGCCTGCAACAGGTCCAAGATTATCGGCATCACCGCGGCGGTGGATGCGCCAGTTGCTGCCTTCACCCTTAGTGACCAGCGCCTGCCAGTTCTTGTCGAAGGAATCAACGCGGAACCAAGCGGATACTGAGAAGTTGCCTTCAGGGAAGTCGAACAACTCTTCGTTCTCGACCGGCGTGATCACATGGTTTGCACCATTAAGATCAATGCCTTGACCAAACTGGCCGTCAGCGAACTCGATTGCATCACCAACTCCAGTTCCATGACTGTCACCTGCCTTATCTTCGAGATCTCCATCGAATGGGAAGTAAGCGATGAGGCCTTGTCCCAAATCATCACCATCACCATCACCATCACCACTACTAGCAAAGATGCCCGTGATCTGGATATCAGTAAGCGCCTCGTTGTAGATCCGGACCTCATCGAGGTCACCACTGAAGAAGCGGGTATCACCGGCCCTCGTCGAGCCAATGGTGATCTCTGCATCGACAGCGACACCACCTTTATCGGCTGCTGTTTGCACCTGGACACCATCAACAAAGATCGTTTGGACACCTTCGTCAAAACGGTAGGCCACATGCTGCCATTCCCCGACAACAACGCCGCCGCCAGTAATGTCATTGCCCCAGTGACCAATGTGGAAGTTCGCATTGCGAATCCCATTGTGAAGGACGTTTTGGTCCTCAACCTGACCAAAGATCATGTTGTCGCCAGTCGTGTTCGCAGCGCGCACCCATGTCACCATGGTGTAGGGGCCTTCGGCAATATTCACACCGCCTGCGTCTAGCCCTGTTGCCACATACTGGGCATCAGCTC
The DNA here is from genome assembly GCA_938082635.1 of uncultured Verrucomicrobiales bacterium. GTDB lineage: Bacteria > Verrucomicrobiota > Verrucomicrobiia > Verrucomicrobiales > DEV007 > JAACDM01. The sequence goes on from CALLLI010000224.1 coordinate 1,296, forward strand.
CGGCCGCAGCCTCTTCGACAAAGTTCAGGTAACCGCTGTCACCAACGCCGCCAGAGGCTACCCATGCCGCTCCGTGAGCATTTGTCAGCGTGCCGTTTCCACCCGTGCCGCCATTGCCGATGTCAGTACCACTGCCTTCGTTGAAGTCATACTGTACCACGGCATCTCCAATGCTATTGATGATGTCAGGGAGTGAAGGGCTATCCGCACTGGTGGGATCGTAGTTGCCCGCGACTTCAGCGCTGTCGCCAAATCCATCACCATCGGTATCCCCACTTAGAGGATTGGTCCCGCGGGTGACTTCGTCACCGTCTTCGAGGCCGTCGCCATCAGTATCCTTATCCTGAGGATCGGTCATGTACTGGCTGACTTCAAGCTTATCGGAAAGACCGTCGCCATCACTATCTGGATCTTGTCCTGTCGCAAACGGATCGAGGACTCTGCCTGCGTTATCTATGAGGAAAGGAACCTCAACTTCAAGGTCGAGAACTCTTCCATAGAACTGAATGTCATCCAGGATGCCATCCAATCCGAGAGCACCGTCCGACCCAAAGGCTCCCGCGTAAAAGGTACCATCACTAGCCGGTACTGAGACATCATCACTGGCCACGACAACACCATCGAGAACAATGCTTCCCACCGTGCCATCATAAATCATGGCTACATGATAGGTCTCGCCTATCTCGATAGGCGCTCCAGAAGTGCTGAAGAGAATCGTTTCTTCACCAAACCAGTGGAGATCGCCGCCGGCAAGAAGCAGTGCCGCTTCTGGAGTGCCCTCTCCTTGACCAACCAAGGTACGCAAATCAGCAGGCAAGCCTCCTAGTTCATTCGCTTGGAAGAAGAAGGAAACACTATACTGATCTAGCGGGAATCCCGCATCAAACCGCAACAGCCCGCCACCATTGACTGTCATTGAGCTACCCTCACCAGAGAGAGCCGCCCCGCCCAAAGCGAGACTACCGCTATTCTCGTCATAGACGCCTAGATACTGATTCGTCGTCGTATCTGTCGCGTCCGTGCTTCCTGCGGCGTCGTCCAGTGGGTAGTGCGCGAGTGGTCCGTCAGGATTCGGAATCAGCGCAGTGATCGCCACGACGATCTCTTTATCATCGGCATCAGGATCATCCGTGGTGTAGGAGACGGTCGCGTTGAAGGTGCCCAGTTGTTGGAAACCATTGAAGGTCATGTTAATCGCGGCCTTACTATCAGGTGCAATAGCGGTCGGAGAATCGACGATCGTGAAATGATCCATGTCTGCACCAGCAAGAGTCACATTGGAAATATTCAGTGGCTGGGTATCACCCGTGTTGCTGATATTGATGGCAAAGGTTTGCTCCGTTTCGGGAAGCACGTCCCTTAGAGTGACCGACTTGGAGCCGGAAACATTCGGATCGGAAGGGTCTAGCGCTGTCTCAACGCTCGTGCCGTCGCCACCATTCCAGAGCTGCATGATCTCTTCGTCTGTAAGCGGGCGATTCCACATGGCGACATCATCAATGTTGCCTTCCCAGGTCCGATCGGCGGTATCCGGGTTCTGACCAATCATCATGGGCATGACATTGCCCTCTGGGTTAATGCTATCTTCGGTCGCATCCTCGGTGCCATTCACCCAGAAATCGTGTTTGTCATTCTCCCGATCACTGCGCAGCACGAGATGATACCACGTGCCATCGCCATCTTCATCTTCCGATGCTTCGATGACTCCATCAGGGGTGTCCCCATTGCCGCCATTGCCGGTAAACGTTCTGCCATCACCACGACGATGGATACGCCATTGATTCTGCTCCCCTTTGGCAACAGGGGCCTGCCAGCCTTTGGTAAATTGATCGACCGTGACCCAGACGGAAACGGTAAAGCCTTTCAGATCGGGATCCTCTTCTTCGGGATCATCTTCATCCAAGTCATCAATCGCGCCGAAATCGAAGCGATCCTCCAACTCCAGAGGAGTCTCGACATAGAATGCGTCCGCGAATTTGCCGCTCTGGCCAAACTTTCCAGGAACGTAAGTCGCCTCTGCCTCTTCCAAATCGGCGAGATTCTCGGGCATATTCTGATGGTTTCCTTCCCAGATCTTACCGACGCCATGGGCGGGTGGATCTGATTCAGATTTGTCCTCTAAATCTCCGTCAAACGGCCAGTAGCCGACGAGGCCGTCCGAAAGTTCCGCTTGAGCTAGCGGGCCTGATAAGACCAGTGCAAAGCAGCCCAGTAGGAGCGCAAGCCCTGTTCTAGCCCGCTTGGCGAGCCAGTTAAAATCATGGGTGGTTTTCATGAGTATGGTGATGGTTTGGGGTTTGTATCTTGTCACGAATGCAGGGACACGATGTCATGAACCTACCTGAAACGACAAGAAGACGTATTTACCAGTATAGCACTGCAGGGTGTAAAGGCTAAACGAGGCCACTTACGAATACTTAACCGTTGGCTTTCCCTCCTTTCACGACGCAAGAAGCCGCGACGTTTCGCATTGCACCGCTTTTCATGCTAATCTATCACCGTGAGCATGAGAGAGAGTGCCTTGCCTACCTGGATAACACACACGGTTGCTTATCTCGCATTGGGGATGTTCTCTCAAGCCGCGCCACCCAAGGCCGCCACCGAAGCAACGGCTGTTCCCAGTCTAGAGAGTCGAAACTACGTTGGGCCTCTAGCAGATGCTTATTCACGTATTGATCCCACAAAGGATGGCTGGAACACCGAAGCGCTGAACGAAGCCGCCAACGAACAACTTCATCTGTTGCAGTCATGGCTCACGAACATGGAGTCCGACTCGCTGCCTGCTCTCAGCAAGAGCTTCCGATCCACACCCTGGATACCGAGCCAACTGAACACGGCATTCTCGGCAGATGGTCTCACCGTGAGACGATCAATCAACAAGGCGGCATCCAAGCCCAGCATGGGATTGAAAGAAGCCGCGTCGACGCTCCAACAAGCGTTCGCTCCCGGCTCGCTCAAACTGAAATTCAAGCTTTACCGAGTCGACCCCAAACCAAACAGCACCCAGTTCCTAACCAATGTGCGGGTGGAAGCGAGCGGGCTAGCGCCTAACGTCACCCCTAAGGCTAAGAAACAGCATGTCGCAGAATGGAACCTCACTTGGGAACGCAAGGGCCTGCAGGCTGAGCTGATGTCCATCACCCTCCAAGCGTTTGAGGAGGTCGTTCATGCTGGAGCAAGTGCCCCCGTTATCTTTGAAGACCGCACCCACGCTGTGTTGGGGGACAATGCTTCCTACCACGAGCAACTTCTAAACAGCACCGATCATTGGCGCAGTCGAATCTCTCGCGACTTCGGAGTAGATGTCGTGGCCAATCACGGCATGGCTTTGGGCGACGTGAATGGAGATCTGCTAGACGACGTTTACTTGTGCATGCAAGGCGGTTTGCCAAACCGTCTCTATCTGCGTCAGTCTGATGGCACTCTCAAAGACGTCTCACGAGAAAGCGGTGCCGATTGGTTAGACTATTGTGCGAGTGCTCTCATTGTCGACTTCAACAACGACGGACATCGTGACCTTGTGGTGGGTCAGGAGTGGCGGCTCCTATTTATGGAGAACGACGGCAAAGGTCATTTCGAACTCGCTTTCGGGCTGGGCACCATGGCTCAAACCTATTCACTCGCGGCCGCTGACTACGATGGTGATGGCGATGTGGATCTCTATGCCTGCGGCTACAATGGTTCGACCAACTCGATCCGACAGGGTGCCATGGGGGAGCCCATGCCCTATCATGATGCTCAGAACGGCGGCCCCAGCATGCTGCTAAGAAATGATGGCAACTGGGAATTCAACGAAGCCACCGCAGAGGTGGGGATGGACCACAACAACAACCGCTTCAGCTTCGCCGCCTCTTGGGAAGACTACGACAACGACGGCGATCTCGATCTCTACGTGGCCAACGACTACGGACGCAACAACCTCTACCAACAGACTAATGGTCGCTTCATAGACATCGCTAGTGAGTTAGGCCTAGAAGACATGTCGTCTGGGATGTCTGTCGCCTGGGGAGACTACAATCGCGATGGCAACATGGATCTCTACGTCAGCAACATGTTCTCCGCAGCAGGCAATCGCATCACCTACCAACGGCAATTCCAAACCCAAACCGACGACTCTATCCGCAAAGTGTTCCAGCGCCACGCTCGCGGAAATTCACTCTTCGAGAGCATCGGCAAAGGACAATTTCAGGATGTCAGCGTGGAACGTGACGTGACCATGGGCCGCTGGGCTTGGGGCTCCGCCTTCATCGATGTGAACAATGATAGTTGGCAAGACCTCATTGTCGCAAACGGCTTTATTTCTGCCGAAGACACAGGCGACTTGTGAAGTGTCTACTGGCGGCAGGTCGTGTCGCAAAGCCCGATCAACGATTTTTCACCTGCGGCCACCGAGAGCTACCGCCAAGGCTGGCAAGCGCTCAACCGCCTCTTGCACGAGAATCGCTCCTTTAGCGGCAATGAACGTCACTGCGCCTACCTCAACACGGGCTCTGGCAAATTTGCCAACATCTCGGCCGTGAGTGGACTCGATTTTGCAGAGGACGGACGCGCTATCGCCTCCGTGGACTGGGACTTCGATGGCGACCTCGATCTTTGGATCACCAACCGCACCGCACCGCGCACGCGACTCATGCTCAATCAGAGCAAGACGACGAACAGCTTCCTCGCGGTCATGCTCCAAGGAAACGGAAAGACGACGAATCGCGATGCGATTGGTGCCCGTGTCGAGGTGCTAGGGCTGTCCAAACCCAGCATTCAGACGAAGCATGCAGGCGAGAGCTTCCTTTCCCAATCCAGTGGGTGGACGCACTTCGGACTCGGCAAGCAACAAGGCAAAGTCAACGTGTTGGTGCGCTGGCCAAACGCCGCAGCAGAAACCTTCTCAGCGCTCGGAGTGAATGGCCGCTACATTCTCAAACAAGGAAGCGGACGAGCCCGATCATGGACCCCACCGAAGAACAGCGCAAACTTTGCCGACCACGCAGCCCCAATCGCCCCCCCCGAATCTCCCAGCAACGTGCGCCTCGTCTTACCCGGGGGCCTACCACTGATCGAACTCACGCAGTGGCAAGTGGGCGGCAAGGAGTCAGAGCTCGTTTTAGAGAGCAAGCCGACGCTGATCAATGTGTGGGCGACCTGGTGCCAACCATGCCTTACAGAAATTGCAGCGTGGTCAAAAGAATCGAAGATCTTTGCCAAGGCAGGCCTCAACATCCTCACGCTCAATGCTGATGAAGACGACGCCGATCGAAAGAAGAGCGCTGCCGTGCTCAAACGATTAGGCTCTCCCTACCCAGCAGCCGTTGCCACAAACACAACCATTCGCCGGCTGGATATTCTTCAACGGGCAACCGTTGATCTCTGGGAGCCACTCCCCGTGCCTTCCAGCTTCCTAGTCGATTCTCAGGGTTATGTCAGGATCATCTACAAAGGTGGCGTCAGCTCTAGTCAACTGATCGAAGATCTCAAACTCTTGTCTGCCAAACCAGCAGCGTTGCGTGATGCGGCGGTCCCCTTCCCTGGCGTCTGGACCCATGAGCCTTCGGCACCAGAACCGCTTCGCGTCACCACTCAGTTCGTCGACCACAATCTTGTGCACGATGGCCTAGCCTATCTCCGGAAGGCCACAAAGCTTGATCAGAAGTATCGGCCCATGGAATTTGGCAACGTCGCTCTAGCAGACAGACTATTCGTCGCTGCAACTCTCCTCCGGGCGCAAGGCGAAATCAAAGGCGCCATCGGCACTTACGAAGATGCACTCAAACTCAATCCCAAAGATCAACGCATCCGGGGAGATCTCGCAGATGTCTACGAGAAACAGGGACAGGCCGGAAAGGCAATTTTAGAACTGAAGCGATTGCTCGCCGCCAATCCAAGCGATCAGAAACTCGCAGCGAAACTCGCCGTGATGCTGGTGCGAACCAATCAGTCGAAAGACGCCCTGCGCTTGTTAGACCAACTCGTCAAATTACAACACACCAATGTGACCCTGCGATTCTATCACGGCGTGGCGCAACAGCGTACAGGCAATTTGTCAGGGGCTATCGCGAGCTTCGAACTCGCCCACAAGCTCGATCCCGCTCATGCCCTCTCCGCGAATAGCCTCGCCTGGATCGGTGCCACGCATCCCAAGGCGACGTATCGCAATGGCAAGCGCGCGGTGACCCTTGCCCAACAACTTTGCGAGCGCACTCAATACAGGAATCCCTCCTTTCTCATGACGCTGGCTGCTGCTCAGGCTGAAGTCGGCACCTTTCCAGCGGCAGCCAAGACGATTCAGCAGGCGATCTCAGTCATGCGTGCGGCCAAACAGAAACGGCCTGCCGACGTGAAGGTACTCGAGACGCGCCTCAAGCTCTACCAGTCCGGGAAGCATTTCCGAGACGCCAGTCTCTAAGGCTGGGCAGGGCTTACGCATGAACAGATGAAGATAACCTTACATTTTGCCTTAATTATAACTGGTGCTTTCATGTGTAATTATTAGAGGGAACTTATGGACGAGCCACCTCTCTCAGAAAGCCACAAGCTAGCTTCATCACGGCATGAACCACGAAAGGCACGAAATACACGAAAAGTTGCTCTACAAAGATGAGGTTTACGCCATTCAAGGTGCCATCTTTGAAGTCTACAAGGAAATGGGCTGTGGTTATCTCGAAGCGGTTTATCAAGAGTGCTTGGAGAAAGAGCTTCGTCTAAGACACATTCCATTCGTGGCGCAGAGCGAACTCACACTATCTTATAAGGGAATGTTGCTGAATCAGATCTATAAGCCCGACATTGTCTGCCACAACCAAATCATACTCGAACTGAAAGCAGTCAAGACCATTGCGCCCGAACATCAGGCTCAAATGTTAAACTACCTCAAAGCCACGGGCTTCAGACTTGGCCTCATCGTCAACTTCGGACACCACCCAAAGGTAGAGATCCAAAGGTTCGCCCGGTAACTCAACTTTCGTGTATTTTGTGTATTTCGTGGTTAAGAAACTAACTTCAGGGCTGAAATCATCTGCAACATTCATGCGTAGGCCCTAAGGGCTGTGCCGCTGTCATTTGACCTTCGCCCTCGTGAAGGCCATAGTGTGCGCCTATGAAGCTTTGGGTCCTTCTCGTCGTCACTGCCGTTGCGGGAGGTCTCGGCGGATTCCTCATTGGAAAAACCAAATCAGGGAGCGAAGACACCGCGTCTTCTTCGTCTTCCGTTGAAAGTGCCGGACTCCTCAGCGGAGGGGATCAAGGATCAGGTAAAGTAACAGCAGGCCCGGCTAGGCAGACGTCGACAGCCGGTGGGATGAATCGGAACAACCTGCGACGTGAGTTGGAAACGATCAAACGAGATCCAAACCCGATCAATCGCTTTGCAAGTCTCACACAACTCTTAGGCGACCTCTCGGAAGACAATCTGAGTTCCGTGCTTTCAGCCTTTGATGAAATTCCCATGCGCAACGAGCACCGAGAGGAGTACCAAATGCTCATCTACGCATGGGCCGCCTTTGATCCCCAGGCCGCGCTCAAATTCGTCGATGAGAATGCGAACAGTCGCAGCATCAATAAGAATGATCTCATGAATCCACTCGTAGCCTCCTGGGCTTCTGAAGATCCTGACGCTACTTTGGAGTGGATCAACGAACTTCCCGAAGGTGAGCGTTCCAGTCAACTCATGGCGGGGCTGATGGAAGGTTGGGCGACGAAAGATCCTTATGCTGCCGCTGAGTACCTCCAAGAGAATGTGGAGCCTGGCAAAGATCGCGAGAAACTAGCCGGCGAAATCGCTAGCCACCTCTTCAAGCAGGATCCTAGCGATGCCGCCAAGTGGGCTGAATCTCAAGCCGATCTCGGTTTCCGCGCCGAGGCGTTTGAAGAGCTGGCTGAAGATTGGGCCAGCGTGGACCCGCTAGCTTTGGCAGGTTGGTTAAGAGAACATGCCGACGAGGAATACAGCGCTGAGGCGTTCCAAGATCTAGCCCGTGCCTGGGTGAGCGAAGACCCAAGCGCTGCCACGGAATATTTCGAAGGCCTGCCTGACGGAGTCGCGAAAGAGACTGGCATTTATGAAATGGCCGTAACCTGGGGCAAAGATGACCTGGGCGCGTTAGGCGAATGGCTCAATGGTTTGCCAGACTCGAACGTGACCGATCTTGGCGTGAAGGCCTATGTGAATCGGCTGGCGAAAGACTCTCCTCAGGCGGCGATTGATTCGGCGCTCTCCATCACAGGTGATGAAGTCCGTAACGAGACCGTGCAGGACCTCGGCCAGAACTGGTTCCGCCAAGATCCCGAAGCCGCCACTGCCTGGGCCAGTGCCAATGGCGTGCCAGTCGAGACGTTCCAATCAAAGGACGACACCATCCGCATGGTCATCAATGGGGAAGAGATCGAAGTGCCAACGGGCGCACCATCAGTGCAACTCGACATTTCCAACAACGTTCAGCAAATTCAGGGCACCCTTGAGCAAATGCAGGAGCAAAGAATCGTCATCGATAACGTAGAATCCACCCTCGAACTGGTCACCCCTCAATAAAGTAGCGTCGGCCAAGATGGCCGAGCTACTCTAACAAGGCGATTTGTAGGGTAACTTTCCAAAATCGCCTTGGCGGGGTGCCCTCTCCGTCGCAACTTTGGAAAGTTGCGCTACACGACTTGTGTGTAGCGGATGAACTCATCGTAGCGGGCTTTGATCTTCGCATCATCGAGCTCGTGAAGCATCTTGGTAGAGAAGGCTTCGCAAACGAAGCTGGCCATGACCGTTCCTTGGACCACGCCCTGACAGAGATCCTTAAAGGTAACTTCACCCTCGCTCTTCGCCAGGTAACCTGCGAGAGCTCCGGCAAAGGTATCGCCTGCACCAGTGGGGTCGAGGACCTCGTGAAGAGGAAAGGCACCACAGGTGAAGAAGTGATCCTTGGCAAAGAGCATGGAGCCGTGTTCGCCCTTCTTAATCACCACATACTTGGAACCCATTTCGAGGAGACGATTCCCGGCCGTGATCAGGTTGCTCGCCCCTGCCAACTGCTTGGCTTCGCTGTCGTTGAGGATGAGGAGATCGATCTTCTCAATCAGCGCTTTGAGCGGCTCTAGCGTAACATTAATCCACAAATCCATCGTATCCGCGATGACGAACTCAGCCTGGCATTGCTCTAGAACTTCCATCTGCGTGACCGGGCTCATGTTAGCCAAGAGAACGATCTTACTTTTAGCCACCGTCTCATCGAGCTTGGGATGGTAGTCTTCAATGACGTTCAACTGCACGTCGAGCGTCTCTCGCGTATTGAGATCATCAAAGTACTCGCCCGACCAATAGAAGGTCTTGCCATCCGAGTGCTCCACGCCGCTCATGTCCACACCGTGCTTCTTCAGCGTCTCGACATGTTCTGCGGGAAAGTCCTGCCCCACAATGCCTTGCAACACAGTGGGAGCAAAGTAACTCGCGCTAATGGCTGCATAACAAGCCGATCCTCCGAGAAGGTTCTTGTGCGCAGTGGTGGGAGTTTTGATATCATCAATGGCAATGGTGCCTGCTACGAGTACGGACATGATCTTTTGAGTTTGGCTATTGAGTTAGAACAGATTGGCAAGCTGCGATGTAAGCAGCTTTGTCAGAGCTTTGAAGGATACCTGAAACGACCACCGCTCGCTGAGCGCCCTGTGCCGTGATCGTAGGAAGATTCTCTTGTTTCACACCGCCGATGCAGAAGATCGGCAGATCAAGGTCTTGGTGGACCTGAGCGATGTCCTCCAATCCAATCGGTGTGTACTCCGGCTTCGTGGGCGTGGCAAAGAGTGGCCCGAAGCCGATATAATCAACAGGCTCTTTGGCAGCCGCACGCGCTTGCTCCAAGCTATGCGTCGACTTTCCGACAATAGCTTGGTCTCCAACAACGGCTCTAGCCGCTGCCACCGAGTCATCGTCCTGCCCGACATGAACGCCATCGGCTTCCACCGCGAGAGCGATGTCGGCATGATCATTGATGATGAAGGGAACCTGCCCCAGCTTGGCAATCGGCTGGATCTGGCAAGCCATGGCCGCGATGTCGTCTTTGGAGAAGCCCTTGGCACGAAGCTGGAGAATATCCACGCCGCCATCGACGAGTTCCTGCGCGACCGACGCCACTTGATCGCGCGTGACGTAGCCAAGATCTATGATCCCGTAGATGTGACAGTGATATAGATTCGCCATTTGCCTGATCGTTGTAATGTAGCCCTGGCATCCTGCCGGGGACGCGGGCTGGATGCCCCCCCCCGCTACACTAATTAGCCGTCGTCTCCCGGGCCATGAACTTCTCGACCCAATCGATGTTGTACTGGCCACTCTTGAAGTCGTGATCCTTCAAAATGGAATCCTGGAATGGGATCGTCGTCTTGATTCCTTGGATTAGGAACTCATTGAGAGCACGACGCATGCGAGAGATTGCAATATCCCGAGTAGCTCCAGTCACGATGAGCTTGGCGATCATCGAATCGTAATAAGGCGGCACCTCATAGCCTGAGTAAACGTGCGTGTCCACCCGGACACCACGTCCGCCGGGAGCGTAGAACAGCTCGATCTTGCCTGGACTCGGCATGAAGTTATTGTAAGGATCTTCCGCATTGATGCGGCACTCAATCGCGTGATGACGCACGATCGCGTTCTTCACGTGATCAGAAAGCTCTTCACCGGCAGCGATACGGATCTGCTCCTTGATGAGGTCGCAACCGTAGATCTCCTCCGTGATGGGGTGCTCGACTTGGATCCGAGTGTTCATTTCCATGAAGTAGAACTCACCAGAATCGTCTAGCAAATACTCTATCGTGCCACAGTTCTCGTAGCCGATCTCTTTCGTCAATTTGACAGAAGCCTCGCCCATGCGCTGACGCAGCTCATCGGTCAGCTTGGGAGAAGGACACTCTTCGATGATCTTCTGATGCCGACGTTGGAGCGAGCAGTCGCGTTCTCCCAAATGCACGACGTTCCCATGACTATCAGCCACCACCTGAAACTCGATGTGGTGAGGATTCATGATGAGCTTCTCCATGTAAACCTCCCCATTGCCAAAGGCTTTGAGGGCTTCATTGGAGGCGGCTTGAAAGGCGCCACTAAGCGCAGCTTCATTCAAGGCCGGGCGCATGCCTTTGCCACCGCCACCGGCCGAGGCTTTGATCATGACAGGGTAGCCAAGCTTCGCCGCAACCTTAAGTGCTTCTTTCTCATCGGAGATGACACCGGCGCTGCCTGGCGTACAAGGCACGCCTAACCGGGTCGCGGTGGCACGCGCTTGATTCTTATCGCCCATCATCTCAATGATGCGGGCCGATGGACCGATGAACTTGATCTTACAGCTCTCGCAGATGTCCGCGAACTGCGCGTTCTCTGACAGAAAGCCATAGCCAGGATGAATGGCGTCTACATTCGCAATCTCTGCCGCGCTGATAATGCGATCCGGCAAGAGATAACTCTGCGAACTTGCCGCAGGCCCGATACAAATGGCTTCGTCCGCCAATTGTACGTGCATGGAATCCACATCCGCCTCGGAGTAAACCGCGACCGTACGAATATCCAACTCTTTGCACGCGCGGATGACACGCAACGCGATTTCGCCTCGGTTGGCGACGAGAACCTTTTGAAACATGCTAGTTCAGAATGATGTTTATCAATCGCTGCTAACCAAGAAGAGTGGCTGCCCGTACTGGACCGGCATGCCATCCTCAACCAAGCACTTCGTCACCTTCCCTTTGATCTCAGCCTTGATCTCATTCATCACCTTCATGGCTTCGATAATGCAGACCACACTCTCATCGGAGACGTCATCGCCGACATTCGCAAAGACACCTGCCTCAGGAGACGCCGCCCGGTAAAAGGTGCCCACCATGGGACTGGCAATCTCTTTCTCGTTCGCGGCCAAGGCTGGAGGCACACTGCCATCTTGCAGTGCCGCAGAGGCAAGCGGAGCTGGCGCGGAAGCCGCAATCATTTGAGGCGCAGAAGCTTGTTGCATTCGGATCAGAGATTGGATCTCATCCGCATCCATCCCCTTCTTGAGCTTGAGATTGATACCCTCCCGCTCAAGATGAAAGAGCGACAAGTCGTACTCGTCCATCAACTCCACTATTTGGCGAATCTCTTCGAATTCCACGCGTTTAAAGTAACTTAGGTTTGGGCTAGGGTGCTTGGGTGAAAGGCGATCTAAGAGCGGCTCAAACGCGACGGGCGTCCTCGCCTTCTTTGATCAGTTCCCAGAAGACCTTGGACTGGCTAACAGCCTCGTCCTCTGCGAGCGGAAGTTTGCTGCGATAGAGAAAGTCTTGCAAGGTGTTTTTATGGAGCACTCGGTGGACGACCACACAGCCCTCGGCCACCTCGAAATAGAGCCGCAAATCCTTCGCACGATAGCGGTAAAGCTTCTCCCCATTCCGCTCGATCACCCCGTAAGCGTCCGAACTCTCTATGGATTCTAGATCCTTCGGATCTACCTGAAATTCATCCAAGACTTCCAACTGCCCCATCGTGGGCAGTTGGGACATCTCAGCAGCGCTAATTTCATTGAAGACGACCTGGAACACGAGCCCACTATGCCGAAGGCTCCCCTCGCGCGCTACAAGAAACCAACACTCATCGTCTAGGATGTCGTTTGCAGCCTACTCCACCGCCACCGTGAGCCGCAGAAACTGAACCCCATTGACCGGCAACGTGATCTTCGCGGAATCCAGCCCTTCTCCAGGCGTAATGACCCAATCCTTGGCCGGAACGTCTACAGTCGACCAGGTGATGCAATCGTCAGAGCCCTCAAGACTAGCGATCACGCCCTCGCGATTCTGGCCCATTGTGTAGCTGACCGACACTTGAGTTTCATCGACTCGAGCAATGCTCAACGGCTGTAGATCTGTAGCCAGAGGTGGCCTATCCAGGTAGAACTCAACGCCGTTGGACAGACCATCTCCATCGGCATCACCAGAAACGGAGGTGTCAGCAGGGAGGCCGTTATCGTTGAGCCAAACCGAGAACGTTAGTCCACCAGGACCACCACCATCGCCCGGCATGATGGAATTGATATGCCCGAGCACTTCGTCCTTCACACCAGAACCGTAGGACTGACTGAAGTAAAGAAGTTTCCAAGGATCATGGGACGCCGAGTCGGTAACCCCGTTCAAGATCAAGAACGCGCGCCGCTGAGCGGAACTCCGAGGGACACGCGAAGAAGGTAGACCGGTGTAGTAAGAGAACCCCTCGCGCACCTGGTCCCGCTGATTCCCCTCAAGAACACAATCGACACCGCCTTGATCAAATCCATTCGTATCGACGAAGTCTCTGATCGTGCCATCAAATCCGTCCGGCTCGATGCTCAGGAGAAGGCTCACGACTTCGACACCGTTCGCATTGACACCATTCAGAGGTTTTAAAATATCGCGGCCAAACTGGCTGCCTTGGACTCCTCAAGCGCCTCACCACGGTGTGTAGTAATTGACGACCACAACCTTCCCTTCAAAATCCGAGAGAGACTTGTTAGTAAGTGAGTTGCCATCGAACAACGCAAACGGCGTGACGTCAGAGGAGGTGCCCACGCCAAGTTGGGCTTGAGAAGAATGAAACGCCACCAAAGAACAGACAGCGGCAATGAAAGTGAGGGGCAAAGACTTCATAGATTCGTTCGGGGTTGTCTAGAAAGTATGCGTGTAAGTGAGCTGCACAAGTCCCCAACGACGATCATTGTAGAGATTCTCCAGGAAGATATTGTCCTCAGCCAGCGGGTCATATTCCGTTTGGTAATAACCGGCATACAGATTCACGGCATTGTGAACGCCCTGCCAACGTATGCCCGCACCAAGCTCGACCGACTTCAAAGAAGGTGCTGAACTCGTAAAGCCGCCGAGCGAATTCTCAATCTCGCCAGTGTCTTCATAATAGCGCCCATTCAATCGGAAAAACCAATTGTCCGCGAAACGATACTCTAGAGAGCTACCAAAGTAGTAGGCATCAAAGTTAGGTTGCTCAAGCGCTCCACCTGCATTCAAGCGAAGAAACCAATCATCTGCCAGCGCGATGTTCCAAGCCGTTTGACCTGACCAGCGCTTCGCTCGGCTCGTGGTATCAGTGAACTGAAAGGTGTTCTGAACAACCACCCGAGGAGAAAGCACGTTCTCTGTCTGAAGCTGGAGAAACCTAGTGTACAAGTCAGGACGACTCCGTTCAAAGCCATTTTCACCAAACTCAGATGCAGGTGCGATGGTGTCTTTACCGTACCCACCCGTGAGTCGAACCTTGGCCACCACGGGAACATACTCCCACTCTAATCCTAACGACAAGCTACTCCCTTTCGGCGCAGCCTCAATGTAGCCGGGCACTTCACCGAAGAGCTGACTGTAGTACTCATTAATCCACAACGAGCGATAATCCGTGTAGCCATCGTAGTAAGCCACTGATCCTAACAGATTCCAATTCGTCGCCAAACCCACCCGCGTATCGAGGGCGTACGCGTAGCTGTCTTCTGAAAGACTGGTTGGGGCACCGAAGACATTCGGCTCATAATCGACATCATAAGAACTTCGCGTGATTGTCAGTCCGAGATCAATCGGTTCAGAAGTCAGGCGAGTACCGATCGAATACTCGTCTAAGAGAATCCCATCTGCCCACAGAACAGATCCTTCCGCATCAAGACGGGTATTAAAAGACCACCCCCAGCCTTCATCGTCGACTTCAAATGAAGAATCATCCTCCTCGTAGTCAGTAAAGTCCGCGACCTCGCCAGAGAACGCATTGCTAACACACCAAAGGATAGCCAGGAAACCTACAGAGACACGTCGCATCATGATTGGGTCGATTAATGACAGGAACTACAACCACCACCCGCAGCGCCACCGGAACCCGCGCGACCCGTTTCAATCTGACTCGTCAGGCCACAATCAAACCGATGCGCCCCCGTGCCATCAAAGAGCATGCAAGGCTGGGAAATATACTGACGCTTGCTCAAGGGCAGCGTTTCACAGCTAACGAGAAAGAGAGCGACTGCGCCCAGCGCCACACAAGTGAGTTTCGTAAACATAGTTGGGAATATTGAGGTTCCAGAGACAGACAACTGAGCACAGGATTCTATTCCCAGCAATCGGTTCCCGGCAGGGGGCTGTGTGCCTTGACACCTGTGAGGATCTGTCAGAGACTGTAGGGCTATTCACTTAACGTTTTAACATGTCGCTTGGATCCATTCACTATCTCGCCTATTTGAGTCTCCTGATTGCCACTGTTCCAGCATTGCTGGCCAGCCCGGTCATCAATGAGTTCATGTTTCATGCCCCAGGAAATCCTGCAGATGACACTCGCGAGGAATGGATTGAACTCTACAACACTTCGAAGACTTCGATTAATGTGAGCGGCTGGCGATTCACCAAGGGGATTGATTTCGCCATCCCCGAGGGCACGCAGCTACCTGCAAATGGCTTCCTCATCGTCGCAGCTGATACAGCGACGTTTCACACAGCGCATCCAGACATTAACACCGACGTCATCGGCAACTGGAGCGGCCGTTTGAGTAATGACAGTGAAACCATCACGCTCACAAACGCGAATGGCAATCCCGTCGATCAGTTAGACTATGCCACCCAAGGTGACTGGGGACTACGAACGCAGTCTGCACCAGAAAAGGAGATCACCGGATGGATCTGGGAAAACAAAGCGGACGGCGACGGCCACAGCCTTGAGAAACGCCAGCCCCTTGTCAGACTCTCCAGCGGGATGGCTTGGGCACCTAGCACTGAAGCAGGCGGCACTCCAGGAGCGACCAATAGCACCTTCACCGAGAACCTCGCTCCGGTAATACAGGATGTCGAGCATGAACCTATCATTCCAAAATCTTCTGACACCATCACCATCACCGCTCAGGTCACGGATGATGCCGATCCCAGCCCCGAGGTGTCCTTATTCTATCGGATAGATGGAGACCAGCCATGGCAACGGCAAGCCATGCTCGATAACAACTCCACCCACAAGACTACCATTGGCCCATTTTCGAATAAGGCGATCATTGAATACTACATCGAAGCTCAAGACGCTGAGGAACCGAAGCATTCCTGGCCCCGACGATCAAAGAAGCCAGGAGGAGGGATCAATATCTTTGACGTCGATGAGCTAGAGCAGTTCAACAATGCTCTTGTCCAGGTAGATGACGCTTACCACCTCAACTCATGGGAACCAGGCAGCCCTCCTCGCTACCGCATCATCATGACCGCCGAACAGCGGGACCTCCTAAAAAAAGCTCAAGATTTGAGCTCAAGATCTGTTCCCATCAACGTGGCTTTTCACGCTACATTTGTCAGCGAAGACGGCACTGGGGTGAAAGCGCGCCACAATGTAGCAGTACGTGACCGTGGCTTCTCCAGCCGATCCGGCACCCCTGTGAACTACCATGTCGCTTTCCCCAGCGGAGATCGCTGGAATGAGAGCAAGTCGATCCAACTCAACTCGCGCTTTCCTTTCAGCCAAGCTCTCGGAGCCGCCATGTTTCAGCTCGCCGGTCTCAGTACGACTGAAGCTGTCCCCGTGGACGTCTTCGTGAATGGGGTCAGTACGGCAGACACTGGCGCGATTGGCTATAGCCGCTATGTCAGAGCTGAACCTGTCAACGGAGACTGGATGAAGCGGCTCCTTCCAAACGACCCAAATGGCAATCTCTACCGTATCGATGACCATGCCGCTATAGGAACCGGGCAGTTCGACTACGCTGGAGAGGACGCTGCCCCCTATGATGTCACTTATCTTAAGAAGACCAATGAAGCGCTGCACGACTACAGCGACATCGTTAGGCTAACAAAAGTTTTAAACCAAGCAGCACCCAAAACCTTCCGCCAGGAAGTCGACCAAGTGGTCAATGTGAGACAATGGCTCCGCTACCTGGCCACCAATGCGCTCATTGCCAATCAAGAAGGTGGCCTCGCAACGGGACGGGCCGATGACTTTGCCATCTACAGCGGCGTTGAGGACCCACGCTTCATCCTCCTGCCGCATGACCTTGATACCGTCATGAGCATCGGGGAGCGCGACTTCAACTCAACCCGGTTAGACATCTTCGTATATCGGCGCCTGCGGGGAATGCAGAAGCTTCTCTCAGACGACACTCAGACGATTCGAGAGTATTACCAAGTGTACCTGGAGATGCTCGACGATTGGTTCAACTCGGAAACGATCGATCCTGTGATCGATCAGATCTTCGAAGGCTGGGTGCCTAATGACAAGATCACCAAAGCCAAGAGCTTCGTCGTCGAGCGGAGCGACTACGTTCTCAGCCAAATTCCTCAGGAGAATGTGACGATTCCACGGCCAGAGACACTCGAAAGGATCAATGGTCGCATACAGAGCACTACCGGAAACATAAGTTTCGAAGGCCGCTTTCACGTTGGCGACGTCGGCTCAATCATGATCGGTGGCGTTGAGGCCTCTCTGTCCTACGGTGAACGCACTAACCTTCTAACAAGCGGACAATGGTCTTGGGACTCGGCCGCTTCGATCCTGTCACCTGGGGTAAATGTGCTAGCCGTCCAGTATTACTCGGAGCCGGGCGGCCAAGGTGAAATCGTGCACACAAACACCTTCGAAGTCTTCTACCGCCAGCCTGTCACTCAGGTGTCCGCTGACTCCTACGGAGACGCCGATGCCGACAACGTCATTCACTGGACCAAAGACGAGAGCCCTTTCCATCTCGTCAGCGACGTCACCATCCCTGCTCGCACTCAGCTGCGCATCGAACCAGGCGTCCAAGTCTACTTAGAATCGAAGGTACGTTTGACCGTAGAAGGAACCCTACAAGTCCTCGGTGAGCCTAACCAGCGCGTCCGCTTCGGCCCTCATCCCCAAGCGGACGATGAAGATGATCCATTGCTCCCGGGGCAACAGTTCGGCGCGCCCAAATGGGGCGGCATTCGACTCACAGACTCGCTATCCCCAGAAAACAAGATCCTCTATACGGACTTCATCAATGCTCAACCTACCGATAACAAAGGAAGCATCGGCATCATCCGCTCAGAGTGCTTTATTGATCACTGCACCTTCAGCGGCACACACTACCGCATGGTCTATGGCCGCAACTGCTCACTTACCGTGCAGTACTGCACCTTCCCTGACATGTTTGCCGAGGATGAGAATCCAGTCGCCATCGGTCTCGACAACGTTGCTGAACAACTCAAGGTGGAGTCCGCAAATTTCCCTGAAGTTCAAGGCGATCCGCGCTTCGTCGGCGGCTTTCCCGTGGGTGGTCATTTCCGAGTCTATCACAATGACTTCTATGGCAACAAGGGTCACAACGATGTCTTCGACGCCGACAGCGGTCGCTGGGGCGTGAGCCCAGTGCTAGACTGCCGCTACAATCACTTTCATGGCCCCGTGGGTGACGAACACATGGACCTCGGTGGCGATGCCTATGTCGCCTTCAATATCTTTGAGAACGTCAACAAAGATGAATTCACGTCTGACCGTGGCTATGCCAATGCCATCTCCACGGGAGATCGCGGCAGCGGCACCACGGTCGTGGTGGTTGGCAATGTCTTTCGCAACGTCGAGCATGCCATCAACTGCAAGGTCAACACGGCCACCATCTTCGAGCATAACACGTGCTTAGATTTCTTCAGCGACTACGACTACCGTTCCGGAAACATCCAGCAAGACATCCAGGCATCTGCCGTAAACTTATTCGTCCCCGAAGACTTCGGCCCGACTCCTGGTGATGGCGCCTACCTCGGTTACAATGTCTTCCATGGCTCGCAAGACACTCCGGGCCTCTTCATCCCAGGCAAAGGCTTCCCTCGCCTCATCAGCTGGGCTGACCAGGATGTGCCCGCCCGTCCTCCCAAGACGAGCCGCATTCAATTCTATCACAACCTCATCGATTCAGCTCTAGAGGATGAATCCATCGGCGAACGACACCCGGGTAGCGTCTTTGATCCGCAATGGGGAGAAGGCAATGTGCGTGGACTTCCTGACACCCGCCTCGCTCCTAACGACCTTCCCTACGGCGCAGAGATCCCCGAGTGGGCCTACGTCACTGGAATCACAGAGACTTCTGGAACTGAAGTCTCTCTAACCATCGGCGGCCCTGGCATCTTCGCCTATCGCTGGCGACTCGATAACGGACCTTGGAGTGATCCCATCGCGATTGCTCCAGGCAGATTTCCCCGTGACACGCCCACGACCCGAACCGCCGTTCTTCTCCTTCAAGAACTAACACTCGGACAGCATCGCATGGAAATTCGTGGGCAAGACTTCGTAGGGAATTGGCAGCCCGAAGAGACACCAACCGTTCTAGAATGGGAAGTTGAAGACAACTCTACCAACATTGTCCTCAACGAAATTCGCGCTTCCGGAGGTGATGCCCTAGAGCTCTTCAATCGAGGAGAAGCTGTCGACCTCACAGGCTGGTCTGTAAGCGAAGATCCCACCCTCATGACAAACCCCTCCTTCCCTGAAGGCACGATGATCGAGACGGGCGGCTATTTCATCGTTGAAGACATCCAGATCGATCGCGATGGCGACACACTCTATCTCATGGATTCGAATGGGAGCCTACACGATCTCATCGAGTTCGACTACCAACCGAAGGGCTACACGTTAGGCCGTTTCGGAAACGAATGGCAGCTTTGTCAAGACACTCTTGGGGAGGCCAACGAGGCCGTTGCCTTGGGAGATGTAAGGGAGTTACGTATCCACGAGATACTCGCAGCCACCAGCAGCGGGCCCCTTTCAGACTGGCTTGAGTTACACAATCCTCTCATGAACCCAGTCGCGCTGACCGGGCTCCATCTCACTGACAATTTCGCTGGAGTTCCCGCAGCTTACACCTTTCCTGCACACTCCTATCTGGGACCAGAAGGCTATCTTGCCCTCGAGGCAGACGGCGAAGATAAAGAAGGCCATGTACCTTTCTCTATCAACGCCGATGGTGAGACCCTAGTATTGACCAGTGAAGGCGGAGAGATCATCGACCGCGTCTTCCTCAGCCCACAAACAGAAGACCACTCTGTCACTTGGACGACGAATGGAATCGCCTCCTTTGCGATCATTCCAAGCCGAGGCTTCGACCCAGCTGAAGAAGAGCTCTCACGCATGCACAGCCTGCTCGACCATCTTAGAATAACCGAGATCCACAACGAGTCGCTTCCACTGAAAGGCGAGGAGTTCATTGAACTTACCAACACCGGGGACACACCGCTCGATCTCACGGGCGTCAGCTTCACTTTTGGAATTGAATTCACGTTTCCAGAAATGGTGTTAGATTCCAACTCTTACGTAATTGTGGTCAGAGAGGAAGCTGCCATACGAGCACGCTTTCCGGAGGCTGACCTGCCCATCGCAGGCGTCTTCGATGGGAAACTGGGGAATAACGGCGAGCAGATCACGCTCATGCTTCCGGAGCCTTACCACACAGCCATCTTGGACTTCTCCTACGAACATCGCGATCCCGGCTACTCACTGGAGATCGTCGACACCGAAGCCATGACCTGGAAATGGGGCGACACCCTCCACGGCACGCCAGCCGGTTTCACCACAGGGCCCACCGCTTCTCTAACAGGTTACTTAAAGTGGGCAGTAGACTTCAATCAGCCAAGCACTACCACTGACACCGACGAAGACGGTGTCAGCGCGCTGATGGAGTATGCCCTAGGAACCAGCCCTAACCGGGGCGAGCCACTTCTCCTACCGCGCATCTCCCCAGATCGACGGTTCATCGTCCCAGTGAATCGTGAGAGCACTGATTTAATCTACGTCATCGAAACGTCTTCTGATCTGCAGATATGGGAACCTACCGCCACTCGTGGTGTGCGACAGGCCTGGCCATTAAGTCTCGATCCCCAGCCTTCCGCCACAAACACCACCACCGTTCAGCTAACCTTGCCAGACGAGGCGACCTTCGTGCGCTTGCGCGTGGAGTTGCCTTAGTGTCTGCTTGGCGCATGACATCTATCGACCCGCTGAACGCCTCTTGGAAAGCACCGGGACTGCATTTCGAAGAAGGGCTCGGTGATTTACCTATTGCAAAACTCAGTCACGAAGGCGCTGAGGCGAGTATCGCCCTTCACGGCGCGCACGTCCTCTCATACACACCACAAGGAGCCAAACCTATCTTATGGCTGAGTAAAGAGGCGATCTTCAAAGACGGCAAAGCCATTCGCGGCGGCATCCCGGTTTGCTGGCCATGGTTTGCGAATCACCCGAGTGAGCCTAACTATCCGGCTCACGGCGTTGCTCGCACGAGCTCATGGACTGTTATCGATACGGCACCTGCTAGTCTCACCTTGGAGCTGCAAGCTGATGAAACGACCCGCCAGCATTTCCCCCATAATTTCGTTCTACGATTGCAGGCCACCTTGTCTGACACTCTCGAGGTCAAGCTAAGCATTCACAATCCAGGTCCAGACGCCTTCACCTACACCGGCGCCTTGCACACCTACTTTGCCGTTTCACACATCGACCGAGCACGCGTCGAGGGGCTAGACGGACGACCATACATTGACTCTATCGATGGGAAATCCCGTAAGACGCAATCCGGCCCCATCCATTTCAAGGAAGAAGTCGACCGGATCTATCTAGAAACCGAGGACGACTGTCTCGTCTGCGATGAAGGCTGGGATCGCACGATTCGGATCGAAAAAGAAGGAAGCCGCTCGACCGTGGTCTGGAATCCTTGGATCGCCAAGGCCCAGCGCATGGCCGATTTCGGTGATCAAGAATACCAAGAAATGCTCTGTGTGGAGACCACAAACGCGGCAGACGATGCCATGGCTGTCCCACCAGGGCAGGTCCATCGTGTCCAACTCACTCTCAGCCAGGACTAGCGCCAGGCCGAACTATCGATTAGCTTGCACTTGGCAAGACGACTTCCCGTCTTCACGCTTGGCCCCTACGCTCATGAAGAAACCCCTATTCCTTGTCCTAAGTCTGGTCTTCCCCTTGCTCGTTGCACGCGCGCAAGACACCGCCATCATCTCTGAATTCATGGCCTCCAACCTGGAAGCGCTTGAAGACGACGATGGCGACTCCTCGGATTGGATCGAGTTCTACAATCCCACTGGAAGTGACCTCAGTCTGCGCGATCACTTCCTGACTGACGATCGGCGCAATCTCCGCAAATGGAAGGTGCCAGGTTCACTCAGCGTTTCTCCAGGCGGCTACGGCCTCCTCTTTGCTTCAGGCAAAGATCGTGGTGGACTCTTTGCTTCCACCTTCCATACAAATTTCGAACTGAGCGAGTCAGGTGAGTATCTGGCCCTGGTCGCTCCGGATGGGGAAACCATCTTAAGTGAGTTTGCTAGCAAATACCCCAAACAACGTGTCGGACTCTCCTATGGTATCGGGAACAACGAGAATGCTGGCACTGAGGAACGCTATTTCGAAACACCGACACCACGTGCCGCCAACGGCCCTGGTCGCGTTGATCTTCCGCCTCGCGTTGCCGACACAAAGTTCAGTGTGAGCCGAGGTTTCTATGAAGAGCCTATCACCGTCGAGATCACGACCGAAACAGAAGGGGCGGTGATCTACTATAGCACTGACGGAAGTGATCCGAGCAAAGGATCCGTCTTCGTTCCTGGGAATTCTTATACGGAGCCGTTGATCATTGATGAAACGACAGTGCTACGCGCTCGCGCTTTCAAGGATGGAATCGAGCCAACCAACATCGATACCAACACTTACATCTTCACTAGCAGTGTAAAACGTCAGCCAGATGATCCAGTCGGTTATCCGGAAAGATGGGAGCAAGGCCAGAGTGCCGACTACGAGATGGACCCAGACGTGGTGGATGATCCCGCTTACAAAGATGAGATCGAAGTAGCCCTCAAGGATATTCCTTCGATCTCGGTCGTCTCTGATCCTGACAATCTCTTTGGGAGAGACGGTCTGTATCTCAATGTGACTCGAAGACCGCAACAAGGTGAGGGTGCCGATTTCAATTATGAATATGGAGTCTCGGCCGAGTTCCTTTTTGCGGATGGTGAAGCCCTGCAAATTGACTGCGGCCTTCGCTCGCAGGGAGGTGCAAGCCGAAACCCCGGGAGTTCGCCAAAGCACGCGATGAGCTTACGCTTCAGAAATGCGTATGGTGCTGGCAAGCTCGCCTTTCCCCTGCTGAAGGATTCACCGCAAACTGCATTCAACTCCATCCAACTTCGGGCCCGCTATAACAATACTTGGCATCATAGCAACAGCGCCCAGCAGGGACGCGCCCAGTTAATGCGGGATCAGTTTGCCCGCGATACAGCGTTGGACATGGGCTTCGAAGGGGCCGGTCATGGCAACTACTTCCATCTTTTTTTAAATGGTCTCTACTGGGGGATCTACAATGTCCATGAACGTATGGATCACACCCACTATGCGTTCTATTACGGTGGTCAAGCGGGTGAGATTGATGCGCTAAATGGTGGTAGCGCAACCAACGGGTCCACCTCTGAGTACAACGCGATGAAGAGCGCTGTGTCTAATGATAATACACCTTGGGAACGCATTGAAGAGCTTGTGGACATTGATGACTACATTGATTGGACGATCGTTCAGCGTTGGATGGGAAATCATGATCTTAAGAATGACGGCAACTGGAAAGCTGCTGGTGGTGGTCCTGGCAAATTGCCATGGCGTTTCTTCTTGTGGGATACGGAGCGAATTATCGAGGAAGTGAACTTCCGGTTACCGACGCCTGTGGCCGATCCTACTGGTATTCTGGATAACCTCAGTGATCACCCGGAATTTGTTCGCCGCTTTGGCGACCGCCTACAAAAGCACATGTACAATGGCGGCGCGCTCACTCCCCAAGCCAACATCAGCCGATGGCAAGAACGGGCCGACGAACTCCACCTTGCCATGATTGCGGAGAGCGCCCGATGGGGTGACTATCGCCGCGCAAATAATCCCTACACCCGGGATGACGAATGGCTGACGGAACAAAAGCGCATTCTTGAAGACTTTTTTCCTAACCGTGGAGAGGAAGCACTCGATAACTTCGAAGGTTGGGGGCTCTATCCGAAAATGGCTGGCGTCGATCTGGGACAGGTCGGCGGAGCAGTTGCGCAGGATTTCACTCTGAAGCTGTCGTCAAAAGGTGTCTCTTTATTCAATCCAGGAAAGATCTACTACACGCTGAATGGAAACGATCCGAGCACGATGGCCGGAGAGATCGATTCGGAAGCGATTGAATATTCCAGTGGAGTAACTCTCACGGATTCCGCATGGGTGAAAGCGCGTGTCCGGACCTCGAGTGGAGATTGGAGTGCCCTGACGGAATCTTACTACCGTGTCGCGGCGCCCCCAGCAAATGCCTCGAACACGGTGATCTCCGAAGTGATGTATCATCCGGCACCGCCCACCGCTGACGAATCGGCAGCGGGTCACGTGAGTAGCGATGACTTTGAGTATGTCGAGTTGCACAATGCCAGTGATCAAGTGGTGGATCTCACGGGGTGCCGCTTTAGTCGGGGGCTGCGCTATGAGTTTGTGGCCGGTCCAAATGCTTTGTTAGCGCCCGGTGCGAGCTTGATCCTCGTCGTTGATGAAGCCGCGTTTCGTTTCCGATATGGCGATGCGATTGCCATTGCCGGAATCTATGATGGTAGCCTGACAAACGGCAGCGAAGCGATCGAGCTCATCAATCCTGAAGGTGCAGTTATTCAGGAGTTTGAGTACAGTGATGGCGGCTCGTGGCCCCAAACGGCCGATGGCGTAGGCTTCTCACTCGTTCTCACGGATAACAGCGCTGATCCAAGCAAAGGCACCTCTTGGCGCGCAAGTGCTGCGCTGGGTGGCTCCCCGGGCACTGATGAAACGGCTCCAAGCTTTGGTGTCGTGATCAATGAGATTCTTACCAACTCCGCACCGCCTGCGGTCGATGCGATCGAGCTTTTCAATAGCGGAGCCGAAGCCGTCGACCTGAGTGGCTGGCTCCTGACGGACGATCCAAATGAACCCAGCAAGTATACCATTGGAGCAGTATCCAACATTCCTGCTGGGGGCTACCTCGTGATCCTTGAAGACAATGACAGTGATCCTGCAAACAATGCTGACTTGCCTGCCGAGTTCTTTGGCAACGCCTTCTCGCTCAGTTCACGTGGCGACGCCATTCACCTCTTCTCCGCTCAGAGTGACGGCCAATTGACCGGCTACAGCAATGGCTTTTCGTTCGGCGATGCCGAAGAAGGCGTCACCTTTGGGCGAGTCGTCGATTCACAAGGCCGGGTCGAGTATCCTACCCAGGCAACGGCTTCACTCGGTGATGCCAACAGCGCTCCACGCATTGGCCAGGTTGTCTTCTCAGAGATCATGTACCATTCCTCTCAAGCCGACGACGCCGGTGAATTTCTCGAATTGGTCAACCGCTCTCAAGCTTCTGTCAGTCTCGCAGGCTGGCAGATAAGCGGCATCGGATTCACCTTCCCCGAAGGCGCCACCATCGCGGCAGGAGAGGTCATTCTCGTCACCCGCGCCACAGCCGATGCGGCCCGCGCCCTCTACCCGAGCATTCCTGACGGCGTTACCATCTTCGGTGGCTTCAACGGACGACTCAACAACGACGGTGAACGCCTCGCCCTAGAACGTCTGGGCGAAACCTACCTCGACAACGGGATCGAGAAGACGACACAGATCACTGAAGACTCGCTTCGTTACAATGACGCAGAACCTTGGCCAATTGCAGCCGACGGGACAGGCCGTTCACTTGAACGCACCTCACTAGATGCCTATGCCGATGAAGTCATGAGCTGGAACGCGTCTACTGCCGAGCAAGGTAGCCCTGGCACTGCTGATGGAGGTGTCGAGCCTCAACCAGGACTTACTTTCGCACAATGGCAGGCCGAAACGTTTAGCGCTAATCAGTTAGGCAATGACGCAATCGCAGGCCCCATGGCTGACCCAGACACAGACGGCTTCATCAATCGACTAGAGTATGTCTTTGCCACAGACCCACTAACGTCAGAGAGCGGCGCAGTCATCACAGCCATCACCGAGGGAGATGCCGTTAAGGTGCGCTATCAACGTCGACGCAATCTCGAGGGATCCCCCGTCAACGCCGAAATCTCCCAAGATCTTCAGGGCTGGCAGGCTGCAGGTGCCGCTGTTATTGAATCTGAAACCACTGTCATCGATGCCACACGCGAGACCGTGACACTCACACTAGACAGTTCTATGGATGTGCATTTCCTGCGCCTCTCCGTTTCGGAATAGATGATTCGAGTTCTCCTTTGCCTCGTTCTCCTCTGTCCTGACATCCTCGCCGAAGAGGCGCCCTCCAGTTTCGGATCCAAGCAACAGAGCCAAGCCTATCGCTGGCTTTGCTCAAAGGATTCCAATACCCGCAGGCGCGCTCACCAATCCCTTGGCCAGCTCTCAGAGAACGATGGGGCTATCCACAAACGCCTTCTCAAAAAGGCGCACCAGCACCATGCCACACCGTTGGAGAATGCCTTGGAGCGCGTTTACCAGAACCTCCAGCCATTCGCCGAAGCCCGACGGAATTGGAACTACGAATGCACAAAAGCACTCAAGCTGGGTCGAAAGAACTTGGACTATGACACCAATGACCTGAAGAAGCTTGATCAGCTCCTCAAGAAAGTAGCCCGCACCTATAGAGAACTCCAAAGACAAGCGCAGGCCGCCAGCAACAGTCGGAAGGCCTTGGAGCCAGCTGGAAAAGTTCTGCTAGAACTCGACATGGAACTGGCCATGCTCGTAGGTGACGAAGAGGACGCCTTTGATCTTTCGTTAATCGAGGTCTACGAGGACCTGCCTTTCGGGGACAATGTCATTGACTTGATCAAACAGGCCGAAAGCCTCATCGCGCAACACCAGCAGTTTGTTCAGATCGACGCCTATAACAACGAAGCCTCGAAATGGCCGACATCACCCCAACGGGGCTTTGCCAAGATCATCAACGAGATGCGCATCGAGCTAGGCCTCAGTCCGCTCTACTTGCAGAAAGAACTCACTCAAGGAAGCATCCATCACAGCGCCGAAATGGCCAAGCTTGGCTACTTTGCACACCAGTCCCCCACTCCTGCGAATGCCTCACCAGCGAAACGCGCGAAGAACGCAAGCTACGCCGGCAGCTGGCAAGGCGAGAACATCTACAAAGGAAGCAGCTCACCCATGGCCGCCTACGTCGCGTGGTGGAAGAGCGATGGCCACCGCAAGATCATGCTCATGGATGGCCCGAACCACCTAGGAATCGGTCTGGTCAAAGCCCATTGGACGTTGAGCATGGGCAAAGGGAAGGCTCCAAATAGCACTTAGCTCAGATAGACTTAACAGAAATTTAACAAAGCCATATTAAACCACAGCAGGAGTAGGGCGTCTACACTTCAGCCATTTTTTGAAACGGCCGCACCGGAATCCCGCGCTTCTCAAGATGCACTTTGGCTTCAGCAATCGTGTATTCGCCAAAGTGAAAGATACTCGCCGCCAACACCGCGTCGGCTTTGCCTTCTGTGAGACCATCCGCAAGGTGATCAAGATTTCCCACGCCACCACTGGCGATGACGGGAATGGTAAGCGCCTCGCTCACGGTCCGGGTCAATTCCAGGTCGAAGCCGTCCTTAGTCCCATCCGCATCCATGCTCGTAAGCAAGATCTCTCCTGCGCCTAACTCTTCACCACGCTTTGCCCACTCGATCGCATCCAGCTCCGTTGGGTTGCGACCACCATGCGTGTAGACGGTCCAGCTTCCGCATTCGTTGCGCTTGGCATCGATGGCGAGGACAATGCACTGCACGCCAAAGGCACGAGCGCCTTCGGACAACACTTCAGGCCTGTGAATGGCCGCCGTGTTCACACTCACCTTATCGGCACCGGCACGAAGCATCCTGCGCATGTCCTCCACTTCCCTGATACCGCCTCCGACTGTCAGGGGCATGTGACACTGCCGCGCGGTTTCTTCCACCACCTCCACCATGGTCTTACGCGCGTCTGACGACGCCGTGATGTCCAGGAAGACAAGCTCGTCTGCACCCTGACGTTGATACTCGATGGCGCACTCCACAGGATCTCCCGCGTCACGCAGGTTCACAAACTGAGTGCCCTTGACCACGCGGCCACCGGTGACATCGAGGCAAGGAATGATTCGTTTGGTCAGCATCGTGTGCTAACGTGACCGACGTCTCTCCGGGCGTCAAAAGGCATTTATTTAGATAGACCATGGCGGCTCCTCAAAAGACTCCCTCTCCCGAAGAGGCCGTGGATGACGCCAAGGTAGACGCCTTCCTCGAGTTCATGCGTGTGGAGAAGGATGCCTCCGACCGCACTGGCCGGAACTACCTCCAGGCTCTCAACCGATTTCGTAAACGTCACCCCCTCGGCTTCAAATCGTGGGAACAGTGCCAGCCTGACGACTTTCGGGCCTACCTCTTCGAGATGATGAAGGAGGAACGCGCGCGCAGCACGATTCGGCTCCACTTCGCCGCTCTTCGATCCTTCTACAAATTTCTCTGCCACCGGCACGGCCTCGAACCGAGTCCGCTAGCAAACGTGCAACTACCGAAGTTAGAGAAGAAGCTTCCAGTTGTCCTCACTCTCAAGCAGATCGAAGAACTCCTCGCACTCCCACTGAAGATCGAGCAACCTAAGCAAGCCGCCAGTTGGGTGGGCGAGCGTGATGCCGCCATCCTCGAACTCTTCTACAGCACCGGCATGCGATTGGAAGAACTCGCGAAGGCAGACATTGCGGATCTGGACACCTACCAAGAAACCATGCGAGTCATCGGCAAAGGACGCAAAGAACGCCTCTGCCCTGTCGGCCATCACGCGCTCGAGGCCATCCAGCGTTACAGGCAGAAAGCAGGCGTGCACGAAGGACCGATCTTCATTTCCAAGCTGGGCAAACGCATGTCACGCACATCGATTCACAATGTGGTAAAGAAGTATCTGCGCCACTCCGGTATCCCCATCGATATCAGCGCCCACAAGCTCCGCCACTCTTTCGCAACGCATCTGTTAGACAATGGCGCTGATTTGCGAAGCGTGCAGGCCTTGTTAGGCCACGTAAGTCTTTCGACCACACAGATCTACACGCACGTCAGCGTCGCGCGGATGAAGGAAGCTTACGACGAAGCTCACCCTCGGGCCTAGCGTTACTCCAACTCGAAGTTGGGCACTTCCATCACTTCCCCGTCTAACGGAATATTAAAATCGTCTTGACTGGCCATCCTGATTCCAAAAATGACCATGCCCACCGCGAAGAGGATAACAAGAACAAAGCCGACGATGACCATGATTCCAGTAATTTTCCAGAAACCGCGCTGCGCCGATAGAGCACTTTCCAAGTGATCGTTGCTGCCAGAATACTGAAACTGTGTGATTGCCGAACCATATTTCCACAGCTTAATTGCTGGGACAATGTAAATCAGGCCCATGAGCACGTAGAGGACTCCAATGAAAAGGGCCCCTGGGCCCATCTGCTTCATCATGGCCGCCGACACCCCCAGCCCAGCCAGAATCGTAAATCCGGCCCCGAGGAAAGCTAAGACGGCAAGAAACCGCACCCAAGGCTTCGTGCCCGTGAGTTCGCTCACGACACGTGGTGACACGGCACCGCCTACAGCAGTATTTGTTCCAAGTGGGTCAGCAGAAGGGCTTTCGTAAGGGTTGGGATCCATGGCAGCCCACTGGAGCAAAGCGTGCACTCTTTGTCGACTTCCAAGCCCAGAATTCTGAGGCATTTCTAAAGATCTGTGTTTCTTTGAGCCAATGTCAGAAACATCGCCCGCCATTCCCAAGATTGATACGCGTCAACGTATCGAACTGACCGAAGGCGTGGAGATCTGGCTGCCCATCGCTGGGCCTACGGTCCGTGCCATGGCCTACCTGATCGATTTCCTCATCCGCTGGGGGATCCTCATCGGCGTAGGAATTATCATCGGGCTAGCCAGCACCTTCTTAGGCGAGAATGTCGCCCAAGGGCTGATGCTACTCTTCATGTTCTGGTGGACGTGGTTCTTCTACGTCTTTTACGAGGTGGGCAAACGTGGTGCCTCTCCTGGCAAACGCGCCATGGGCTTACGAGTGGTGCAAACGTCAGGCGCACCACTCACTTGGAGCCAGGCTATTGTTAGGAATCTCCTCAGGTTCGTGGATGCCCTGCCTGTGGGCTATGCCTTCGGTTTAATCGCCTGCTTGTCAGGGAATGGCTTTCAACGCTTGGGAGACATGGCCGCAGGCACCTGTGTTATCTATGCGGGCACAGAGCCTCCCACTGAAGGACCCATGCCTCTGAATCTAGAACCCCTTGCGCCATCCACGGCATTGGAACGATCGGAACAGCTCGCCATCGTGAGTTATCTGGAACGCGCTGGACTCTGGTCCGACGCTCGACGTGAAGAACTTGCCAATCACGTGCCCACGCTCACTCGCCAAACAGGACGCGAGGGCGTCAATCGCCTCCTCCGAATGGGCCGCTGGATTCGCAACTCTTCCTAGCACTGATCAGATATCATGAATCGGCATACTTTCGAATCCCTGCACCAGAAGCGTTGGAGTGCTTTTGAAACAATGCTCGATGAACTGGACGGAAAGAATCCGCCGCAGCAAAGTGCCGAGTTTCCTGCCATGTTTCGACAAGTGTGCAGCGATCTTTCACTCGCACAGCAACGCATGTACGGCTTACGCCTCTGCGAGAGGCTCAATGCGATGGTCATTCGCGGCCACAAACACCTCTACCGGAGTTCCGCACGACTCGGAGAAGGAGTCTTGCGTTTCATCGCCGTCGATTTCCCCAGGGCCTTTCGTCAAGACATCAAGCTTTTCTGGATCAACTGCGTCTTCTTCCTCGTCCCGCTCGCTGGCATCATCCTTGGAGCCATGATCGAACCGCGTTGGAGTCATGCACTCCTCGGCACAGAGCAAATGTCTCAACTTCAGTCCATGTATGGGAGCGATAGTCCCATCGAGCACTTGCGGGAGGAGTTCGGCTCGAGCTTCATGATGTTCGCCTTCTACATCATTAATAACATTGGCATTGATTTCCGAATCTTTGCCGGCGGCATCCTGTGCGGCGTAGGCACTCTGTTCTTCATCGTCTTTAACGGGCTCTTCTTCGGTGCGGCCACCGCCTACATCCACGAAGCCGCCAATCCCGAGGCCTTCTACACGTTTATTTGTGGTCACGCTAGCGTCGAAATCATGGGAATGCTCGTAGCGGGCATGGCTGGACTTCACATTGGTTTGGGCATCTTGCATTCGGGGCAGCGCGGGCGGAAGCAAGCTTTGTTAGACGCAGGGAAGCGCGCGGTCACCTTTCTCTACGGAGCGGCTCTCCTCACGTTCTTAGCGGCCATCATCGAAGGCTTCTGGTCAGCCCAACCCGTCTCGGCTTCTATCAAATACGCCGTCGCGACTTTTTGGTTCGTCGCCTTAATCGCCTACTTCACCTTTGCCGGGGGACAATCCGATGAAGCTTGAGGATGTCTCGGCCGAGATCCGGCCTCGCACTTCTTGGGAAGCCATCGATCTCGGCATGGCGCTGGCGCGTCGCGACTATGGCTTCATCATGCTGGCCTGGGCCTGCACGGCATTGCCTTTCTGCGCGTTGTTAGTCTGCCTTCTCCAAGCTTGGCCTAGCCTATGGGCCATCGCGATCTTCTGGTTCAAACCGCTCTATGACCGTGTGCCCCTCTTCATCCTAAGCCGTTCGCTCTTTGGCACTCGGCCTCGCTTGCGAGAGATTCTGGGATCTCCCAAGTTCTTCATCGGCATGCTAATCGGCGACCTTACTTGGCGGCGTTTCTCTCCGGCCCGGAGCTACCTCATGCCAGTAGGCTTGTTAGAAGGACTTTCTGGAAAACCCCGCAGCACACGCGTCAGTATTCTCAATCGCGAGGCAGATGCTCACACCACCTCGCTCATCACTGCGTGTGCTCTCTTCGAAGTTGCCATCGCATTTGGATTTATCGGCTTGTTAGTCATACTCAACCCGTCACCAGCCATTGGCGCCGAGCTGGAAGACTGGATGGCAGGTTTCGAGATGGAGGAATTCTCCCCGATTCCGAATATCGTCTACTACCTATTCACGGCGGCCTATTTCCTCGCCATCAGCCTAGTAGAGCCTTTCTATGTAGGCGGCGGCTTTGGCATGTATGTGAATGGCCGTACCCAGAGCGAGGGCTGGGACCTCGAGTTGAAATTCCGCCAACTCGAATCTCGTCTGGTCGCCCGCGTGACCAAGACAATAACTATCATTCTTCTATCTACTCTTCTCATTGCCTCAACCAGCCCCGGCCAGGCTCAAGACGCGATTCTAGATTTGGAAACAGAGCTGACCCAGACCGAGGAGATCGATTCTGCTCCGAAGACCGTCGCAGAGAAGATACTCGAGCAACCTGAATTCGAAGTCCACAGCCGCACTCAAGAGAAATGGGATTGGAAAGGAAACAACCGGGAGTCAAACAGAGGTGGTGGCGTTGGT
Organism: uncultured Verrucomicrobiales bacterium; assembly: GCA_938082635.1. Classification (GTDB taxonomy): domain Bacteria; phylum Verrucomicrobiota; class Verrucomicrobiia; order Verrucomicrobiales; family DEV007; genus JAACDM01. The sequence continues at coordinate 33,677 of CALLLI010000224.1, forward strand.
TTCTTTCAAATCCTAGGCAATTTCTTCTTCTGGCTAGTCGTGGTGGCAGCGATAGGCGGACTGGCCTACTGGATCTACACCTACCGACACGTCTTCCTCAATCGCAGTTTCAAAAGAAGTTCAACCCCCTCACACTCACGTGCCACCACCGTGATGGGAATGGATGTTCGCACCGAATCACTTCCTGACAACATCGCCCAAGCAGCCTGGGATGCCTGGACTGCAGGACAACGTCAGGAGGCGCTGAGCCTTCTCTATCGAGGATCCATTTCTTGGATGGTCGTGCGGGAGAACCTTCCCATCATTGAAAGCGATACGGAATTCGACTGCATCCAGCGTGCTGAGGCTCTGACAGATCGCCAAATGGTCGCCTATTTCAGCCAGCTCACAGATCGCTGGACCAGTGCCGCCTACGGGAAGCTCTGGCCTGACGATGCGACAGTCGAACTTCTCTGCAAAGACTGGCCCTTTCACCAGAAGGAGGCGTCTTCATGAAACCTTTCTCCCTAGTATTGGTCAGCCTCCTGTGCCTGACACTCACCTCATGCCTTGAAAAACGTAAGGAAACCACCGAAATCGGCTACACAGGCGAGGCTCGACGCAATGCTTTCCTTGCTTCCGAGCAACTCTATCAATCTTACGGTGTCGAGGCTTCTAGTTCACTCCACCTCGATGAAATGCCGTGGGATGGCACCATGTTGATCATGCCCGGGCAGGCCATCACGACTCCAAGTCGTGCGCGCCAACTAAAGACATGGGTTGAGAATGGTGGCCACCTTGTCTACTTGCTGCATGGCACCGGCATGATGAGGTGGGAGAGCGAAGGTGGCCAATACGAGGAACCCGACCTCGTCGATCACCCTCTCCTCGATGCCTACGGAATTCGCTTCGGTGAACTTACCGACAACGAAAGCACAACATCGTTTGATCTTGGCAACTATTCTGGACGAGTCCTGTTCCCAATCAGCAACACGTTTGACGTGACAGATACAGACGATGTGGACCATTTCATGGGCAAAGATGTAGAGAATGCCCTCATGGTCAGCATTGACTCTGGCAATGGCCGCTTCACCGCGCTCGCATCAGCTTTCCCCATGCGCAATCGCGCGATCGCTCAAGAAGACCACGCTGCCTTCACTCTAGCACTCAGCGAGCTTCACGAATGCTACGAAGTGCTCTTCGTGTATGCCAGCGACCTTTCATTCTGGGGCATGCTCTGGGAAGCTGGTTGGATGCCCTTGTTAAGCTTGCTCACCCTCTTACTCTTCTGGCTATGGAAATCCCTCCCTAGCTTCGGCCCGCGCCTGCCACCGGCGACTGCCTTGCCTCGTCATTTCTCCGATCATCTCGGGATGACCGCGCAATTCCTTTGGCGCCACAGCGCACCCAACAGCCTCTTGGCTCCAGTACGACGCCGCTTAGTCAAACACTATCAGTCCTCTACAGGACGCGCCTTGCCCGGCTTCAATGATCCGGAATTGCACGCTTACCTTGCAGAACGTAGTGGTCTGGCTCTCGATCGCGTTCACGAAGCCATGCTCGGAGAACCCAAGAAGGATGCCAACCAATTCACACGTTTGATCCAAGACATTACTTTGCTAGAAACGAGCTTATGAACGACACAAACGAACCCACGGGCCCTCCTCTACCTCCTCTACCTCCGCATTCCTCGGAGCCCACGCCACCCACCGACTTCCGTCGAGAGACCGCCGAACTGCCAGCGAAGCCCCCAAGCATTTGGCAACGCATCCGAAATGAGGTCACTCGTGTCTTCATCGGTCAAGACGCGGTCATCGATCAAGTCCTGGCTGCGCTCATCGCAAGCGGCCACATTCTACTCGAAGGCAAGCCTGGGCTTGGCAAGACGCATCTCGTCCTCGCATTGTCGCGAACCTTCGCCGGCAACTTCCAGCGGATCCAGTTCACCCCAGATCTCATGCCCTCAGATGTCACGGGACATTCTCTCTTCGACATGAGTACCCAGCAGTTCCGATTGCGCAAAGGACCGGTTTTCACCAACCTACTCTTGGCTGATGAGATCAATCGCGCTCCCGCCAAGACTCAGGCCGCTTTGTTAGAAGTGATGCAAGAGGCTCAAGTCACGATCGATGGCGAATCCATGCCGTTGCAACCGCCATTCATGACCTTTGCCACGCAAAACCCGATCGAGCAGGAAGGCACGTACCCATTACCAGAAGCACAACTGGACCGTTTCCTACTCAAGATCCTCATCGATTACCCAAGCTTGGCCGATGAAGAGACCATCGTGAAACGCGCTGCCGGAGGCGCAGGTGGACGGGGCCTCGATCCCAACACGATTTCCCCAATCTGCCAGCCGGAAGACATCATTGCCGGACAGCAGGCGGCCGCCGAAGTTCAAGCAGTCGATGAAGTCATCCACTATGCGGTCAATCTCATCCGAGCCACTCGCGAGTCTGATGCGATCACTTTGGGTGCCGGTACCCGCGGTGCCATCAGCCTCATTCGCATGGCGAAAGCATTCGCCGTGCTTGATGATCGTCAGTTCATCACTCCAGCCGACGTCAAACGAGCCACCCTTCCTGTCTTACGTCACCGGGTCGCTCTTGCACCAGAGATTGCCATCAGTGGTCAGCAAATTGACGATGTCCTCACGACCATCATCCACACCGTCGAAACACCTCGCTAGCAAAGCCTGACGTATTCACGATGAGGCCCACCACTCGTCTACTCCATAGTATCCTGGTCTGGATCGCTTTCGGTATCGCTGCGTCTTTCTGGCAGCCATTCGTGGCTCTATGGTGGGAATTAGGAGTTCTGCTAGTAGCCCTTTTCGGAATCGACTTCATCCTTTCCAGATCTAGCAGACGCATCGATATCGAGCGCAAGATTCCGGGACGACTGGCTATCAACGTCGAAGCCGAGATCTCACTCACGTTACACAACCGGAGCCGCTTGAACGCCCACCTCTCAGTCTTCGATGAGCTCCCTGAAGAGGCCCACGCCCCGGACATTCCCTGGAACGGCGCTGTCCCGCCCAAAGGCTACACTGCAGTTACCTACCCAATTCGCATGCGGAAACGAGGGCGCTCCAAGCTCGGCGCTATCCATGTGCTCCACCAATCTCCCCTAGGCCTCTGGCAGCGCAGGTACCTCACCGATCATGAGGACGAGATCCGGGTTTACCCAAATTACGAACCCGTCGTGCGCTACGCTCTCCTTGCCATGGAGAATCGCGAAAACCAAATAGGCATCGTCACAAAGAATCGCCGCGGAGCCAGCCTAAACTTCCATCAGCTACGGGACTATCAAGAAGGCGACAACCTCTCGCAGATCAATTGGAAGGCCACCTCCAAACGCCTCCAACTCATCAGCCGAGAGTACCGCGAAGAACGGGATCAGAACGTCATTCTCATGGTCGATTGCGGACGCCGTATGCGCGCACTGGATGGGGATCTCTCACAGTTTGATCACTGCCTCAACGCCATGCTCCTGCTATCATTTATCGCTCTCCGACAGAGCGACCACGTTGGCATCCTCAGTTTCGGCGGCACCGATCGCTGGCTGCCTCCGGTCAAAGGGCAGCACGCCATGACGACCGTGCTCAACCACCTCTACGACTACGAAACAAGTCCCAAGACAAGCGATTTCGCAGAAGCCGCCGAGCGCCTGATGAAACGACAACGCCGTCGCGCCCTCGTCATTCTCCTAACCAATCTACGGAGCGAAGACATTGCCAACATCCTCCCACCGCTCCAACTCATGAAGCGGCGTCACCTCCCACTCATCGCCAGCCTCCGTGAATCTACCACCGAGGGAGCCTTGAAACATCCCGTCAACACCTTCGAGGGCGCCCTCACCCACAGCGCCACTCAGCGCTATGTCGAAGAGCGCAATCAGACCTTCGAACAGATTCGCTCACACGGTATCCTCACCCTAGACGACACCGCCGCTAATCTCCCTACCGCTCTCACCAATCGGTATCTGGAGATCAAAGACGCCGGGACCCTCTAGCGCTCACCCTCTTCTTTACCAATATCCTCGGTCTCACTTCGCTTCCCCGTGATCAAATAACGTGCCAAGTCACAAAGACCCGCATAACGGAAACGCGAATCAGCGTAATGCTCTAGCACATAGAACGCGAAGTAATAGAACGCCTTTCAGCTTAAGAACCTTGGGAATCGAAATATCCATCGTTTCAGCAAAGACAATACTTTCTTGTTAAATGACTATCATTTGCCACGTCTCTTCGATTTCCACCACTTGATCAAGAGCATGATCGTAATCACTCCCCCAAGGAACGACCAGGCAGCCACTTCTCCATTCATCAGTTTACCGATAAAATCTGACTGCCTCGCAGCAACTAGGTAGCTCATTAAAATACAAGATAGTTGAGATGATTGGAACGGAGTTGCTCCACCAACTTTCCCATTCCTACAGCCACTCGATCCTCCTGGCAATGCCAATACAAGCGCATTGCTAGAATCCACTTTGGCCTTAGAACTCCGGACGCGAACTCACAATCGAACCATCCAGACCACAGAACCGTTGCCTGCCGGCGACGCTGTGCACTTCACTTTCAGACGCTCGTCTGCGGTGGCTCCAATCGTATCTCCGTCAGGGATCGGCTCGCCTCGATCTGCGACATAAGCGAGAAGGTCAAAGAACCTCTCTAACGCCACGCCCACATTGTCTACGGGGGTAATCAGATACAAATCGGGAAGTGCGATCTGGTTCATCCCAAGGCTAAGAATACTGAATTGCCCATCTGACTCTGATGCCCGACTAATCCCGTTCCAGAGCATGACTCTTGTCATGATCGAATAGTCTTCTGCCATGGAGAGAAAGAACTCAGAAGGATGGCTCGCTCCTACGTCCCCCCAATAGCCCCCCGTCGCTGAACTTGCTGCCAACAGGGCTGCGAGAACGGACGTAAACGCCATGAGCCCAGCCACCGGAGTCGGCCCCCTGGTCGACTCCTATAAGAGTCACGATAAGATGAGCAGCATGATCACGGAGCGTAAAGTCCTCTGCTATTGAGGAAACGCTGAACTTAACGGCCCGCTCGGCCTCACCATCGGGTATGGGCATCGGCACCAAAACGTCCAAGAGAGAACCTATCCCTTCCAATTAAAGAACCAAGGCACTGTCGCTGGATTCTTCATCTGCAGAATCTTCGCCCGAAGACTGGGTAAGTGTTTCCGACGCACCTCGAAATCTAACGAAAGCCGCAATCACATCCTCAGCCACAGGAAGCCGAGCTTCCGGCAAGAGCACAAAGGCCAAATGACTATCCTTTGGCTCCAATATCGGCAGCGGTTTCTTCTTCCTATTGAACAGTCCAAATAACCCCATAACAGAAATTTATCTACAAATCCAAGCCGTTTGAGGTTACAAGATTGCTTCTGTCAAAGCAAGGCAAAGCAGACTAGCCTCTCGTACGCCCAGCACTGATGTGAGCGTCAAGCTCCTCAATCATCTTGTTCGCGATGTCAGGATGTTTTTCGATCAAATTATGAGTCTCACCAGGATCCTCTGCCAAATTGAAGAGCCGATGCTTAGGGACCTTCGTATTCGCAAGCTTGGCCTCGACGACCACGTTTCTAGCCGTGCCCTTCTGGTGGCGCTGGAGCTTCCAATCACCCTTGCGGTAGCCGTAGTTCCCAGCGCGCCCGTTGTCTTGCTGAATGAAATGCTCACGGCCCTTGGCATTCCCCTCACCTAGCAAGGCGCCCATCACATCGTAGCTATCCAGGCAGGCATCAGCAGGAAGAGGCGTTTCTGTAAGAGAGGCAAGGCTGGCGGCAATGTCGATCGTGGAAACCAGCGCCTTGCCTTCAACCCCAGGCTTTATCCGGCCTTTCCAACGAGTGATAAAAGGCGTGCGCGTACCGCCCTCTAGCACACTGTACTTGCCACCACGGAAAGGACCACCTGCTCGGTGGCGGCCAATCTTCGCGACAGCATCATCAGCATAGCCATCATCCAAAACAGGGCCATTGTCAGAACAGAAGACAACCAAGGTATTCTCAGCCAAGTCGAGACGGTCTAGCGTCTTCATCAGTTCGCCCACACACCAGTCTAACTGAACAATCGCATCCCCACGGAAACCTAGCCGCGTCCTACCTTGGAAGCGCTCATGGGGAATGCGTGGAACGTGAAGGTCATGGGAAGAGAAAAAGAGAAAGAAAGGCTCTTCCTTGTGCTTCTCTATCCAGGCGTTGGAACGATTGACCCATTCGTCAGCGAGGTCCTCATCACGGAATCGTGCAGCATGGCCACCTGTATAAAACCCGATGCGACTGATGCCATTATGGATCGTCGAATTGTGTCCGTGAGACCAATCCATCTTGAGGGTGTCCCGATGAGTAACACCTGTGGGATGATCATCGCTCGGCTTCTTGTTTCCCACCCAAAGAGGATCGCTTGGATCGAGATTCTTGACTCGGTGGTCTTCGACGTAAACCTGCGGCACGCGATCATTGGTCGTGGGCAGAAGATAACAATGATCAAAGCCAATCTCAAGCGGCCCTGGCTTCAAGTCGCCATTCCAATCGGGACCATCTGGCCCACCAAGCCCAAGATGCCATTTGCCGATAACTGCCGTGGCGTAGCCGGCCTTCTGAAGCAAGGATGGGAGCGTTTCCGTACCGGGCTTGATGACAGCAGGACTGTTAGGAGGCGCAATGCCCGTGCCCTCCTGACGGAACGCATAGGTTCCAGTCAGCAACGAATATCGAGTGGGCGTACAGGTCGAGGCCGAGCAGTAACCGCTTGTAAATCGGCGGCCCTCTGCGGCAAGCTTATCAATGTGCGGCGTCTGGAGCTCGGTGGCTCCATAGCAAGACACGTCGCCATAGCCCATGTCATCCGCCATGATGACGATGACGTTAGGCTTCTCAGCAGCGTGCCCGAGATTCCAAGCCAGCAAGGTGAATAACAGAAAGCGCTTTAGCATGCGCTATGAGATCGCTCTTGGGTCGCCTTGGCAAGCTTTCAGCAATTCATTGTTGCACGGTGTCTAAAATGCGCTGAACTGCGCCCACCTCGGGAGAGCCGGGGTCTTCTCTAGGAAGCCCGTCGCTCGGGCAAGAAATAGATGGGGAATCCGGTGACAGCACGTTGTGCCTATTCCGGAGCGGTCCCGCCACTGTAAGATTGAATGACACGTTCATTCGGTCGAGCCAGATCGCCAGCCTTGAGAAGTGATTGATTCGTCCGCGGAATACGGACGCCACATCCTTAAATACACACATGTCATCAACCACACGCGCACTGCCTCGCAGTGCCATCTTGTTAGTCCTTTCATCAACATTCGCAGGGTTATCGCCCTTAGCCGCTGAAGAAACGGAGACTCTGGCGCCCACCACCGTGGTCGCCAACCGCATCTTCACTCCCCTGGCCCAGTCGGGCAGCGCCGTCACCGTGCTTGAAGGAGAAATGTTGGAAGAAGCCCAGGTTTTCCGTTTGGAAGATGCCTTGCGGCGCTCACCCGGCGTCTTCTCAGAATCCACGGGAGGCCAGCGCGGCTCCATCAGCTCACTCTTTCTCCGCGGCATGAAGACAGCTCACGCCCACGTCCGTGTCGATGGCGTGCGTCTCAGCGATTCCACCGTCTCAACAAACAACTTCCTTGGCAACGGGCTCCTCGATGGCGTGGGCAGGATTGAGATTCTGCGAGGCCCTCAAAGCGCCCTCTATGGAGGCGAATCCATCGGCGGCGTGATCGGTGTTTATTCTGAGCAAGGCTCGGGCACACCCGAATCCCACGTCTTTGTCGAAGGCGGCTCGTTTGGAACCCTACGCACAGGAGCCAGCTCCAGTGGCAGTTTTGATAGTGGACTTTCTTACTCACTTGGCATTGGCTGGGAAACCACAGAGAACGATGCCCAAGGCACGCCCGAACTCGATCATGAACAGTTAGCCTACACGCTCCGCTTAGACTACGATCGGAGCGACCACGCAAGATTCGGAGCCACCTTCCGTGGAGGTCATGGCGAGTTCCACGACACCTTCGGTGGCGAGAATTTCACCGATTACCAGTTAGTCACCGTGTATGGTGAAATCGACATCACCGATACCTGGAAGTCACGCCTACGATTCGGCTCCTACACGGAATCCTACGATTTCGGCCAGCCCTCCACGTTCGCTACCGATGCCGAGAAGCTCAGTTTAGGTTGGGAGAATGAGATCAAGTGGTCAGGCGATCACACCACGGCATTCGGTGCCTTGTTTGAGCAGACCGACTTTGCTCAAGACTTCTCGTTCCCAGCAGACCGCGATCAGTTAGGCCTCTTTGCCACGCACCTTTGGGAAGTATCTGAAGATTTCGTTCTCACCGGCGGTATCCGTTGGGAAGACTACGACGACTACGGAGATGAATTCACCTGGCGAACCACAGCCGCTTACACGATCCCAAATTCGGAGACCACCCTGCGCGGCAGCTACGGCACCGCCTTCCGCACCCCAAATTTGCTCGAGCTCAACGGTGGCCCGTTCGAAGCTGGCAACCCTAACCTTTCTCCTGAACGCTCAAAAGGCTGGGACCTTGGCATCACGCAGTCCTTTGGAGACGACGTTTCACTCAACCTCACCTGGTTCGAGAACGACGTGGAGAACCTCATCGTCGACCGGTTCGGGGCAGCTCCTTTCAACACAGCTGGCGAGGGTAAAGCCAGCGGGTTAGAGCTAGGCCTCGAAGGCCAAGCTGGTTCCATTCGCTATGGCCTCGCCTACACTTATCTAGAGGATAGTTTGGTAAGTTTGCCAGAGCATGTTGTTCAAGCGCATCTCCATTGGGAAGCGAGCGATCAGTTAGACCTCGGCGTCGAAGTTTCTTACGTCGGAGAGCGTAAGCTAGCAGGAGATCCCCTAGACGCCTACTTGGTCACCAAACTCTACGGCTCATATGAGGTAAATGACCACGTCACCATCAACGCCCGTCTCGAGAACGCCTTCGATGAGCGCTATGAACACGCCAGCTTCGGAGGCACACCCGTCGCCGCCCGCAGATTGGGCGCCTTCGCCGGTCTAACAGTGACCTGGTAGCAGCTTTATCTTACGCAGAGACGCGAAGACGCAGAGGTTTGGCAAACCATGCCGCCCTTCTTGTCTTCGTGCCTTTGCGTGAGCCCCCTTCAACTAACCAACCTCTAGCTGAATGGATCAAACAATCCTCCTGGGATTGGTCCTCAGAATGAAGTAATGTTTCACCATGAGACCACTTGCCATCGCCGCATTCTGCCTGTTGACCATTGCCTACGGCGAACAGGTATCCCCAGTTCGCCATGCCACTGGAACAAACGGCGTTGTGGCCACAGTCCATCCTGCAGCATCTAAGATTGCCCTCGATATCCTAAAGGACGGCGGCAATGCCATTGACGCCGCCATCGGAGCAGGACTCGCCCTCGGTGTGGTCGATGGCTTCAACTCTGGCATCGGCGGCGGTTGCTTTCTCCTCATTCACACCGCAAAGGGGGAAATCATCGCGATCGACGGCCGCGAAACAGCTCCCGCAGCAGCCCATGCCGACATGTTTCTTCGCGAGGGCAAAGCCGTTCCCGACTTGAGTCAGAAAGGCCCGTTGGCGGTGGGAGTCCCCGGTACCCTAGCGGCCTATGCAAAGGTGCTGGAAGCTCATGGCAACAAGACTCTAGCCCAAGTCATCACGCCATCGGTTGCTATCGCGCGCGATGGGTTTGTCCTGGGAAAAGACTATGTTAGCAGACTCGACGGCGCCGTGAAGAAACTCCGCGAATTTCCCGGCGCCGCCGCTATCTTTCTCAATGACGCCCACGCACTGAAAGTGGGTGACCGACTCGTCCAAAAAGACCTCGCCTCCACCTACGAGGCCATTGCCAAACACGGCCTCGATCATTTCTATAGCGGCCCCATCTCAACAGCCATCGCCACATGGATGAAGACGAACGGCGGCATTCTCACAGAATCAGATTTCGCCAACTACCAGCCCAAGCAGCGCGAAGCAATCCGAACGACCTACCGCAATCACGAAATCATCGGCATGCCGCCACCAAGCTCTGGCGGTATTCACGTCGCCCAAATCCTAAACATGCTAGAAACATTCGAACTCGCTTCCATGAAGGAAGCCGACCGCCTTCATGTCATCGCCGAAAGTATGAAGCTCGCCTTCGCAGACCGAGCCCATTGGTTAGGCGATGCCGACTTCGCTAAAGTACCGAAAGGACTCATCGACAAGAGCTACGCTAAGACACTCGCCAAACGCATCGACCTAAACAAAGCCATCGACGTCCCCACTCACGGAACACCCGATGAATCAGACAGCGCTTGGTTCGGCAAACACACCACCCACTTCTGCGTCGCCGACAAAGCTGGCAACTGGGTCGCCTGCACCCAAACGGTCAACACAACTTACGGCTCTGGAGTGGTCGTTCCAGGAACGGGGGTCGTCCTCAACAACGAGATGGATGACTTCGCTGCCCAACCCGGCGTCCCCAACGCCTTCGGCTTGTTAGGCTCCGCTGCCAACGCCGTCGCCCCTGGCAAACGCCCTCTTTCCAGCATGAGCCCCACCATCGTGCTCAAAGACGGCAAGCCCGTCTTCTCCGTCGGTGCCGCCGGCGGTCCTACCATCATCACTCAGGCCCTCCAAGCCATCGTCCGTCGCATCGATCTCAAGAAACCACTCACCGAATGCCTCAAAGCCCCCAGGATTCACCACCAATGGCGTCCTAACCAGCTCCGGGTAGAACGTGCCATGCCTCAAAAGGTTCAGGACGCGCTTAAGGCAAAAGGCCACAAGGTCACCCCAACTTCCGGACTCGGCGTCAGCCAAGCCCTCAGCCTTGAAGCCGATGGCGTCCTCGCCGCTCAAAGCGACCCACGCATCAGTGGCAGTGCGTTAGGATTCTGAACCACTACTCTCCAATTTCTATCGGTGTGTTCAACAAGAACTCCACCTCTGTTCTCTCATTGATCCGGTGATAAACGGCAAGCTGAGCCGAGGAAAACAAGGAAGGATCCGAAGTCGGATGAATCTTCATGTAGCTATGGCCTTTCTCTATAGGGCAAAAAATCTCCGTTGGATGGCCATTCTTGGCCGTCCAACATACAGGTGTCCACACGGACTCAAGCCAAAAGCTCAAGCTACCCTCTTACACTAGCGCTGCCTCACATCGCCGAGCTTGGGCAATGCGGCCAAGACTTTGGCATGCGCTTTGTCGATTTCCTCAGACTTCAAGGTACGGTCATTTGAGCGATAGGTGAGGGTGTAGGCCACCGACTTCCTATCGACCGGGAGTTTCTCGCCAGTTGGATCAGCAAAGAGGTCGAACATCTTGAAGCCTACTAGCAGAACATCATTCCGCTTGCTGAAGAAGTTTGCCACTTCGGCGTTCTCCATGTCGGCGGGGACTTCGAGGGCGATGTCTCGCGTGATGGCGGGAAATTTGGGAAGGTCTGTGACAGGCTCCGCTGGCGCGCTCGGCTTGATTGCTTTTCCGAGATCAATCTCGGCAACATAAAGCGGGCCTTGGCAGTCCATCTCGCGTGCCCGCGCTGGGATAACTTGACCAAGTCGACCAATGACCGTCTTGCCTAACAAGATCTCCGCAGCAGCAAGAAGACTCTCTTGCTCGAGACGTCGCATGCTCACTGCCTGCTTGCCTCCGCCGAAGAGCGCTTCGCAGAGACCAATCAGGTCATAAAGGTCCGCTCCGGGTGCGTCCCCATGCCAAGATGGGTTCGCCATGTCACCCGAAAGCACGATGCCCAATTGCTGAGATTCAAGAACCTTTGGGCTCTTCTCGTGCTTGGAGAAGACCGTGCCAATCTCGAAGAACTTCAGACTCGTCGCGCCTTGGCGAATGTTCCGCTCGGCAACATCGAGCAACCCGGGGATGACGCTAGGTCGCAAGGTCGTGTGATCTTGCGAGAGTGGCTTCTTGAGAGGCACCGCTTGGGTCTGCCTGCCGAGGCGCAATGAACATAGATCGTCCCCCAACTGAGCGTCCGAAATGAGCTTAATCGTCAGACAGTCATCGTAGCCAAGGTCGACCAGACGCTGGCGCAGCTGATGAGTGGCATCATAGCGCGCATCTTCCTTACTAGGCTCTGCAAAGGACGCCACTTCACGCGCAGGAATCTTATCGATGCCGTAGACTCTCGCAATTTCCTCAACGAGATCCACGTGTCGTTCGAGATCACCACGGAAAGTAGGCACTTTCCATGCACCATCACCCTGACTTTCCAAACCAAGACCAGTGAGGATCTCTCCCATCTCGGCTTCAGTGAGATCGACGCCCAACAAACGCTGGGCCCGACCATGATCAAGCGTCACGGGCGATGGAGGAGCTGGCACTTCTCCAGCCACTAGCAGAACGTCTTCCGCTTCACCGCCAGCAATCTCGAGAATGAGCTTGGTCGCCAGTTCAGACGCTCCCACGGTTTGCGCAGGATCGATCCCGCGCTCAAAGCGATAGCTCGAATCACTGCTCAAATCTAACCGCCGCGAGATGCGACGAATGTGGCTTGGCGTGAAGTAGGCACTTTCCAAGAGTAAGTCTGTGGTGCCGTCCGTCACCCCAGAATCTTCGCCCCCCATGACACCTCCGATGGCCACGACTTTTGACTGATCGGCAATGACCAAGTCATTCGTCTGCAGGGCATATTCATCGCCATCGAGCGCGGCGAATTTCTCACCGTCATTCGCCAAACGCACGCGAATGCCACCATCAAGCTTAGCCACATCGAAGGCATGCAAAGGCTGTCCCATTTCAAACAGGACGTAGTTCGTGATATCAACAATGTTATTGATAGGGCGTAAACCGATCGCTTCCAGCTTGCTCTTCAGCCAGTCTGGACTGGGGCCTACCGTCACTCCCGAAATCCGGCGTGCCGTGTAGAATGCGCAAGACTCCGTGGCGTCCAAAGTGATCTCTTCGGGCTTGGCTGCCTGTTGGATCACTGTCGTCGCACCATGATGAGCAACACCTTTGAGAGGTCGCTTAGCAAGAGCTGCCAGTTCGCGCGCGATGCCCAAGTGACTCAAGCAATCGGGGCGGTTCGGAGTTATCTCGAGCTCTAGCAGCGTATCCGATTCGAACAACTCACCAATCGGCATTCCTGTAGCCGCTTCCGTCTTTAGAATAAGGAGGCCGTCATGGTCTTCTGTTAGTTGAAGTTCACGACCACTGCACATCATGCCATTCGAATCGACACCGCGCAGCTTGCCTTCCTTGATCTTAAAATCGCCAGGCAAGACCGCGCCAGGCAGAGCCACCGGCACCTTGTCATCGACCTTGTAATTCTTGGCGCCACAAACAATCTGCCGCAGGGTGCCACTGCCGTCATCCACCTGACAGACACTCAAACGGTCTGCTCCAGGGTGCGGATCCGAACTTTTGATCTGACCGACCACCACATGATCGACGACTGCACCGCGCGCTTGGACGCCTTCGACTTCGACTCCCGCAAAGGTGAGGAGGTCAGAAAGTGTATCTGTGGAATAGTCCGAGAGATCAATATGATCTTGGAGCCAATTGAGAGAGGTATTCATGACTAACAGTTATGCGGATGCGAATTGACGAAGGAAGCGTTGATCGTTCTCGATCAGCAAACGGATATCCGGGATGCCCCACATGATCATAGCGAGGCGCTCAAGCCCGAGACCGAAGGCAAATCCAGTCACTTTGTCAGGATCGTAGACATCATCCCCACGCGATTCGCAGATTTGACTGAAGACACTCGGATCAACCATGCCGCAGCCAGCAATCTCAATCCAACGAGGCTCTTGGCCTTTCGGCTGGAGCTTGATGTCGATCTCGAAGCTGGGCTCGGTGAAGGGGAAAAAGTGCGGGCGGAAACGCACCGGCGTCTTGGGACCAAAGATGGCACGGAAGAGACGCTCTAACGTCCCTTTTAAATCACCGAGACTGACATCTTCCGCAACGTAGAGGCCTTCCATCTGGCTGAAGACACTGAGGTGCGTGGAGTCAATCTCATCCCGACGGTAAGCGCTCCCCGGAGCAATGATGCGGACAGGCGGCTTCGTCGTCTCCATCGTGCGAACCTGCACGGAAGAGGTGTGCGTCCGGAGCAAATGGCCGTCAGCAAAGTAGAAGGTGTCCTTCTCATTGCGAGCCGGATGATCTTCAGGTGTGTTCAGCGCGTCGAAGCAATGGAACTCTGTTTCCACCTCAGGGCCTGCGGCTAACGTGAAGCCCATCTGACGAAGAGCACTGATACCACGGTGCATGACCTGGGTCAGTGGATGAAGGGCCGCTTGTTGAGGACGACGCCCTGGCAAAGTCACATCGACGCCTTTGGCAGCGTCGGCGTCTTTCAGCGCGAGAAGTTCGGCTGAACGCGCCTCGACAAAACCGGTCAGCGCTTTACGGACTTCGTTGAGCTTCTGGCCGACAGCGGGCTTGTCTTCTTTAGACACGTTTCGCATTCCGGCAGCCGCCTGGGTCAGGGCGCCTTTCTTGCCAAGGAAACGGATGCGAAACTCTTCGAGCGCCGCGTCATCGCGGGCGTCTTCGATAGCCGCTTGAGCGTCCTGATGAATAGCATCGAGCTGAGCGATCATAGTGATGAGGATAGATTGAGAGTGTTAGGTAGAAATAGCAATGGCCGCGAAACGGCAAAGCGTCGCGGCCATTGAAACTAGAAATTCGCAGGAAAACCTATCTAACTGGCAACCTTCTTCTCGAGAGCCTCCTTGGCGGTTTCAACGAGAACGTTGAACGCGCCTTCGTCCCGAATGGCCATGTCGGAGAGCACTTTGCGATCCAACTCAATGCTAGCCGCTTTCAGCCCTTCCATAAATCGGCTGTAACTCAAGCCGTGGGCACGAGCACCAGCATTGATACGCTGGATCCAGAGACCGCGAAACTCGCGCTTGCGGACCTTACGGTCACGGTAGGCGTGCTGCTGCGCTTTGTAGACGGCGTCTTTCGCGTAGCGATACAACTTCGAACGGAATCCGCGGAAACCCTTCGCTTTAAGAAGCATGCGTTTCCGACGCTTCCGACTGGCTGGTGAATTAGTTGCTCTAGGCATTGGTTAGTAGGTGTCGAACAGACCGTTATTCCGATATCACCAGGCAACTCGTCCGTTCGGTGTCCCCGCCGAAGCGAGGTAGATGCCTTGATGAGAGGCCGCCCACTGAAGGCGACCATGGAAAGTATTCGGGAACTCTAGGCGAAGGGCATGTTTGCCCGCACGGCCTTGAGGTTCGCAGAGGAAACCAAAGTCACCTTACCGAGATTGCGTTTCCGCTTACGATTCTTGGCGCGCAACAAGTGACGCTTGCCTTGCTTGCGGCGTAGAATTTTACCTGTGCCGGTCACTTTAAAACGTTTCGCGACTGATTTTCTCGTCTTTGCTTTAGAAGTGCCTTTGCCCATGGGAGGACGAAGCTATCGTCGAATGGATCCTTGGCAATCAGTTTTTAACCAGAATGCACTGCTGCTCAATTTGGGCATAGGGAGCGAATTTCTATAGCCCACTAGAATTGCCAGTATTCGGTCAATCTTCTTCTCAAATTTAGTCTTTTAATATTGAGAATCTTCTAAGACTTCTTAATCATTAGACTTTCTTAACCTCGTCGCATCCTCTCCCTTTGTGACACGATTCCAATGACTTTAGAAGAACTGCAGGCGTTAAATCACCACTGGCGACTCGCGATTGATCAGGTTCAAGAAGGCATCCTCATCCTTCAAGGGGGCATCGACGACTTTGATCTTCTTCGAATCGTGTTTGCGAACCATGCTGTCGAGACTCAGCTGGAACTTGAGCCCGCTCGGCTGGAGGGGGTGGCTCTGAGCGAGCTCTTTTTAAAGGAGGAACGGAACCGGTTTCGCGAAGACTGGCTAAAGTCCGACCCGCAGCATGACTTTCGCGGCGCCTACACCATGCGGACGCTCAGTGGCGACTTAGTCGAAGCCGACTGGACAATTTCCTCTCGTGCAGGTGGCGAAGATCGTGAGGCCGATCACACGGCCACCCTTCTTTGGCGTTTGGCAGTGGAACAGCCGGAGGCAGAAGCTCTCCAAGATTCAAACGACGTCATTCCAGAGGGTCACGCGTTCGAACTCAACAAAGCGGATACCATCGCCCACATCGCCAAAGGCATCGTTCACGATTTTAACAACTCTCTCACCACGATTCGCGGCCACTTGGAAGTCGCGATGCCGGGAACGGAACCCAGTTCGCCCGTCCACAATGCCTTGGAGCATGCGCTTGAAGCCGCCATGACCACGAGCGAACTTTGCCAACGGTTGCTCAACTACGCCAAAGGCCGGCGCTCGACCAAGCGCCCTTGCCCCGTACCCGACGTTCTCCATCAAGCGGTCGCCATCACAGGCTTGGGCTCAAACGTCACTTTCAAACGCGTCGTCAATCCTGACATCTGGCCCATCCTCGCTGACAGCATTGAGATCGTACAGGTGATCAATAACCTCCTCGTGAATGCCCAGCAGGCCATGCCGAGCGGAGGCACCATTGCCCTCATGGCGGACAATGTCCCCGTCGACGAAGCCTCACCACTGGGTTTGCCTCCGGGCAACTATGTCACCCTAACCGTCCGCGATCGCGGTGTAGGCATTCCTCCGGAGCAGCAGGAACACATCTTCGAATCTCTCTACACAACGAAAGCTACTGGCAGCGGCCTCGGTCTCGCCACCTGCGCTCAGATTGTGTCCGGGCACAACGGCTACATTGATGTCCACTCCGAGCCCAACCGGGGAAGCGAGTTTATTATCTACCTCCCCGCCGTGCCAGAAGCCTTTGCTGAGCTCTCAAGCGAACCGCAAACTTCAAAGCCAGCGAATGAAGAGATCCCCATCAAGCAAGCCTCTTTGGCACATCTCAAAATTCTCGTCGTCGAAGACCAAGTCGGGATTAGAAAGATCGCGCAGATGTATCTCGAGCAGCTTGGCCACGTGGTGGTGTGCACGGACAACGGTCAATCCGCTATCGATACCTACCGCGACGCCTGGCAATCCGGTGACTCCTTCGATATCGCACTCATCGACCTGACCCTACCTGGAGGCATGAACGGCATAGACACCTTCCGCGAACTCCGTAGCCTCGCGCCTCACATCGTCGGCATCGCCACTAGCGGCTCGCTGGATCAGGATTCGCTAGCAGAATTTCAAGCCAAAGGCTTTGCTAGTATTCTCCCTAAGCCGTTCGCCCTGAAAGCACTCGGTGACGTTGTGCAAGAGGCCATGCTCTTTCACACCGTGTGAGGTGAGCACCGAACCAAACCTGCTTGCCGTACGAGACGAACTCGCAAGCCTTGTTAAGAACGAGCATGATTACCTGAGGAGCTTCTACGAGCAGCTCTGGCGACGCCCCCTGGCGAAACGAGTTCGGCTTGGACGCGCTGTTGATGGCCTGACTTACGATCGCGTCTCCGACGAGAAACGGCGCGTGCTCCAGTTTCATTGCGCCGTCAATGAATCGCGTTTCCGAGCAGGCGATGTCCTCCGCCTGAGCCAGAACACCCCCTCGGGACGCCACTACGAAGTCACTTGGTATGGCGAAGACGACGGCTGGATCGGCGTCGTGCTCTATCGAAAGGGAGATTTCCCAGCATTCACACAAGAAGCGCTCATCGCCACAGAATGGACCCTAGACGAATCCTACGTGGACTTGCTAGGACTCTACGAACGCGCCCTTGGAGATCTGACAGAAACCCAGATCGGCCGGGATCAAGTCCTCCCCACACTCGCTGGTGCGTTGAAACCTAAAGTCGATCTCGGTGCCTTTGACCAAGCCGCGACTGAACTTGGCGCGCAGCAAATGAACGACACCCAAGTGGAGGCTGCCGCCATGGCGCTCGCCTCCCACCCCTACGCACTCATTCAGGGACCACCCGGCACCGGCAAGACACGCACGCTTGCTAGGATCGTTAGGCAACTGGTCGAGCGCGGTGAACGCGTGCTTGTCACCGCACTCACACACCGGGCCATTCACGAAGCTCTGAACAAAGTCTGTGACGTTGTCAGTCCAGACCTGGTGGCCAAGATCGGCGTGCCCATCTACGATCCCGGCCTCACGACTAAAGAGTTTGGCTATTTCAAAGACTGCCCCCTGTCCAATGCTGATAGCGGCTATGTCATCGGTGCCACGCCATTCACCCTCTGGGGTCGGCGACTCCAAGACGTCTTCTTTGACACGGTCATCATCGACGAGTCTAGCCAAGTGACACCCGCCCTGGCCACCATGGCGATGCTCAAGGCCCGGCGTTACGTCTTTGTCGGAGATCATCAACAACTGCCTCCCGTCATTGCCCATCTCGCCGCCAGCCAAGGGTCGTCTCAAGAAGCCCCTAGCATATTCACTCGCCTCCGCGATCACGCCTCATCCACCTTACTCACCACCTGCTACCGCATGAACGCTGAACTATGTCAGTGGTCGAGCGACACCTTCTATCACCAACGTCTCCAAGCCAGCCCTGACAATGCCCAACGAACGCTCACCTGGCCCAATTCAGATGGGCTCCCATCAACGCCATGGAACCTGGAGCCATCCTCCGTCTTCATCCGACTAGATCACGATGAACGGCGGACTGATTCCCGAGAGGAAGCCGAGATCGTGGTCGCGCTATTACAAGACTGGAGCGCTGGAGGAAACTCGCCAAGCGAGATCGGAGTCGTCGTCCCCTACCGCAGACAAGCAAATCGCATCCGACGCCTCCTACGACGGCGCTTTCGCGAACACCCTAGCATTACACGGCGGATCACGATTGATACCGTCGACCGCTTCCAAGGGAGCGAGCGCGAAGCCATGATCCTTTCGTTCACCGCCTCAGATCCGAAGTTCATTTCAGAACAAGTCCCCTTTCTCTTCCAGGCTCAGCGACTCAATGTCGCCGTCACCCGCGCCCGCTCGAAACGGCTTCTCCTCGTCAGTCACGGCCTCATCGACACGGCAGAGACGCTCGCCAGCCAGGGAAATGAATCAGCCGCACTCTTTCTCAGCCTCCTAGAGGATGCTACCTTGGCACCATGGCCCGGCTGATTCCTAGCGAACCCACCGGAAACGTACGCCCGCCGGTCGCCCGCATGTTTAGGCTCGTCAAAGCGCTACCGAACACCTTCACCGCGTGGTTTGCTCTAGAAGAAGACGCCTTAGTAAAGCCGCATTTCATGCTCGTGTGGAAGGAATGTTATGGATTCCTCATCCAAGTAGCCGAAACCACTCAGCAACTCGCCGAGTCCGCCCTCCAGCAAGACTTCCTCGTCGAGCCGGTGGAAACGCTCTCCGCCGACACGTTAGGCCAATCAGAAACAGACGTGATCGAACGCTTCGCTCAACGTGTCCACGAAGAACTCGGGCTTCCAGCTAACGGAAGCGTCCCCGTACGCCGCTTGGTCGTGTTCCCAAATGTTGAAGAGAACACCATCAACGAAATCGTCCTGCAACGCGCAGAAGAGTCCGAGACGTCGTTTCTTGGATGCCATCAGTTAGGCGAAGGGAAGTTCGCACAGTATCTGGAACACATCGCCACCGAAGCCTTGCCAGAACTTTCTCTAACCATCTTCCGCAAACACTTCACGCCCGAGAGCAAGATCCCTCGACACTTCAGTCCGCTCACACCACCAGAGCGTAACACGGCAGCGTCTCTCACAGACATGCTGATCGACTTTGATCAAGAAGCCGTGGCCAAAGCTGAACTGAACTTACCACCAGAGAGCGAAAGCGTGGTCAGTGATCTCAGCGCGCGCTTAGTCACGGGCGTCGCTGGTAGCGGGAAGTCTCTCATTCTCATCATCCGCGCTCTCCTCATGACACGCCTGAACAAAGGCGCCCGTCTCCTCGTCCTCACGCACAACCGCCCTCTCAATGGCGAATTGAAACAGCGCTTCCGTCACCTTGCAGGCACGTGGCCGCACTTCGAGTGGATGACCTATTTCCAATGGGTCAAACATTGCCTACCAGACGACGCCTGGCCCGACAAGATTCTGTCAGGACGCCCACTCGAAGACATCGCCCGTTCGGCAGCGGCGCGTCATCCCGAGCTCACGTCCTTCAACCTTGCCTTCCTCATCGATGAGCTGAACTGGATCAAGGATCAGCGCTTTCATGAGCGTCGCACCTACCTAGAAGCCAAACGCCAAGGACGCGAGCTGCCTCTTTCTTCCAAACAACGCGAAGCCATGTGGGCCTTCTTTCGCGACTATCAGTTAGGCTTAGAACGCGAAGGCGCCACGGACTGGAGCGGCGTGGCCATGCGCTTCTGGAAGAAGGCGATTCACGATCAATCTATCACTCTTCCAAGTTACGATGGTATCTTTGTCGATGAGGCTCAGTTCTTCGCACCTGCTTGGTTCGATTGCGTGAAAACGTCGCTCCGTCCCGGCGGGCAACTCTTTCTCTGTGCCGACCCAACCCAGGGATTCCTCAAGCGACGCCAATCCTGGCTTGCCAGCGGCATCGAAGTCCGCGGACGAACGGTAAAGCTGATTCACTCTTACCGGAGCAGCCGAGCCATCCTCGAATTTGCCAAGAACTTCTACCAAAGCCGCCTCGGTGAAGAGCAGGCGGAAGAAGCTCTCAACCTGCCCACGCCAGAACAGTTAGCAGCAGCTCCCGAACTCCCTCATGTCCCCATCGTGGAAGTTTGCGGCAGCCCGCAAGACGTCCAAACCAGGCTCATCCACGAGATCAAGCAGCTCGTCAATCACGACCTCCGGCCAGGTTCCATCCTCGTCATGCACCGCTCTTACACAGCCCTAGAGAACATCCACCAAAGACTTACGCGGGAACTCGGCCCAAACCAATCCCAACTCTTACAAAACGCAAGCCGCCCCGCTCCAGAACCCCTCATTGGCCTGACCACCCTAAATGCAGGCACCGGCTTGGAAGCCCCGATCGTCTTTCTTCTCGGTTGTGATGAACTGATAGAACGCGAGTCTGACCTGAAGCTCAGTCAGGAAGAACGCACTGCCCTTTGCCGTGACCACACCCGCCAGCTCTACATGGCCATGACCCGCGCAGCTCGACAACTCGTCATCCTTTGCCACCAAGGAACCACCGCAAAGATCCTGCGCAGAGCAGCGGACCGATTCGTCGATGTTTCTACCATTGGCACGCTCTAAATATGCTAGACCTAGAAATAACAGAAAGCCGTCAAGGACACTACGGCAAATCGCTCTAAAAGGAGACTCTATCTCAAATCTTTAGATGATCAGGTGTGACCTTTTTTTCACGGGATTACTCCAATGTATTAATCCGACCAATTAAACCACACACCTATGAGACTCTCCACTCTTTCCTTCATCGCCTTCATCGCCTTCTTGGGATTGCACTATTCGCTATCCGCCCAGGATCAAGGTGTCCGCTCTACTTCTGGTATCCAAGAAATGGAAGACCAGTTATCACTCGCCAACGATTCCGAGATCGACCTCTGGAAGATTTCCGTAAACATCGGTCTCTCGATTTCTTTGGGAAACTCTGACAGTTCGTTAATCTACGCTGATCTGCAAACAACGCGCGCCTGGGGCCAGAATGAGCTACTCATGGGTCTCGGTGGCACTTACAGCGAATCCGATAGCGTTACTACGAGTGACTATCAGTTTGCTTATCTTCAGTACAACCGTCTCCTGACCGATCGGTTTTACTTTGGCGCCAAGGCTTACGGCATCCGTGACGAACTCGCCATTCTCGACTACCGCCTGCACCTCGGCCCAGTTTGGGGATACTACTTCATCAAGGATGCGAACACCACGTTCAGCCTTGAAGCAGGTCCAGCCCACACCTGGGAGAACCAAGGTGGAGTAACAGATAAATACGTAAGTCTTCTCATCTCCGAGCGCTTTGAGCACCAGTTCACGGATCGCTTGAAACTTTGGCAGCGGCTAGAATTCAGACCTGAAATCGATGCCTTCAATTCTTACACACTCACTGCTGAGCTAGGCATCGAGACAAGAATGACGGACAACCTCAGTTTAAAAACCTTCGTCCGCAACATTCACGATTCCACACCAACCAACGGTTTGAAGCGCAATGACCTGGCCTTCGTCACGGCACTTTCTTACTCCTTTGGCGGCGAAGATGCACTGGATCTCACCGCAAAGAAGAGAAGCCTTCGTCTCTCCGGCGAGAATATGAACGACCTCGCAGGCAATGTAGACGGCAACGTCACCAAGGCAGCTCTCGGAGCGACACTCAACCGAGGCAACACCGAGTCACTCGCGATCACTGGAGATCTCCTCGGCATTCGCCGTTCTGGGAATGACGAATTGACCTTCGGAGCTTCGGCCACCTACGGCGAGTTTGAGGACGCCAATGGCACGAAAGTCACCGATCAGAACATCTACGGCGTCGTGCAGTTCAATCGTCAGTTCGCAGATCCTTGGTATTTCGGACTTCGCACGGACCTCTTCCATGATCAGCTTGCTGATCTCGACTATCGGTGAACGACGTCCCCCGTGCTTGGTTTCTATGCAATCAAAGACGCAGACACAGGCCTGAGCTTCGAAGCAGGGCCTGCCTACGTGCGTGAAAAGCAGGGTGACGAGAAGACGTATTCTGCGGCCATCTTCACTCAAGAAAAGTTCACCCATCGCTTCTCGGACAATCTCCACATGTGGCAATCCGTTTCCTACCTCGCTCCATTCAACGACACCGAGGACTAGGTACTTCGTGAAGAAATCGGAGCCGCTGTCCAACTCGGTGGCGGCTACAGCTGGCGCACGTCACTGGAAGATGTTTACACCAATTACCCCTCGAATGGTCGGGATCGCAACGACCTTCGACTGAAGAGCGCTCTAGCCTTCACCTTCTAGGAATCCTTTACTAATCCTTATTAATAAGCCCAGAACGACCCAAGAGAGCCCGGCTCTCCTGGGTTTCTTTGTTTCTAAAAACTCGCTATCGTCATGACCCGCGCCACTCGGCAGGAGACTGGGTTGACCCTTACCTAGCCCCCTGGCAAGTTAACGGATGACCTTGTCTCGTATTCTCGGTGTTCTGATGCTCGGCATCTTCATGAGCGCGGCTCTCGCCGAGGACCCACCCACGCCAATTAAGACCGATGACGAACGCATGGATGCGGCTATTGCCGAAGCGCGCTCTCGAATCGACGAGTTTCTGACCGTCCTCAAAACCAACGACAAAGAGCGCTATCCAAAGTTCGCCGTGAAGGCGGCCGTCACTGAAGGCGAACACGTCGAACACCTTTGGCTCACTGACATCAAATTCGTAGCCGGGCACTTTACAGGCAATGTCGGCAACGACCCGCACATGATCACCAAGGTAAAACGTGGCGATGAGATCAAGGTAGCGAAGAACAAGATCTCCGACTGGGTCTACGCCGATGCCGAGAAACGCGCCATGGTCGGTCGATTCACTGACAAAGCTATGGAAAAACCCGTCGTCGATCTCGGCGAGCATGAATTGCTCGGACTCTGGCTGGTCAAAGAAGTGGATGCAGGCAAGGGCGCTCGCGAGCAGCCCGGCGCAGCCATCGCATTCACGCGCAACGCCGTCTTCATGGTTCAGTTAGGCGACAAGGCAACACGGGCCAAGATGGCTGATCTCGCTCAGATCGACACCAAAGCCTGGCCAAAACAGATCGACTTCAGTCGCGAAGACACCCTCGGCTACGGCGCCTACAACTTGGACGGAGACAATCTAACGCTTTCCATACGGAATCCCGGAGAGCAGCGCCCCACATCCTTGAAAGCCTCTCCTGGCGGGATGGTCTTTCAGCTCGTCCGCGAAGGTGAGTGAATACATTCGAATGCGCATGATCGCTAAGACAGAGAACCACGACTGCACACCAATTGCCTGTTGAGAATCTCAGTGCCCACCGCAGACTCCAAACGGCTCTTCGTGATCCAACTTAAGGTAGACGAGGCATCCTGCCTCAGCCACCTATACGGACCTCACTTATGGAGCGGAGACTACTTTGCGGCAGCGGCAGGAGCCATACCTGGGGTGCCCCCATCCTGAGCCGATGCCTTCCAGGATTCGGGATCATCGGAGAATTCGACGGTGGGAACACGTTCTAGGGAGACTCCTTCGCCGTCGGCGTCTTCGGGCCAGGGGTCGCGGTCGTTGTAGCGGACGGTGTCGACTTCTAGCATAGGCACGGTGATTTCCTGCGTCTGTGGATCGATGTCAGGGAGATCGGGGCGGAGGAGACGGATGCGTTCGCCTTTGTTTGAAAGTTTGGCTTTCTCATCGAGGGGGCCGAAGACTTTGACCGAGGCATCGACCTTGTAGCGACGTCGGAAGGTGTCGGGATCCAATCGAGTGATCAGGGCAACTTCATTTGGCTTGAGCGTCTGTTTCTCGGGGAAGGTGAACTTCACGCCGCCGAGTTTCCACGTGTGGGCCGGGTGAGCCGGATCGAACAGTTGGGCGGCCTGCTTGCTCCTGTTCCAGATCTCGATGAACTCGCCTTCTTCCTCTTTCTCGCTGTCATCGGGATGGTACATGATCTCGCTGATCACGACAATTGGCTTGATAGGGCCTACATTCTCAGCTCCCAGGGTTACCGCCAACTGAGGTGGGAAGAGCTCTTTGCCCTCGGAGTTGATATGGCGGCCAAAGGAGACGCCATTCTGGGCGGCTATGAATTCGAAGCCGTGGCTGTATCCGGTGCGCATACCAGAGGCGTCTGCCGCAAAGAGATAAATCTCTTCGCCGTGTGAACTGAGCGAGAAGCTCTTGGCGAAGCGATCGGCAGGAAGCGAGTTATTGTTGGTAGGAACATCATCGTTGTCGCCCTTGATCACGATGTAGTCCTTTGCTGCGATCTTGGTGCCCGATGCGATTCGGTACTTGTCAGGAGTATCCTTGTTGTCGGTGAGAAACCAGCCGCTGAGATCGATCTCGGCATCCGTGGGATTGTAGAGTTCGATCGCATCAACGTTTGGTAGATCCGTGTGCGTGAGGATCTCGTTGATCACAACGCCACCCGATGTGGATTCATCTCCAGAGCCTGGCGAACCTTCGACCGCACTACTCGCTTGCCAATTTCCTGCTTGGTTTGGCGATGGATTCGTTTCTGGAGCCTTGAGCACAAGCGAGAAACCAAGCCCGTCAGCACTCTGTGGCCACGGCGTGCTGTCCTTGTAAGACACACTCGCAATCTCATCATCGTCGGAATCGATCAAGGTAAGCTTCTCTCCAGAATTTTTCAGCCCCCCCTCATACAAGCCCAAGACTTTCACCTTACTGCCAGCATAGCGCTTCTGGAAGGCTCCCAGGTTTTTGACAATGACCGCACGTTCGCCTGCCTTGAGAGCCGCGTTCTTGGGGAAGATGTAGTCAATGCCGTTGGAGAAAGACGCACCCGCTAGGCTGACGTCTTGATCACTGATGTTCATCACCTCGACGAACTCGAAGTCATCGGGATCTTCCGACACATCGGCCGCTTCGTCATCGGTGGGTTTGCCAGGATGATACATGATTTCGGAAATGACCACGTTTCCAGCGGCCGCGGCCGTGACCGTTGCCGGCTCTCCAGTAACGATCGGCACGACACGCATGGGGCTCCAGCGATCCAATTCGAAGGCACGAGCACGTAATTCACACACGCCTTTCGCGAGGGTGATCTCGGTACCTGCAATTTCGCGTTCGGCGACAAGCTCAGGATAGATGAGTAGATCGGAGCTGCCCACGCGATCATTCATCGTCTGGATGGCGAGGACGTTGTCCTTTCCTGTGACAAGAAGGTCTTTGTGATCGCTGAGATCGAACGGCTTCCACTGCAGGGCTTCGTTGTCCATGTGTGGCCCCCTAGCGCTCGCCACATTATCAGGATCTTTCGGCGCATTGTGCGAAGCCACGGGCACTCCGTTGAGATAGGCGATGAAGCCGTCTTCAAATTTCAAGTTGAGTATGAGCTTCTCAACCGGCTCCCCATCCCATTCAAACAGTGACCGTGTCAGAACACTTGGGAGCTTTCCGGCTGCTTCTTCTCGGACATCGATGCCGATAAGAGATTTATAGTCGCTCCTAAAGTCATACCCGACACCGCCGATCCCAGCGCGCCATTTCGAATCATCGAAGCCTGGCTTGGTCCAGGTCTGCTTGAGCTCATTGTCCTTGGGCACGAATGCACGGATGACAATGCCGGCAGGGAGAAGCGATTTGTGCGCGGTGGTCGATGGCGTGGCTTCACTTGCCGCGCCTGTCTCCTTCGGATCAGAACCATCCGTCGTGTAGAAGACCTTCTTGCCTTGGCTCAAGCGGAAAGAACCTCGAGTCTTGGCATCGTCTCGCCAGTGCATCACAGGAATCGGCACTGGATTGAAGAGGGGTGCGGGAACGAGTCCCCCGGAAACCCTACCATTCTTAAAACGTCGAGAAAGTCGAAGTTGCTCAGGCAGAATCTGGGTCCGGACGGAGGCCACTTCTTTCAAGCGCTCGATGGCTCCCTGCCAGTCTTGCTTGGTGTAGCTTGGTTGATCTTTGTAGTCTCCCCAACGAGCGCATTCGGCGAGGATCGCTTTCCCGACAGTGCCAGCACGTCTATCAATACGCTCGAGCACCGCTACTTCTGTCAATGGGCCGTTCTCATTGAGCAAGGCCCATTCCGCGCGGTCCTGGAAAGCTTGTCGATACTCATCCACAGCCAGCAACTGCTGATGAACCCATTGAGGATTGCTACCGCGATACTGTTCTCCGGCAGGAAACGGCCCGACGCGATTGATAAGAGCACCGCCATCCGAGCCTAACGAATGCTCCGAGTCATGACAGAAGAACTGAAATCCTCGACGGCCGTCATGTTGGAAGATGGAGAACCAATTGTTCGCCATCCGATTCCCCGTGAAGCGAGAAATGGGCGCATCAAAGTTGCCTGTGTAGAAGATGATCATCATGTAATCGATCAGGTTCTGCGAATCGAGATAGACCGTCTTCTCAAGATTAGGTTTACCCGAGGCATCGAGCCCCTGCAGGCCATAATAACGCGCTAGTCGCTTGCTAGGGTCTTGCTCGGTCGCAATGCTACCTGACTCTTCATACAAATACTGCCAGGCCTCTTCATTGCCATCCGTGGCACGCTCCCCCGTGCGTGAGGCTTTGATGGTGTCGTAGTCTTCTTCATCGCCTCCAAAGTAACTAGCACCGTAAGACGCCTCAGTGTGCTCCTGGCTCTGATAGAGCCCCCAATAGAGCCCATTCAAATACAAGTGGTAGTAGCGACTCCGCGCGTAGGGCTGACCAAAGGCGCGTTGGGTATCACGAGAGAAGACCTCGCGGACCATGGTGTTCTGGGAACCATCATCAGAATAATGATAGGAATAGTTCTGTGCGGTTCGCAAATCAATGTCGTCAAATTCATCGACGCCTTCACTCCCGAAGAGTGGGTAGATCAGCTTGCCATCGCCATAGTCATCTCGGAAATACACACGGAAGGCATGCTTCGCACAGCGAGGACTGCGACTGTGGCCACCACGGATACGCAGGCCAGCATTCCAATGAAAGCCTTTCTCGTTTCCAGTCGGATCAATCAGTTCGATGGAAACGGGCCGTTCCCAATCTCGCCCACGCTCGCTGGGATTCGCATAGATGCCTTCCTTGCTATCTAACAAGTGGGACAATTCCGTCACCACAGAGAGCGAAGGAATCGCGGTAAGCGCTTCGATGAGCTCTGCCTCTGTCGCCTTCACCTCGCTCGGGGGTGCCATGGCGTAGTCCATGGGCATATCACCACCGCCCTGGCGCCGACCAAAGCCAAAGAAGCCACCACCGCCTCGGCCACCGCGGCCCGACCGCGTGCTTGGCCAACCTTCAGGACTCTTGGGCTGCTGAACGACCGCTTTCGGAAAGATATAGGTGTGCGTGTCAATGTCAGAAGATTGCATACCTTCGGAGAACGCCGCGGCACGCAGCGTGGTCGTCGTCGCAATCTCAACGGGCCCTTCATAGAGAGTGCCGCTTTCTTCCGTAGGCGGGCTACCATCCGTTGTGTAACGAATCTGCGCGCCTCCCGTGGCAGAAGCGATCGTCACTTTAAAAGGAGCCTCATAAAAACCACGATCCTGACTAAATTTGGTATCGGCCGTCTGCGGCAGGGCCCAAGCCTCGGCATTAGGCTGCCCAGGAGTTGGCTCTAACAGGGCACCTAATTTCTCCATGTCAGCCTGCCCACCTCGGAAGACCACTCCATAAGACTCATTCTGACCTAACTTCGGCAAGGACGGCGCGAACGTTTGAATAGACTCCTCACCTTTATACATCCCCAGAAACTCACCCTTGGCCCCGAGCTTGAAATTCGTGTGCAAAGTCTCGCCCTTAGCGCGGTCTTTCCCCGAAGCAAAGACCAGGAGAAATTCGCCGCTTCTCAATTGGCGATCCGGAAAAGCCCATTTCCCGAGATTCGCAGGATCATCCGTCAAGGTGTAGCCCATCAAGGCCACCGGCTCGCTCCCCGCATTAAAGATCTCAACCCAATCAGACGCATCGCCATCCTCATCGGAAATAACGCCCTTGTTAGACGGCATCACCTCAGTGATCACGAGCGCGGGAGCAGAGACACCGGATACAGTAGTGACTACTCCTAAGGAGGCCATCAAGCTTGATAAGAGGCGCTTACAGTTCATCATCATCTTGTTTGTCGTTCGTTGTTGGTTTAAAAGTCAGGAAAGTGGTGCCAGGGCTTCCGCCAGCCGTTACGGAGGCTTGCCAAGTATTCGGCTCATCGGTGATCCCAGAACTATCGCGACGCTCTAGCGATTG
Source organism: uncultured Verrucomicrobiales bacterium (assembly GCA_938082635.1). GTDB lineage: Bacteria > Verrucomicrobiota > Verrucomicrobiia > Verrucomicrobiales > DEV007 > JAACDM01. The sequence continues at coordinate 62,342 of CALLLI010000224.1, forward strand.
GCCAGCGCCGTCTGCCTCTTGCGGCCATGGGGCCTTGTCATTGTAGCGGATGGAATCGACGGGAACCATAGGAATGACCAAGAGTTCGCCATCAGCCTCAGGGGCCAACGGACGCTCTAAGGTGAGTCGCTCACCGCTATTGTTCAAGTTTCCCTCGAACGGCCCGTATACTTTCACGTCCGCTGACAGCCCGCGTATTCTCCGGAATTCTTGAGGCTCCATGCGTGCCACGAGCGCCGTTTCCCCCGGAGCAAGTGTCTGGTCCGGCGGAAAGGTGAATTTGGCCCCCTTCAGCGCCCACGTATTCTCCGGGCGCTTTGGATCGAAGAGCGGTATCGGATGATCCGTCCGATTCCAGATCTCAACGAACTCTGTCACTTCCTCCGTATCGCTTTCTTCAGGATGATAGTGAACCTCCGTGAAGAGCACGGGGCCTAGTAAAGGCATGCCATTCGCGTTGCCAAGGGTCGGCTTACGAATGGCAAAGACATCTTTGCCCGCCGAATTGATAGAGCGACCATAGGCGATCCCCGTGGGCAAGGCATCGAACTCGCAGCCATGGGTATAACCTGTCAATGTACCCTTGGCGTCCGCAGAGAAGAGAAACACTTCCTCGCCCAGGGAACTCAGAGAGAACGCACTCCCAAAGTAGTTCGGCCCAAGATCAGCATTGTTCGTGAGGTCGGCATCGTTGTCTTCTTGAACGACCCAGTATCCCTTCGCCGGGATCACTGTTCCGGTAGGGATTGGCCACTTCTTAGGCTCCTTCACGTCATCCGTTAGAAACCAGCCACTCACATCAACCGCGCGATCGCTCGGATTGTGCAACTCGATGGCATCCGTATCCGGCCAGTCTGAGTTCGTGAGGACTTCATTGATGACAATACCAGCAAAGCTCGAATCCGGCTCGGCACGGCCCGGAGAGCCATGCACTTCCGTACTCGCTCGCCAACTAGACGCTTTGCCCAGGTTCGCCTTCCCGCTCGCCGAGCTCAACACGAGCGAGAAGCCGAGGCCGTCCGCGCTACTAGGCCACGGAGCATCATCGTCATACCGAAACCTCAAGATTGGCTGGCTGCGGCTGTCTAGGATGGTGAGACGTTCGCCGCCGTTCTTCAGGCCACCCGCATAGGGGCCTAGCACACCTTTCACTTTAGGATAGCGCACCGCGAAAGCGCGCGGATCCTTGGCCACGACCAATCGCTGCCCTGGCCCAAGGGGCGCGCCTCGATCGGGAAACTGAAACTGAATGCCATCGATGAACCGGACCTTCGACAGATTGATCGGCTTGCTTCCGGTATTGAGGAACTCAAGGAACTCAAACGAGTCTGGGTCCTTCACACCGCGTTGTTTCTCCTTCGTCGAGAGCGCTGGAGGGTGGTACATGATTTCCGAAATGACCAAATTCGCAGCGGAGGCACGTTCCGCCTTCCCCGTGGAACGATAAACCGCTAGAGCACTCCATTGCCTCCCCAACTTCGAACGGGCCTCGATCGTTTCACCTGGTGGAACCGACAGCCGCTTTCCTCCCGTGACAAAGGTGGCTTCCAAACGAGGCGCAAATTCGATGTCACTACTGACACGGCTCTTTCGATGGATGGCGAAGGCGAGCAGATTCGCTCCTTTACGCAAGTGTGAGTAAAACTCTCGCAGGTCAAGCATTTCAGGAACGGCTCTTTCGTCTCGGAGGCGAGTGACGAGAGGCTCGTGTCTCGCTAGCAGCCTTCCGTTCAAATAGACATCATAGCCATCCTCAAAGGTGAACTGCAGATTGAGAGCGACCAATGAGTCGAGGCTGACCAGATCGAAGAAGGCCCTTACAAAGACTTCTTTATTAGCGTTAGAATCCGCATAGGAAAGCGGCTCCTGAGACAACTCGGTCTTCCACTCAGCCGCATCAAATCCTGGCCGCATCCAGTCCTCTACCTCGACACCCTGAGCCATACGATAAGCCGTGTTCTCATCGAACAACACGTCATCACGGCGCTGTCCCAATAAAGCGATGTTCTCTGTTCTTCCACTCGTCGAGTAGCTCACGTCGCCCTCGTCTGCCGTGATTCTCACGTCCAACGGGTCGGTAAAGCTTCGCCATAACCGCGGCGGCTCCACCCACGGATAGAGCGGCGCCATCTCATAGTGTTGGCTGGGATCTCCTAACGCAAAGCGTTTGGCCCCGCGAAATTGGTTCTTCACAATCGCTGGGCGCTCCATGAGATACGTCTTCAAACGCGCAACAGCGCCACGCCAGTCTCGTTTCGTTCTCGGTCGTTCAGAACGCGCGCTGCCCCATCTCGCCGCATGCAGAGCCATGACCGGTCGAAGCACGCGCTCACGCCCCCCCAGTCGCTCAATATTAGCCTCAGAGCTAAGCAAGCCTCCAGGGCCTAGTAAAGACTCTGCGCGATCTCCAAACACTTTGCGATAGGCACCGACCGACATCAGTTGCTGATGAAGCCACTGCGGGTTGCTATAAGTGAAGTCAGCGCCCCCTTCAAATGGGCCGATCCGCGTATTCCCGTAGTATTTCGGCAGACCAAGGCTGTGCTCGCTGTCATGAATAAAGAAGCGGAAGCCCTCCATTCCGTCGCGATCACGCACGGCAAACCAATTGTTAGGACGTAGATTGTCGAAGAACTGTGAGATCGGAGCATCTTGATTCGCGCTAAAAAAGATGATCATCATGTAGTCGATCAAGTTCGGCACATCGACATAAGAGGGATTGTTAGGATCAGGTGACCCGTCCGGCGCAAGCCCCTGCAATTCATGATACAACGCGAGACGCCTGCCCTCGTCTCGCTGTGCCGCGAGGCGATTGGCACTTTCCCAAAGATGCCGCCAGGCATCCAAGCCCCCTTCCCGCGCGGCTGTGATGGTCTTAAGAACACCAGGATGAGCAGCCTTGATCACATCCACCGTGTCCGGATCCGCACCTAAGTAATGCTCCGCATAGTCCGCATCGACGCGCTCATGGGATTCGTAAACACCCCAGTAGACGCCATTGAGAAAGAGATTCACAAACTGACCCCGTGTGTAGGGTTGCCCAAGATCCCGTTGGGTATCTCTGCAGAAGCCGTCGCGCAGGAACGTATTGTCCACTGATCCATCGGTAGACCAAGAGTGATTCTGTGGAGATCGCAGATCAACCGTACGGCATCGGTTCGGCCCGCTGGGACCAAAGCAAGGCCAGTCAAACGAGTCTTCACCATACGCCATCCTCGCAAGGACACGAAAGCCATGCTTGGGAGCCCGATGATGCCGGCTGTAGCCACCGCGAATGCGCAATCCCGCATCGGCTTGCTTTGAGGAAGAAGAACCATCGCGCGGATCGATCCATTCCATCGATACCGAACGTTCCCAAGCCCGTCCGCGCTCCAATGCATGCGTGTAAATGCCAGCATCCCGGCCTAACAAATCATCCAGTTTCATCACAAGAGAGACTGCAGGCACACTAACAAGCGCTTTGGCCAACTCATCATGAGTCGCCCCGATATTCATGGGGGCTTCCATTCCGTAGACCAGGTGTTGGCCATTAATACGGCGAGCTCGCGGCCAGCCTTCGGGAATATCTTGGTAAGGCGTGAGGATATCTTGAGGAAAGAGATAGCTGGCGGTGGTCACACGACTAGGAAAGCAATCTGGCAAGAGACAGACCGCACGCACCACGGTCGTTTGTATGATCTCGAAAGGCTCTTGGTAATATTCGCCATTCGCAGAATTCGGCGCACTCCCATCCACGGTGTAAAGAATGGTCGCTTGAGACACCGGTGCCGTCATCGTGAGAAGAAAGGGACTAGACACAAAGCCCCGCTCCCGAGAGAACGTCGGCTTAAGAGGCGGAAATCCTTCAGGCTCCGCATTCTCCTCACCTGGCGTTGGCTGAGCTAGCAAAGACCTTTCGGCAACCCCGTAGCCAACATCAGCAGGCAGCCTCGGGATATCAACCCATTGCTCTTGCTCTCCTGGGCCCACCAGTCGCAGCGATTCACCGTCAGCACTGAGTCGAAACGGCACATGGTAGTCCCCCGGATGCCAGCGGTCGCGCCCCGACGCAAAGAGCACGAGACGAGTCCCTGGCTCGACCACAAGGCGAGGAAATTGCCACGCCGTTTCGTCCCCAGATCCGAGGCGATACTCCGCAAGATCAATTGATTCCTTGCCTGCCACATGCAGCTCGATCCAGTCAGGGAACTCACCAGAAGGGTCTTGGTAGGTAGACGTGTTGCACGTCATGACCTCGGAGAGCCGAAGCTCCGCCTGCGCGGAAAGCACAAGAGCAAAGCCTAACAGAAATGACCAACGAAAGAACCGCATATGAGAGATTCGTAGAACATGACCGATCCGAACTCGAAACGCACGTAGTTTCTCGACAGGGATAAGAGCTTGACGGGCGCTTAAAAATTCGCCAATCGAAGCTCCAACCATCAACACGACCACCCCCTTGGAGGAAGACGAAACTCAAGCCCCAGCGGCTACCCCGACCGACCAGCCCTCTGAAAAGGTGCAGGAAATCCTTCAGCTGTCCGAGGCTGATCCCTCGATGCTCGCGACACCACTAGACGGCACCAATGCTAGCGCAGCCTTTGACTGGGGTCTTCTTGGAAACTTCCTCGTTCTGATGGTCGTCTGCGCCGTCACCGCGCATCTCTTAGAACGGGTTTACCGCCGGTGTGGCTTCTCACTTTCAAATCGGTCCGACTTTAGCAGGAACTTTATCCTCCTCTCCTGCACGACGATGATGATCGTGACCATCGTGAAATCCTCTCTCGCGCTGTCACTTGGATTAGTAGGTGCCCTCTCCATTGTCCGTTTCCGGGCAGCAATCAAAGAGCCCGAGGAACTCTGCTTCCTCTTTCTGGCCATCGGTGTTGGTCTCGGATTCGGCGCTAGCGTGGGTCTCGGGTTCCTCTCGCCTGAACCCTACATCCCCCTCGTATCCTTTGCCTTTCTCACGGGCGTGCTCTTTATCCGTCGTCAGTTCACCAAAGCCGATACTGGTGGCGACTATCACCTTCTCATCGCCAGCAAACGCCCACAGCAAGTGGGCCACAGCGCCATCCAAGAAGTCGTCCTCAAGCATTCCAAAGACGCCGCTCTAAAACGTCTCGATGAATCCCAAGACATCTTGGAAGCGAACTACCAAGTTCACTTCGACGGCCCGGAACAGTTAGAGTCCTGTCGCAAATTTCTCCTCGAACTCGGAGAAGGTCTGAGTGTTAGCCTGATGGACAATCGTGGCCTCGGAAATTAAAGCTTCCGCGGCACCGAATCACTTCCGCTATGAGCGGAAGTTCACCACACGATGGCCCTATGAGACAGTCATCGACCTCATCAAACAGAACGCAGCGCAATTCCGCGAGATCTATGACGAGCGCCACATCAACAACATCTACTTTGATGATCTCGATTTCGCCAATTACCTCGCCAATGACAACGGCATTCGTGACCGCCTAAAAACACGCATCCGTTGGTATGGCAATCTGTCAGGCGACATCGAACGGCCCGTTCTCGAGATCAAAGTGAAACGTGGCTGGGCCGGAGAGAAACCCACCTTCAAGCTCGCGTCATTCACCTTGGGCCCCAACTTTGGCTCCATGGATGCCCAAGCCCTCTTCCGGCGCTCAGACCTCCCTGGCTGGATCCATCAGCGCGTGATCATGGAATCCCCCATGATCATCAACCGCTATGCTAGACGCTATTTCCTCTCTGCCGATGGCCATTGTCGGCTCACGATAGATCGCGATTTGCGCTTCTGCCGCTGCCCATTCCCTGGTGACTTCGTCCCCCGCTTTCACGAGCCCCGAGAGACCCTCATCATCGAGATGAAGTACTCCTGCGTGGGCGATCTCGGAATCGATGTCTTCTCAAACGACTTCCGCTTCCGCATGACGAAGTTCTCTAAATACGCGACGGGCGTAAACCTATTGTATCGTTAGACACGACGCGCTCACTTAGCGGCCGCCGCAGCAGGTCTAGTCGAGCTGCCACGTGAAACCCACAAGAGGCCTAGCAAGAGCAATGCAGCGATGACGGCGACCACGGGCACTAACCAACCCAACAAATCGCTACCGTCTCCCAAATCACCAAGAATATCTCGGTGCTCCTCCAGCCAGGCAATTCTCATCGCCTCGTCAAACTTGGTCGAGTCCCCTCGAAGCTTGATTTGAAAGCGGCCAGCCGCAAGTACATCCGTTTCGTTTCCAAGATTAGCCGCGGTCGCCGCAGGGTAATCCGCAATCGTAACCCGACTCATTTCATAGCGCTCCAGCTTGTCTGTATTGCCTAACAAATCCGTCACTATCAACGCTGCCCGGGCCTTCGTCGCCTCATCGAACAGCTCCACTTCCGCGTAACCGTTCTCGGCCAAATGCAACTTGGCGCCAGCACCCAAGGACTCCACAAAGCTGGCCAGTGCTTCAGCACTATAGAGATCGAGCTGTCCCGCTTCCTGAGCCACCTCCACTTCTTGCTCCACCGGAGCAAGATTCACGGCCTTTGGAGTGAGCGCTACAGGAGGATCTTCTTGGCCAAAGCCAGGCAAGACCGATAAGGCAAAGCATGCGAGTAGGGACCAAAGGCACAGGTGAGAAGTCGTTCGGAGATTCATCGGTTGGAGTTGCGTTCAGCGTGCGGGTTTATTAGGGTCTTCGTCTATGATCAAGGTCTATCGAGGTACAGATACCATCCTCATCACGAATGGAGAACAGGTTTATGAACATGCCTCCTTCTCTTTCGACCAGCTCTTTCGTGCAAGCAACCCGAAGGCAACTCTTGAGGACGCTATGAGAGAAGGCACACCGGTCTCAGCGGAAGCTCTGAACCAACAGACTTGGTTGCCGCCCATGGGAAATCAAGAAGTCTGGGCAGCCGGGGTGACATACTTTCGGAGTCGGGAGGCCCGTATGGAAGAGTCCGAGGAAGCCGGAGGTGATGTCTTCTACGACATGGTCTACGAGGCAGAACGCCCCGAACTTTTCTTCAAAGCAACGTCTGCTCGGACACGAGGTCATGGAGCCCCGATTGGTATACGCAAGGATTCGACCTGGGATGTGCCGGAACCCGAACTAACGCTCGCCATCAATCGCGACGGCAAGATCTTTGGTTACACGATTGGGGATGATGTCAGTTCACGCTCTATTGAAGGCGAGAACCCACTCTATCTTCCCCAGGCCAAGGTCTACTGCGGCTCCTGTGCCATTGGCCCTGCGCTCTGTGTCGGTGATCCACCATCCAAAGACACGGGAATCAATCTCACCATTCGGCGCAGCAACGAGGTTGCTTTTGAGGACAGCACGACACTGCATCAGTTAAAACGCAGCCTCGAAGAACTCGCAGACTTTCTCTATCGCGACAACGAATTTCCCGATGGTGCGCTGCTCATGACCGGCACTGGCATTGTCCCGTCGACTGACTTTACCCTGCAATCCGGCGATGTCGTCGCCATCACGATTGATGGCTTGGGCACGCTTGAGAATACGGTGGCTTGACCACTCAAAGACGCCAAGATAAGTTCTGAGCTAGAGGAACACGCTCAATAAAACGACCTGGAATCACCCTGCTCGCCGCAGCTCTATGCGGACTCTGTCAATGCGCGCATCAAGAGATTGCCGTTGAACCAACAAATCTGAAGCCGGAGTATCAACCACCTCACAGGCCCATCGCCACTGCGTTGAACGATGAAGCGGAAGAAGCTCGCCGAGCGGAAGTTCGGCAAGACAAAGTCGCAGACGGTGTATTCTCCTTCATTGTTAAAGGGCTGTTCTCAGCAAGGTCGGCGGCACTCTTTGGAACGGAAACGTTGGAGAAAAGGTCGCAAACGAAAGATCCTCGTGAAGAAAGGCTACATTGACGAAGACGACGGCCCTCAACCAGAGGACTTCCCCTCACAGTTCAACTAATTACTCAAGGAGACGAATCGGCATCTCCGGCAAACCGCGAGCATCCGCTCCCCCTGGCCAGAGCACCGTGCTTTCTAACTGATGCTGCACAAGAAAGAGCGCCTCGTTCCAATGCAAGGGCATCGGCTTCACATAGATCTGCCTTGGCGCACAAGCGATGGCAAAGAGCACATCCTCTTCACAAATCACGGTCCAACCATCGAGATCTTCACTGACATGCATCGATACGCGCGGGTCTGTCTCGGCACGGAAAGCATAGCTCCCTCTCAGATGCCTGAGCTCATTGCGTTGCGCTTCGGAAAGCTCTTTCGGCTTGGATGTCACATGACGGAGTTGCTCCGCAAGCTGCTGACCGACGACATGCACGGTACCACATCGAACAGGATCGATGTACACCGTGTAGATCGCTTCTAGCAACATCGTCTTGGCCAGCCGACACAATCCTTCTTCCACGTCATCGAGGATCAGCGTGACACTTAGCTTCTCATTGTCCGAAGGCACCATGGCGCTGAGCCTATGGCATTCTATCTCGGCGTCCAGAGAAGTTCCTAGTCTCTCGACAATCGCCTTTCCCCAGGGCTGCCACCCAACCCAACCCAACCCAACCCAACC
>CALLLI010000225.1 GCA_938082635.1 uncultured Verrucomicrobiales bacterium
TCGATCAAGAAGTTTGGGCTTCGCGAGCCTGAAATGATCGAACAGGGCTAAAAATGCACTGCGAAGGGTTTTCATTGCGCGAATTCTCTCACTATCACCCCGCAGGCATGCCCCGAACCCTTTTCGGCTAAGGTCTAGCTCAAGGTTCTCAATCTTCCTTAAAGCGATGATGGCGACGCACCACCTTCTTCTCCCGCAGGTCGGTCCGCCCACCGCGCCGAGTGCGATACTCATTAAACACATGATCCGCTCCATGGATCTTGGCCTCGTAGATCAATTCCATCATCTGACCCAATTTCCCTTGGGGAAACCCGCGCTGTTTGAACCACCCAAGGTACTCCACGGAAAGATCATACAAGGGCACTCCACGCGGCGGATAATGCGATGGGCCGTATTTCCCGAAGGGCATGTGCCACATCACAGCCTCACCTAGCAAATACTTAAATGCCTCAACGTCGCCTTCAGGAATATCACTCGCCATCTGTGAATGAACTTAGCGACGTTTCACCAAAGAAACAATCCCCAGGACAATCATCGCCACACCAACCAGGGAGAACGCCAGGGTGATGAGATTGAGTGAGGAAGGCGTCACCGTCGCACCCATGAGTGTCAGAGTAATGTCCTCCGCATCCAAATTCGGCGTCGCCTTGCCTTTCACCATCCACGCACCCACCACGATAAAGATGCCAAAGATAATTCTTATCACAGCTCCCATGCCCGAAAACGACCAGAGATCACGCCACGCGTCAATTCGGAATAATGCCCTCCATTCGATCAAAGAATCCCCTTACGCAGTGTTGCGCGTGAAATGGCGCTCGCCATGGTCGCTGATAATTTCCAGACTACACCTATGTTCCGCACCCTTCTCCTCTCCCTTCACGCCCTGATGATTCTCCAGGCAACCGCCGAGGTCGCTCCGGCCACGTGGCCCCAGAAAGCCAGTGACATCCCTCCCGATGCCCGTCTCCACTTTGGACAACTCCCCAATGGACTGCGCCACGTGACGATGAAACATGCCGAGCCTCCGGGCCGCGTGAGCATTCGCCTCTACGTCCATGCAGGCTCGCTCATGGAGCAGGAGAACCAACGTGGGCTCGCCCACTTCTTGGAGCACATGGCCTTCAACGGTACGAGACATTACAAAGGCACCGAGATCGTCGAGTTCCTCCAACGTCTCGGAATGGCATTCGGGCCTGACATCAACGCCCACACCTCCTTTGATGAGACCGTCTACAAACTCGATCTCCCAGATGTGAAAGAAGAGACGATCGACCAAGGCCTCACCATCATGCGTGATTGGGCCGATGGCATGTCGTTAGCCCCTGAAGAGATCGATCGCGAGCGCGGCGTAATCATGAAGGAGAAGTTAGGACGCGATTCCATCCGGTTTCGGCTTATGGAGGCAGAGCTCGATTTCCTCTTCCCCGAATCTCTCATCCCGAAGCGTATGCCCATCGGTGTGGAAGAGATCATCGAGAAAGCGCCTCAAGAACGCTTTAAGAATTTCTATCAGACATTCTACCGCCCAGATCGCATGGTGTTAGTCGTCGTCGGTGACATCGACAGTGAAGCGATCAAAGCCAAGGTGAAGACGCTCTTCACTGACATGAAACCGGCCAATCAAGCGGCCGTGGAACCGGACTTAGGCAAACTCACCAATAACGGCATTCGTGCCCGCGTTGAAATCGAATCAGAAGCATCATCCGTCGGCGTCTCGGTCACCGCCTTGCAACCCTTCACGAGCAAGCCTGACAATGAAGCAAACCGCCTCGCTGAGTTTCCGCTCCGCTTGGCCAATGCCATGATCAATCGCCGCTTTACTATTCTAGCAAAGAAGTCAGACGCACCATTCACCTCAGGCGGCGCTTACTCGGGCGACTTCTTCAAGTTCGCAGACATGTCGAACGTCGAGCTCAGTTGTCAGCCAGAACAGTGGGTTGCCACGTTAGGCACCGTTGACAAGGAAGTTCGCCGAGCTGTGCAACACGGTTTCACCAGCGCCGAACTGAAGGAAGCCAAAGCTGAATTGCTCAACGCCTACGAGAGTGCGGTAGAAACATCCTCCACCGAGAAAGCGCCGACGATCGCCAATGCCATTGTTTCCTCCTTCGGCGACAAGGAAGTATTCTCGAGCCCACAAGACGACCTGCGTATTGCCGCCAAAGCCATGGAAGCCGTCACGGTGGACGCCTGTCAGGAAGCCTTCAAGAAGCAGTGGGGCGGCGAGGATGTCCACATCATGGTCTCCGGAAACCTCAAAGATTCTCCCACTGCTGACCAAGTCACGCAGGCCTTTATAGCAAGTCGCCAAGAAACTGTAGAAGCCCCTGTCGAGGAAGCAGAGCAAGCCTTCGCCTATCGCGAAATTGGCCTTCCCGGCCAGGTCAACAATCGCAAAGAAATCGATGACCTCGGCATCACTCAATTGAGTTTCGCCAATGGGGTAACGGTGAACCTCAAGCCCACCGATTTCGAGGACAATACGATCCATCTAAAAGGCGTATTTGGTTCAGGGAAACTGTCTCAGCCGAAAGACAAGCCCGGCATCGATCTACTCACCCAATATACCTTCGACGCCGCAGGACTAGAGAAGCACAGCGCCGATGACCTTCAGAGGCTCTTTGCTGGAAAGAACGTGGGCGTGTCATTCAAGATCGATGACGGCCATTTCGAACTCTCTGGCAAGACCACACCCGAAGACTTGTTAGACCAGCTCCAGCTCATGTGCGCCTACCTCACCGCACCTGGCTACCGCGAAGAGGCGGAACAACGCATTCGCAAGATGTATCCCATGATAGCCAAGCAAATCACGTCCACTCCGAATGGCGTGATGCAAGCCCAGGTGGATCGCTACATTCATGGAGGTGACCCGCGCTTCGGCATGCCGGATATTTCTGCCCTCGAGAAGCTCACTCTAGCAGACGTCAAGCAATGGATCGACGAGCCCCTCAAGAACGCCCCGCTCGAACTCAGCATTGTCGGCGAATTTGAACCTAGCGAAGTCATCACAAAGCTACAAAGCACTTTCGGCGCTCTACCTACACGCACCGCCACTTCCAATGTTACCGACGCCGATCGAAAGGTGAGCTTCCCCACAGGCGAAGCGAAGAAAGTCTTCCCTTACGACAGCAAACTCGGCAAATCCATGGTGCTCGTCTACTGGCCGACCACGGATCGCCCGTCTGACGTCACGAAAGCCCGCCGACTCGCCGTCGTCGCCAACGTTCTCGCAGACCGTCTCCGGTCTAAGATCCGGGAGGAACTCGGTGAAGCCTATAGCCCAGGTGCCCACAACATCGGGAGCGACACCTTCCCTGGCTACGGAACGCTCTTTGCCATGAGCCCTGGCTCTACAGAAAAGGCACAGCTCGTAGCTGATCGCATCGTCGAACTCGGAACAACGCTGTCGGAGAAAGGCACCGATGCCGATGAGTTCACCCGCGCCATAAAGCCTATTCTCACAAGCCTGAAGGAACAGACGCGTAACAACCGCTACTGGCTCTCCAGCGTGCTATCTCAATGCCAGAAGCACCCTGAAAGACTCGATTGGGCCCGCAACTTGACTTCTGATTTCGAATCGATTTCAGTCGACGACATCAATGCTCTTGCCAAAGAATACTTGGCAAAGGGCAAGTCCACGCAGGTTCTCATTGTTACCGAATAACCGCTTCCCCTCACAAACCCATATTTGATATGAACCGACGTTCACTCTTCTGTTTATTTGCCAGTCTCACAGCTTGTTCGTTCACGTCCCTTCTCGCCGAAGAGAAGGAAGGAAGTCCTGTATTCACAGACTCGACCAAAGTCACCGACCCAGATTTCAAAGTCCAAGGTGAGTACTTAGGCACGATTGAAAGTGGGAAATGGGCTCTACAGGTTGTCGCCTTAGGTGACGGCAAGTTCGACTTTGTCGCCTACGAAGGCGGACTTCCCGGCGCGGGTTGGAATAACAAGAAGCAACACCGCATGAAAGGTGGCGGCCAGACTGAAAAGAACGGCAAGACCATCCTCAAGTCTGATCCTGACAATGGCAGCCAGGTAGTTATCGAGAATGGTAACATGACGCTGATGGCCCCTGGTGCCGATAAACCTTTCGGGGAACTCAAACGTATCGAACGCAAAAGCCCCACCTTAGGTAAGAAGTCTCCAGAAGGTTCCACCGTCCTCTTCGATGGAACCAACACAGACGCCTGGAAAGGCAAACCAGGCAAGGACCTGCTAGATGGCGACCTCCTCGTCCAGGGCGTTACTAGTAAAGAAACCTTCAAAGACTTCCATCTTCACTTGGAATTCCGCACGCCATACAAACCCAAGGCACGCGGCCAAGGTCGTGGCAACAGCGGCTTCTATGCTCAGGGACGCTACGAAGTGCAGATCCTAGATTCCTTCGGTCTTGAGGGCGAGGAAAACGAATGTGGCGGCATCTACTCAGTCGGCAAACCAAGCTTAAACCTGTGCTTGCCTCCCCTCACCTGGCAAACCTACGACGTCGATTTCAAGGCCGCTCGTTTCGATAAATCAGGAAAGAAGACATCCGATGCTCGCATCAGTGTGAGACACAACGGTGTCCTCATTCACGAGAATGTGGTCGCTGATCATTCCACCACAGCATCCCCGCTCAAGGAAGGCCCAGAGAACGGCCCCGTCTACTTCCAAGATCACGGCAATTCCGTGCGTTTCCGCAACGTGTGGCTTCTCAAGAAATAGTCATGAAACGCTGGCTCCCCCTCGCACTTGCTCTCGCCACCTTCGGGTGCATCCTTCCTAATTGCGCCATCGTGCCGGAAACGGGTCGACGACAGCTCATCTCCATGTCTCCACAATAGGAGAACAAGTTGGGCCTGCAAGCCTTTCAGCAATACAAGTAGAAGACCCCTCGATCTAACAATACCGCTCTTGCAGCTCGTATTCGCAGGATCGGCCAGCGCCTCGCCGCCGTCGCTAATGTGCCAGGCGTCCAATGGGAGTTCGTTCTCTTTGCCGATAGCGAGCCGAACGCCTTCGCCGTTCCTGGCGGCAAGGCCGGCGTGAATACGGGCATCATGCCCATCGCCATCACCGACGCCGGCCTCGCCACCATCATCGGTCATGAAATTGCCCACCTGACAGCACGTCACGCCGCCGAACGCGTCAGCCAAAAACGCGCAGCTCAAATCGGTGCCGGTGTCCTTGGCCTCGTCATTCCCGAAGCTGGACTTCTAACCACCGGCGTTGGCTATGGTACTCAACTTGGCCTCCTCAAATTCTCTCGCGCTCACGAACTCGAAGCCGATCAAATTGGCAGCATCCTCATGGCCCGCGCTGGTTACGACCCACGCGAAGCCGTCAATTTCTGGCAACGCTTCGCCGATTACAAGAAACAGAAAGGCAAAGCCACCTCGATGGAATTCCTCAGCACCCACCCACTAGACGAACGCCGCATCAACGCACTCCGCTCGTACATTCCAAGAGCCATGAGCGAATATCTCGGCTAACATTGCCCCGTAGAATGGCCGTCCCACGCATCCCGCCGTCCCACACTTTCCGTAGGAGGACCATTCCTGGCCGTCCACCAGAAGCAAGCCTACCCCTGGCCGACTGCCCACTTCACCCAAGCAACAATCGCCTCATATCCAGCAGGCTCTTCCGCAGTCCTAACAAACGTCGATTTCGGAGAACAGAGATTCAACACGCCTGACAAGTCACCGTATTTCACGGCTCCCGACAGAAAGTTGACATCACGATAGTCTGTCAGGGTTGCAAAGCGAAACCCGCCCGTGTCCAACGCAAGGTTCGTCACAGCGTCGCCAGCGAGAGCCGCTGCCACCGCCGCCAAAGGTGCTGCACCGTCAGAACCAATCAACGTGATCGTGTCCGCCTCCTCCGTCATGGTCGCAAGAATTGTCAGAATATCGTGCACACGCTGAGCAAAGAGCGTGTCGTTATAGCCATACGTGTAGCCAGCAAAGGCACGTTTGTTCTCCACGCGGCGATTCAGCGAGAACGCGTCCTCTCCCTGAGTGAATTCCCCTTGGCCAAAGAGATCCGGCGTGACCACCGTAACACCACTATCTAACAAACCCTTCAAAGCCTCATCGTCGACACCCGCTTTCCCGTCTCCGTGAACCCAAAGAGCAAAGTGACGCCCCTTCCCCTCGGATAGATGTACCGCGACAGGAATCTCTTCCCCATGGGCGACGGATCTAACCACTCCCAATGAAACCTTACGCTTGCCTTCGAGCGCCTCCACCCGATAAGAATCAGATTCGACCTCCGCGTATTTAGGCAAGGAGCGCCCAATGAGCGTTGTCCACGCAGCCCGAAGATCAGCCCTCGACATCGACGCTACTTGCTTATCTGAAGCCTCCGCGAGTTGCTTCATCAAGGCTTTCTCAAAAGCCTCTCCTCCCTCCGGCTTCGGATGATCGGCGTCCCAAACCGCATGCTCCTCTGGAGTCAGCATCGGAAAATCCTCCTCTACGAGAGTCTCTGAAAGGCCGAGATTCAGATGCTTATTAAACCACGCATACATGAGTGATCGACTGACATAGTTGTAGTTGTGCGGGAAACGGGTATGGTCTGTACACTCGACCGAAGCTTTCGCATTGTAGAACTGATAGACTATCTGCAACTCCGGATAGCCATCCGTCATCATCGCCTTGGTCCAGTCATCTGCCGCCGTCATCGCTTGCGGCCTCGGCGCAAAGAGCGCCGCCAGCTCCACGTTGCCAGTTCCAATACGAAGTAGCGATGTGTTCTCACAGGTGCAACCACCCTGCATCGACGTCGACACCATCCCCTGAGGAAAGGCTGCCACGGGCCGCTCATCCAAAGCTCCTAACAAAATCGTCTGCGTGCCACCTCCACTCCCACCCGTCACCGCCAAACGCTTGGGATCGACATTGGGCAGAGCCTCAAGAAAGTCCAAGGCCCTCACGGAATTCCACATCTGCAGTCCAAGCACACTCTGCAAGCGAGACTCCGCCTGAGCGCCGTAAAGCCCCCAGCTCCCGCTGGTTTCCCCAGTTCGAGCCTCCGCAAACCGATGCCCGATATCCTCTGAAAGCTGCTGGTTATCCGCATACCCGATCATGTCATAGAGGAACGCTACACACCCCATGCGAGCAAGTTGGGCACAACGCGCCACCTTTGGGAATCTGCCAGAGCTCTCGAAACGCTCAGCACCATCCGCGATGTAATCGCGAATCTTCTCCGGACCATGATCCTGCAAACGCCCACCATGACCATGAGGACTCAGCACCCCAGGATAAGAGCCAGCACCCTCCGCTGGCCGAAAGAGCAAGCCCGTCACGTAGAATCCTGGCACACTCTCAAAGTAGACCTTCTCGACAGTAAAACCTTCCCGTTCGACCTTGCCATGAATGACAGCATTGAGAGGCGTCCGCTCCGGCATCGGCCACATGCCAGTCGCCACGCGCACCTGCTGACGCAATTCCGCAGCCCGACTTTCCCAAGCCTGAAGACTCTTCGGCACGGCAAACGGGAAATGGCCATTGAGATCTTTCAGAGGCTCCAGCCGACGATCTTTCGGCAACTGGCCCTCTGGCAGAACCCGAAGTTCACCCACCAATGGCAGGCCGCCCAGAAGGGAACCCAGGAAGAGAAGACAAGAACGTTTTATCATAAGGAATGGTCTCATGCTGAAGGCCACCGTTCCATTTGGCCAGACAAGACTCTCACTTGCTGAGCTCTCTAGACAATGGTAGCGGATTCACATGCATGAACCCGGCGGCACACAATGTGGACTACAGAAGTCCGGGCTAGGTCTCGTCCTCTGTGCAGTCTCGCTCTACTTCTTCTTCGACTCCATTCACGCGGCGAGCCACGGCTCAGGCTAGATCTCTGGCTAGATCTCTGGCTTGATGGGCGGCGGCGGTGGGGCCGAGGCACCACCTCGGTGGGCATCGTCTTTCTCCCCTTCTTCGTCGGCATCATCGCACTCTTCTACAATGCCAAGAAGGGTTGGGCTTGGGACGTCACCAGGATTGGTCTCGCTATCCTCATCATCGAGATACTCAGTCGCCTTCGTTTCCTCATGAACATGAAAACCTCTCATCTCATGATCATGCTAGTCACCTTCGCCGCCAGTGCCGGTCTCATGCTCCGCAGCTACCGAGACGAGTCTCTAGCAACAGAGAAGTCCGAACAAGAGGGACCCAAGCCAAACTAGAAACCACCGCCAAGGAAGAGTTTACCGAAACCTTCGTGTCTTCGTGTGAGACAAAGCCTGTCGGCCCTGCTAGCTCTTCGCCGGACCACGCCGTTCGTATCTCTCCTTCCGAGCCAGCGTTTGGAGATAAAGGCGCTCCACCCGCTCGCGAGCCCATGGCGTCTTGCGCAGAAACTTCAGCGTCGAATTCACACTTGGATTCTCGAAGAAACAATTCATCCGCGCGCGCTCTGCCATCTCTTCCCAACCAAGTTCCTCCACCAAAGTCGAGACCATCGCCTTGACCGTCACCCCATGAAGCGGGTCGTTGGCATGCGTGCGTGGCTTAGGATCAGGATCGTTGTCGTCAGGCATAGGAAAGCCTCGTTAATAAAGCGGATTGATCACGAAGTCATCCAAAGAGTAACCTGAGCACATGCCAGACCAGGAAAACTATCGCGTCGCCGTCATCGGACACACCGGCCGGGGTAACTATGGGCATGGACTAGACAGCGTCTGGAAAGACGTCCCCAAGACAACCGTCGTCGCTGTGGCCGACGCCCATGCCGACGGCCTAGCCAAAGCAACCCAGCGCCTAGGCAACGACATCAAAGGATTCGCCGACTTCCACACCATGCTCAAGGAGGTGAAACCCGACCTCGTCTCCATCGCCCCTCGTTGGCTCGATCAACACCACGCCATGACACTCGCCACCATCGACGCAGGCGTGAAAGGCATCTACCTGGAAAAGCCCATGTGCCGCACCCTAGCAGAAGCCGATGCCATGGTCACTGCCGCCGAGAAAGCCAACACCAAACTCGCCATCGCCTTCCAAACCCGCTACAGCCCGGTCCTCCAAGTCATCAATGACCTCATCGACAGCGACGAGCTCGGTGAAGTGCTAGAAATCCGTGGTCGCGGCAAAGATGATCGACGCGGCGGCGGCGAAGACCTCTGGGCCCTCGGCTCCCACGTCATGAATCTCATGCACCACCTAGGCGGCGCTCCCGAATGGTGTTCCGCCAGAGTCTATCAAGGACGCAAACTCATCACCAAGGAACACGTTCACGATGGCCCAGAGGGCATCGGCCCTCTAGCCGGCAACCGACTCTCCGCCATGTATGGCTTAGAAAGCGGCGCCACCGCCTACTTCAACTCCTGGCGGGATCAAGCGGGCAAACCCTCACGCTTTGGCATCAAGATCATGGGCTCCAAAGGCATCATCGAACTCTACGACGTCGGCTACACCCCAAAAGCCTTCTGGCTCCCCGACCCAGGATGGTCGCCCGGGCGTTCCGGCAAAAAATGGATCCCCCTCACCACCCAAGGCCCGGGCAAACCAGAAACCTTCACCGGCAACGGCCACCACCGAGGCAACGTCGACGCCTGCATCGACCTCATCCGAGCCATCGAAGGCGACCTCCAACCCGAAGCCAGCATCTACGAAGCCCGAATGAGCGTCGAAATGATCGCCGCCGTCTTCGAATCCCACCGCCTCAACACCACCGTCGACATCCCGCTAGCAAACCGCGAGAACCCACTAAACTTGTTAGTCTAATCGTTCACGAAATCTCGACCTCAACCCGCACGAAACGCCTAAATGAAGGAGGATCTGTCGGCGGTTCGTCGTAAGTCACGCACTCCCAGCAATCGTCGATATCAGTCGCCATCGGGGAAGCCGTATGAGCTGACCAACGTTCATCATCGAGCGCCGTAATCAAGCGTCCTCCCCGATGCACTGTCACCCTATCGCTCCATCAACGTACCTGACCTCCAGGAGCACTTTGATCGACTCGCCACCAGCACTCAGGACCAAGCCCCGCTGGCGCAAAGCGAAACTGTCCGAGACTACCTCGACCGGGTATGGAAGCGATTCTCCAGGACGAACAGAGCCATTAGCCTGACCGAGTTCTTTGGGCAACGACTCCCGCGCACAGCGTCGCCTCAAGCCCTTTGGAAAGCCATACGCCACGCCGCAGGCAATCTCAGTCAGGTCCTCCTAGAGTTAGCAGCCCAAGGGACAAGCCTCCTCGGTGATTACCGTTGTCTCACCCCAGGCTAACAAACCACTATCTCCCGCCAAAGATCACCCCACACATCCCTACACTTTCTCAAATGCCACCGTGGGGATACACCTTTCAGCATGCCTGACAACCCTCCCATCACCCCGCAGGAACAAGGCGCCCTCGTCCGCTACAGCGCCATCACGTACCTCACCGAATGCCTCGAAGAAGGTCTCACCCTCGCAGACGCACTCAAGCGAGCCGCGACCAAACCCTGGCCCAGCGATCACGGTCGTTGCTATGCCGCACGCACTCTCGAGGACTGGTGGTACACCTATCAGAAAATGGCTTCACCGCGCTCACCCAAGACCCTCGTCAGGACTTCGGTCAGCGCCACACCCT
The DNA here is from genome assembly GCA_938082635.1 of uncultured Verrucomicrobiales bacterium. Lineage (GTDB taxonomy): Bacteria > Verrucomicrobiota > Verrucomicrobiia > Verrucomicrobiales > DEV007 > JAACDM01. Next base: position 10,555 of record CALLLI010000225.1, read on the forward strand.
TACCCTCCAGCAGTAAGAATGGATCATCACTCAACGCGAAACGTTCCCAGGCATCCCCATCAAAGTCGCCTACCAACGTTGGCTCAAGCAAGACGAAGGCCGCGATCTCCCATCCCTCACCACTATCTATCACTTTCCTTAAAGAATCGAACTCACCTCCCGAAAAGATACCCTCGATGAAAGCGTAGGATCCAAGAAAGCCTTCGAAGCCCCATTCCCCAACGACCCCTGGATGGCCGACTTCAGCCCCGGCCCCAAACTCATCGGTCCTGACGGCAAGCCCCTCACCACCCACCTCGCCGTCATCATCGATGACCATACGCGCCTCCTCCCCTACGCCGCCTACTACCTCAGGGAATGCACCGAAACCTTCCACCACACTCTCAAAGAAGCCGTCATCCGCCGGGGCCTCCCCCACAAACTCTACGTCGACAACGGCGCCCCTTTCATTAGCAAACACACCCACATCGTCTGCGCCAATCTCGGCATCCGGCTCCTCCATCACAAACCCTACCGCGCCTGGAGCAAAGGCAAAGTTGAGCGCGTCATCCACACCATTTAGTTAGGCTTCGAAACCACCCTCAGCCTCCTAGAAGAACAAGTGCACACGTTAGAAGCACTCAACGCCAAGCTCTCTCACTGGATCCAAACCACCTACCACACCCGCCCCCACAGCAGCACCGGCAAAAGCCCACAAGTCCGCTTCCAGGACAACGCCGAACACCTCCGGCAGCTAGAACTCGATCCCGCAACCCTCGAAAAACTCTTCCACACCCGCGTCACGCGCACCGTCCGCAAGAACGGCACCATTCGCCTCTACAACCAACTCTACGAAGTCAGCCTCACCTTACGTGGGCACCGCATCGAACTCCGCCACACCCCCTTTGATCCAAGCACATTCCCCGAGGTCTACCATCAAGGACACCATATCGGAGCCGCCCATCCCGTCGACCTCCATCTCAACAGCCAACTTCGCGACCACCAGAACTACAAGCGTCGCTAACAAACAGCCCTCACCCACCACGCCATGCCCACTGACGCCACCCTCACACGCTACGCCCACCAATGGGGAGCCACCGCCGTCCCCTTCACCGGAGACCATCCCAAAGCCTATCAAGAACACTACCCTCAAGTCCAACAAGCCCATCAACACCTCACCCAAAGCGCCGCCCTCCGA